>CAYOIT010000031.1:24356-35047 GCA_964404035.1 uncultured Verrucomicrobiota bacterium | reverse complement strand
CACAGGTTACATTGCTGACCGACAGCAGTGCCAACCTAACCATCGATTTCGGATTCCGCGGCGGGCGCCCCAGCGTCTCGTTGGAGAAGACCGGCCCGACGAACGCCATACCGGGGACAACCATCACCTATCACTTTAAGGTGGTCAACACGGGCAACACCTGTCTATACGGCGGTCTGTCCGTCTACGATCCGCTTGTCAAAAGCACCGGTGCGATCTGGCACAAGACCCCAGTTTCGCCTGGCGAGACCAATGAGTTCGATTACAGCTACTGTGTGCCCTCGACCTGCAGTTCCCAGCTGGTGAATGTGGCCACTGCGGTTGGTTGCCCCCCGGTCGGCTCGCAGGTGACCGCCACGTCCAAGTGGAGCACAACCATTTCCCAACTGCCCAGCAGCATCAAGTTGGTCAAGACAGGTCCGACAAACGCCACCAATGGTAAGACCATCACCTATCAGTTCAAGGTGATCAACAATGGCAAGACCACGCTCACGAACGTCAAGCTCAAAGACCCGATGTTCGGATGCACAACGCTCTTCTATGATGCCACCATGGCTCCAGGTGAAACCAATGTATTCGAGAAGACGTACTGCATTCCGTCCTGTTCTCCGTCGATCGTGACGAATACGGCTACGGTCAGCGCCTGCGCCCCTTGCGGCACCCTGAACACGACCTCAATCTGGAAGGTGGCCATCCTCCCGCTGCCCAGCAGTATCGATCTTGTGAAGACCGGCCCCACGAACGCCACGGTGGGAACGACCATCACCTATCGCTTCAAGGTCATCAACACAGGCAAGACCACGCTCACCAGCGTCAAGGTGACGGACCCGATGTTCGGATCCACGGCCATCTTCTCCGATTCGTCGATGCTGCCAGGAGAGACCAATACGTTCAGCAAGACGTACTGTATCCCCTCTGGCTGTCCGACCATCCTGACGAACACCGCGAAAGTGGCGGCCTATACTCCCAGCTACAGCACCATTACAGACAGCTCAACCTGGAAGATTCCGGTCGCGAAGAAAGGGAGCGTCATTGGACGTTGCGGCTGGCACAACTCCACCGCTGAGTGGTCTAATGATCGCGATGGTTCACCGGCCCGTAACGTCAGGGCGGAACTTCGCAGGTGTTCTGACAATGGCCTCGTGGCGACGACCAGAACGGATTCGTGCGGTCGGTATAGTTTCACCGGAGTGGCCGAAAACGACTACTATGTCAAGTTCGAGATGCCACAGGGGTGTCGTTTCGGCGTCACGGATGCCGACGACGCCGACGGCAACGGAAGGACCCAGAACTTCCGCATCGGCTCAAGCCAGACACGGCTGAAGTGGAATGCACATATCTTCGCGGAGTAAGGACCCCAGACCAGACCATCGTGCTGTCTCCAGCGGCACTCTGCGATGACGCAGTCCGATGGTCCATTTGAAAGTGGAAGGGAAACCGGTTCAAACGATTTCCCTTTTCCTGTTAGCTTTATGAGCACCAGCGAATACTTATCTACCGGCGAAGCCGCCAGGCTTATTGGGATCTCCCGTTCAACCGTGGCTCGGCGTTTCGATCTGGGAGAGCTTAAGGGTAGCGCCCACCCGATTACGGGAGAACGGATGATCGCCACCAAGAGCGTTGATGAGTTCCTCGCCAAGCACTCGCTTCCGAAGAGGGCGAAACCCGAAACCACGAGGCGGCTCGTTCTCAGAGCGCAGGCGGCAGACTTGATCTCCGTCCTGAAGACGATGGTGGCCGCAGACCGACGACTTGATCTGGACATCATGTCGTGCGGCTCGGAAGCGCTTATCCGCTGCGCGCAGGAACCAGCGGACTTGATCGTGCTGCACGATGCTCCCTCCGATATCGCCTGTCCGGACCTTATCGGGGCGCTCCGCACGCTGAACAACCGTCAGGTTCCGGCTATCCTCTGCTGCCTCTGCAAGAGCGATGTCCGGCAGGCGGAGACTTGGGGAGCCGACGCCGTGGTCTCCGTCGAAGCTCCCCATGATGGCACTCTACGCCAGAAGATCTACGAGCTTCTGCATCTCGCCGCCGAAGACTGGCCTGCGGCGGTTGCCCCGGTTGAACACCGGCGCCGATGGACCCGGCATTCGATGAACGTCCCCGGAACCATCAGACTATATCGACTTGCCGCCCCGCAGGATTACACATCCGGAAGCGTGATGGTGGATAACATCAGTCTCGGTGGCGCGGGACTTTCGGATGTGCGAGTCGATTCCAATTCCCTTCCTGTCGAATCCTTTCGACTGCTGCTTCAAATCGATGATCCTCGTCTCTCGCCTTGGCAGGCTCATTGTCAGGTGGTGCGACTGAAGGCAAATGGCAAGGTTACGGCCGGTGTGCAGTTCGTTGACCTATCCCAAGAAAGTCGCGACAGTCTCCTGGCCTTTGAACGAACCCACTCCGTGATGTCCGCGGCACAGTGAGCCGAAATCAGGTTACTCCAGATTCAGGTACGCCATCTCCTTGCGCGTCAGAGAGACCTCCAGCGCCTTCATGCACGACCGTGTCTCGGCAATCGTACGCGGACCAATCAACGGAAAGGTCGGGAAAGGCTGCCCCAGAACCCAGGCGAGGGCAATATTGACGGGCTCAACGCCATGTTTCCCGGCAAGTTCGATGGCACGAGCCTGGCGTCTGAAGTTGTCTTCCGAATACCAGCACTGAACGAGCGAAGCATCCTCGCGTCTATCCGGATGCGCCCGACCGGGCACAAAGAAACCGCGGGCCTGGCTTGACCAGGGCAACAGCACTGTCCCGCTCTTCTTGAACCACAGGAGGGAGGCGGCGTCATGCACATGGAGGCTGCCCGGCCATACCGGGTTCACCATCTCGGCCAGCGAGAGGTTGTTTGAAATCGCCGAAAACCCCTGCAATCCTTTGCGTTTCGCATAAGCGTTGGCTTTCTTGCCGCGCTCGATGGACCAGTTGCTGCCGCCAAAGGCCCGTAGGCGGCCTTCGCGAACCAGTTCGTTAAGCACATCAATGAAGACGCCAACGGGAATGTCGAGATTGTCCCGGTGCATCAAGTAGAGATCGGCATAGTCTGTTCCAAACCAGCCGAGTTGCTCCATAAGTTGAGATCGAAGCGCATTGGGGTTGCAGAGCGGCGTGTGGGCCCCTTTGGCGATAATGACCACCTGATCGCGGATGCCTCTGGCGGCGATCCAGCGGCCGAGCAGCACCGAGCGGGTCTGCCCGTATACCCACGCGGTGTCAAATGCGTTGCCGCCTCGCTCAAAATAGTCGTCAAATACCGCGGCCGCATGCGGCATGGTGTTCTGGTTATCGACCCCCATGACCAAACGCGAGACAGGCTTGTCGAGAAAGGGAACGAGAGCCCTGGGAATGGGAGGCGTCGAGCGCGTTTTCAGGGGGCGGTTGGCCAGGGTGACCGGTTTCAGGTTTTCGGGCTTCTCAGCTTCGTAGGTCAACCCGATGGCCGCGCGCCAGGCATCCTGAGCGCGTAGATTGCCAAGGGTATCAGCCCACGACATCGCGGCCGCTTCAGTTCGACCCGCCCGAATCGCGCGGCCCACGACATCCGCCTCGTGCGCGAAGCTGGTCACTGCCGAGTCGATCGCGATCTCTTCCGGTGCGGCGCCGCGGCGGCAGACCACGATCTTTCCGGTCGCAGCCCCTTCCCGGGCGGCCACGTACGGATTGGGCAACAGAATGTGCCCGGCGCTACCGAACACTCTCACCACGTTCTCCTGGTTAACACCTATTCCTGTTGCCACAGAAGCGACCATGCCGCCTGCAAACCTAAGCGTGCCGACAGCCCACACATCCACACCGGTCTGCGGGTGGAGGCTGCCCGCACCGGTGACCGCAACGGGGTCGGCGAACGGCAGTCCCTGGGCCGCGCCGGCAATCAACCGCGCGATTGAAGTTGTGTAGCCGCCCACATCAAGAATGCCTCCTCCTCCCGAGGCATTGCTCCAGAGACGTGATTCAGGATCGAATCCGGCGTGGAAGGAAAAGGTGGCCTGAATGACACTCACTTCCCCAATAGCCTTCTCATGGAGAAGCTCGACGAGTCGTGCTGTCTGCGGATGGCAGCGATACATGTAGGCTTCCATCAGGAAGACGCCGTTGGCCGTGGCCGCCTCGATCATGGCCTGAGCCTCATACTGATTCAGGCCGATCGGTTTCTCCACCAGCACATGCTTGCCGGCCTCCGCGGCCTTGATGGCCCATTCAGCATGCTGGGGGTGCGGCGTGGAGACATAGACGGCGTCCACCCCGGGATCAGCCAGCAGGGCCTCATAGGAGCCGTGCCGACGCGGGATACCGAACTCCTGAGCGAACGTCTCAGCTTTGTCCAAGGACCGCGACCCCACCGCCACAAGATCGCCCGTCTGCGATTGTTTCACCCCGCGCGCAAAAGCCTTGGCGATGGCGCCGGTTGCCAAGAGTCCCCATTTGATCTTGTTTTCCATGGTGCTTTCCTTTTGTCTTTCTTGCCACAGGCGATCGCGGTCCTCTGTAGCCACGCCTGTGCCTGCTATCAGGGCAGGCGTGCTTCGATTACTCCGCATAATCCCTCAACTCCGGATACTTTGCGACCAGGCCCTCCGGGGCCTTCACTTTCTCGCCGCGCAACAGGCTGCGGATCTCAATCGCATTAACCACTTCTTTACCCTGATAGTGGTTATTAGCCACAATGGTCAGCGATGTCGACACTTTGGCTAGGGCCAGGGCACGGGTCCGGATACCCTCTATTTCCTGCCGGTTATAGAGATAGTTGTACGTCTGATCTCTCCCCGCACCCTTGTCAAACCAGGCGGCTGCATTGCGCCCATGGAGCCGCAAATAGGCATGCCGGCCCACCCGGCAATACTGCAAGTTGAACGAATTGCGGGCCAGAGGATAGTCCAGATTGGCCACTGTCACACCCATCTGGTTAAGAAACTCCAGCGCGTCCGGCGCCTGCCATGAATTGTGTCGCAACTCGAGCGCAAGATTGGCCAGATCGCCGAAAGCCGCATTGAGGCGGAGGAGGTACGCACGAGTGGGCGGCGCATCGGTAAAATCCCACTTGAACTGAGCCAGTAGATGTCGAAGCCGGCCGGCTTGGACCAGGGGCGCGAAGCCTTCATGAAAAGCACGAACCATCTCCGGCGCAATCTCTCCCCGGTGCGTCACATCCTGATGTAACTTGGCCGTAAAGTAGAACTCAGGGAGGTCGGCGGTGCGCTCCACCCAGGAAGCCACGGTAGACAGGGAAGGTGGCCGATAGAAGCTGCTATTAACCTCCATCACGTCGACAAAGCCGGCGATATACCGCAACGGGTCCCCTACCCTGGCGGGATAGACAAACCCCTTCCAATCGGGATAGGACCATCCCGCCACACCGACCGCAATGTTAGTGGGTGCATTCAAGAGAGGTAATCAAAACAACCCGAGCGCCGCTCAGAGGCCAGACTGACTTCTGAATGCCGACTTCTGCTCAGATCCGTTCGGGAGTCTCAATGCCCAGAAGGTTCAACCCCTGCCGCAACACTTTCACCACGACGCCGCAAAGCCTTACACGACTTTCACGAACCCCTTCGGGTGCCTTGAGAAAGGGCACATTCTGGTAAAACGTGCTGTAGGCTGAGGATAGGTCGTAGAGATAGTCCGCCAGCACGCTGGGTTTGTAGCTCTCAGCCGCCCGGATCACCGCATCAGGGAAACGGGCGATCTTGACGGCCAAGGTCCGTTCGATCGGTTCGCTCAAGACGATGGGGAATGATTCCAGGCTGGTTGCCGGGAACTGTTCACGGTACTTGTCCTGCACACTGGCGATGCGGGCGCAGGCATACAGCAGATAAGGTGCGGAATTGCCGTCCAAGGCCAGCGCCTTCTCCCACGTGAAGGTGATCATGCTTTGCGGGTTCTGGCTCAGGTCGGCATACTTGACGGCTCCAATCCCGACCGCCCGGGCCACTTCGCGCTGACGTGACTCCGGCATCGTTGGGCTGCTTTCCTTCACCACGGCCAGGGCACGGGATTCGGCCTCATCCAGATACTTCTCCAGCTTGATCACATTCCCTTGCCGCGTGGAAAAGGTGCCTTCCGGCAGACGCATCAAACCAAACCAAACATGCTCAAGTGCCGTCTTGCATCCCAGCTTTCGCGCCAGGGTAAACACCTGATTGAAATGCAACTGCTGGCGCTCGTCCGTCACATACACAATCTTCTCGGGGTTGAACTCGCGGACCCGGCTCTCGATGGTCGCCAGATCGGTCGTGGCGTAATTGAAGGCGCCATCACTCTTCTGAACAATACACGGCGGCAGCTTTTCTTCGTCAAGAAACGCCACCAAGGCCCCTTCGCTCTCCCTCGCCAGTCCTTTGTCCTTGAGTTCCTGCACCACCCCGCCCAGGCGGTCGTTGTAGAAACTCTCCCCGCGAACCAGATCGAACGAGACATCCAACCGCTTGTAGATGTGCTCAAATTCGCCGAGGCTGAGGCGCACAAATTCCTCCCAGAGCCGCCGGTTTTCGGGATCACCCGCCTGCAGCTTGACCAGTTCCTGCCGCGCCTGAGTCATCCACGTCTCGTCCTCTTTCGAGCGTTCATAGCTCTTCACGTAGACGCGCTCAAGCTCTTCAACGGGTTCGCTGGCCAGGGCCGCCTGGTCGGCAAAATGACGATACCCCAAAATGATGATACCGAACTGGGTGCCCCAGTCGCCAAGATGGTTGTCGGCAATCACCCGATAGCCGAGAAAACGATGGAGACGATCCAAAGCATTGCCGATCACGGTGGAGCGAATATGCCCGATGTGCATCGGTTTGGCCACGTTCGGACTGGAGTAGTCGAGCACGACGGTGCGTCCCTCTCCGGCACGGGGAACGCCCGCCTGCGGGTCGTCCAGCACCTGTGAGGCGCCCTGCGCCAGCCACTCGGTCCTGAGGTGAATATTGATGAATCCCGGCCCGGCGATTTCCAGACGGGCCACCGCCTCATGGCTTCCCGCCGCCTTGACGACCGCTTCGGCAATCTCCCGCGGCGGCTTCTTGAGCGCCTTGGCCAACGCCATTGCATGGTTGCATTGATACTCGCCGAACGCCTCAGAGGTCGCCGGAACCACCGCCACAGCGCCTACATCGACCTCAGGCAAGGCGTGACGGAAGGCATCGCGCATCCAATCAGAAAGAAGTTGGTCAACGGTCGTCATAGTGGGTTTCACTGTCTTTTACTCAGCACGGTCTTCTCATACTTCTGGACGTCCTTCAGCCACCCCTCGCCAACGGGCACCCCCGCCTGCTGGCAATAGTAGTCCCAGACGGCACCGAACGGCAAGGTCTTGACTTCCTCCAGGAGCGCCAGGCGCGACGTGTAGTCCCCGGCCACTTCAACAGCGCGCAGACGAGCCGTCGGCTCCAATAAGGCGAGCAGGAGCGCTTTGAGCATGTTCCGGCTCCCGATGACCCAGGCCGCCACGCGATTGATGCTGGCATCAAAATAATCGAGCCCGATATGTACCCGGTCCAGATACTGGCCGCGTACCACTTCTTCGGCAATGGCCTTCAATTCGTCATTCAGCACCACCACATGATCGCTGTCCCAACGGACACCGCGGCTCACGTGCAACAGCACCTCGTCCAGATTTGTGAGCACGGCCGAAAGTTTGTCGGAGATGACCTCGGTGGGGTGAAAATGGCCGGAGTCGAGGCACAACAGAACATTGTTGGCGACTGCATACCCCAGGTAGAAATCATGCGAACCCACCACGAAGCTTTCCGAGCCGATGCCGAACAGCTTGCCTTCCACGGCATCCCGGAGAATCGTTCGATCGATGTCTTCGGCGAAGATCTCATCCAGGGAACACTTGAGCGCCTCACGCGGGCGCTTGCGGTCCACGGGAGTGTCCTTCATTCCATCCGGAATCCACACATTGGTAACGCAGGGTTTTCCCAGCTTCTGCCCCATGGTGGCGCCGATGCGCCGGCAGGCGATGGCATGTTCGACCCAGAACCGACGGATTCCCTCGTCCGCGCTGGAAAGCGTACAACCCGACGCGGCTTTCGGATGAGCGAAAAAGGTGCCGTTGAAATCCAGTCCAAGCTTCCGCGATTTGGCCCAGTCGATCCATGCGGCAAAGTGCTTGGGCTGAAGCTCATTGCGCTCGACCTTGTGACCGTCCGTCTCGGCGTAGATCGCATGAAGGTTCAAGCGATGCCGTCCGGGAATGAGCTTGTACGCCAGATCCAGATCCTGTCGCAACTCATCAGGGGTACGGGCGCGTCCGGGATAGTTGCCCGTGACCGCGAGGCCGCCGTCCAGCGCTCCGCTGTGTTCGAAGCCGGCTACGTCATCGCCCTGCCAGCAGTGCAGCGACAGGGCAATCGAGCGCAACCGGCGCATCGCCTTTTCGCAGTCAACACCCTGCTCGGCATACCGTTCGCATGAAAGCTTGAAACTCATCTCGATCGTCTTGGTGTTCATAGTCTTTTTCTCTATCCCCGAATGAGTCTCAGCAACTCGGCCTGTCGCGCTTCCATCACCGCACGCGTCTTGGCCTCAAGATTCAGACGCACCAGCGGTTCGGTGTTGGAACAGCGGACATTGAACCACCAGTCCGCGTACTCAATCGTCACTCCATCCAATTCGATGACCTTGCCATCGCTGAAGCGCTTCCGGATAGCCGTGAGCACGGCGGCCGGATCATGCACCTCGGAGTTAATTTCCCCGCTCGCAACGTAGCGCTGGATCGGCTTGATCAGTTCGGAGAGGGGGCTTCCCTTACGGGTGATCACATTGGCGATGTGGATGACGGCCATGGCCGAACTCTCGGTCGTGTAATTGTCGCGGAAGTAATAGTGCCCGGAGAGTTCTCCCGCAAACAGCGCATGATGGTCACGCATCTGCTGTTTGATGAACGCGTGCCCTACCCGGCTCATCATGGGTGTGCCACCGGCTTCCGTGATGACCTCCTTGACCGCCCAACTGCTGCGGAGATCGTAGAAAATAACTCCCTTTTCTTTCTCCAGCACGCTTGAGGCGATCAACGCGGTGATCATGTCCATGGGGACCACATCGCCCTTTTCATCGACGAACCCGGCGCGGTCTGCATCGCCGTCGAATGCCACGCCGAAATCGTAGCCACCCTTTCGAACCGTTTCCTGCAGGGCCTCCAGCGTATCGACTTTCAGCGGATTGGCTTCATGATTCGGGAATCCTCCGTCCAGCGTGTCGTAAAGCCGGGTCATGTCCATCAAACCCTCAAGGCAAACGGCTTCCACGATGCCCATCGAATTGGCAAAATCGACGGCGATACGGACGGGTCGTTTGAGATCGGCGACCTTGCATACGTGCGCCCCATAGGCGGCCTTGATGTCGTGTTGCGTCACCGAGCCCCTACGCGCGGCGGCGGGAGCAAAAGCGCCGGTCATGACGATGCGCTCAACCTCCATGATGCCGGTGGCCCCGCTGATGGGAATCGCCTGCTCACGGCAGAGTTTGAATCCATTCCACTCACCGGGATTGTGGGAGGCGGTAATCATCACACTGGCATCGGCACCCAGTGAGCCATTGGCATAGTAGGACATGGGCGTGGAGCATAGCCCGATATCGATGACGTCAGCCCCCTGCAGGGTGAGTCCCTCGCATAGAGCCTTGAAAAGTCCCGGCGAGTGCGGGCGCATGTCGTAGCCCACAACCACCTTACGGCACTTCAGAAAGGTGACCAGAGCCCGGCCGATGTCGACCGCGAGCTTATCGGTCAAAGTTGATCCATAGATGCCGCGAATGTCATAGGCTTTGAAGATGCCAGCCATATCAGTACCCCTTTCCATTAAGTGATCGAAATAGGTGTTCTTTATACCCCGGCGCCAGTGACCAATCAAGCCGGGGCAACAAAAAAAAGGACGCCCGTAGGCGTCCCTTCGACCGGTCATCCAACCGGTTCTTAGCGACGAGACTTGGTGGTCGAGGTCTTGACCGGCGTTTTCGTCGTTTTCGAAACGGGCGCCTTGGCGGGGGCCACCTTCACCTGGGCTGCCTTGGCCGCATCAGCCGCCTTCTTGCGAAGGTCTTCCTGAATGCGGAGCTGGTTCTTGCGCATTTCTTCGTAGGCTACCTTGCGCAGCTTTTCAGCATCGGCCATGGTGCGTTGGGCTTCGGTCCGAATCTGGTCGGCTTCCAGACGAATCTGATCGCGCTCGGCCGAGGTTCGTTCACTCTCCTTACGGCTCTTGGACGCCATAACGGACGCGATGATCGCCCAGATGACGGCCGCCACGAGCAACAAGGACAGAAACACTACGGTTGTATTCTTGGGTTCACGCAAAGATTCGTTTTCCATCATTACCTTCTCCTGTTCTTTTCAACGATTCGTACCTGGCTAATGCCTTCAAAATTGGCTTTAACTATTGCGTATCAGGATTCGCAACACAAGCACTTTCTGATCTCAGCCGTTCGAGAATTTCCCTGGCTGCCGCCAGCCCCATGCCCGGCACACCGGCAATTTCCTCCGCTGTGGCGCGCCTAAGGCGCATCACAGACCCGAACCGCTCCAGCAATGCCTTCTTGCGCTTATCCCCGATGCCGGGGATCTCATCGAGAACCGAGTCCCGGATCCGCCGGGCCCGAAGGCACCGATGATAGGCCAACGCGAAACGGTGCGCTTCGTCGCGGGTCCGTTGAAGGACATAGAGCGCCTTGGAATCCGTCGCCAGGCATAACGGCTGGCG
>CAYOIT010000031.1:0-24256 GCA_964404035.1 uncultured Verrucomicrobiota bacterium | reverse complement strand
ACCGTCAACCCGAGCGCCTGCTGCAGCAGGATAACGCCCTCCTGGGCATCCTGACGTTTCATTTCCGGCGTAGCGACCACCCGGGCACGCTGGGTGACGATTTCCTTCAGCATGAACCACATGTCCCGCCACGCGGCGGCCTCCTCGAACTTCCGAGCCGCACCGGCAGCCTCCATTGAGGCCCGGACTTCCTCGAGCAGTTCCGGAGATTCGCCCCGCAGGAAAGCGCAGGCCCCTTGCACGCGTTCACCATACTCGTCGCGCGTCACGCGCCCCACGCAGGGCGCCGAGCAGAAACGCACAATATCGTTAATGCAGTGGCGATGATCCTCAGGACCGGGAACACGCGGGCGACAGCGGCGCAGGCCGAAGCGTTTTTCGACAAAGGACATGGCCGCCCGCGCCGCCGGCGATGACACGTAGGGCCCAAAATACACGGCGCCGTCGTCGCGGCGCAGGCGTACCGCCTTGAACATGGGCCAGGGCTCACGGGGATCGATTCGCAACATCAGAAAGCGTTTGTCGTCCCGGAGGTCGACGTTGTATCTCGGCTTGTAATCCTTGATGAGTTGGCTCTCGGTGAGGAGGGCTTCAGCCTCATTACGGAGGACGACGTAGTCAAGGTCGTCCACACTGCGAACCAACCCCCTTAACTTCGGATCCGCCCGCCGCCAGGTGCCGGCGCGGAAGTAGGATTGCACACGCTTGCGCAGCGAGGCGGCTTTGCCGACATAGATGATGCGGCCACGCCGGTCACGCATCAGGTAACAGCCGGGCTTGTCGGGAAGATCCTGAAGGATGAGTCGCAATTTCTCGGACAGTTGAAAAGTGATCATGAGGCGCCCTTATGCCCATACCCGGCAGATCAACACCGCCAGGGGGACCGTCGCGAGGCTCAACAGGGTTGTATAGAAGATGCTGGTGGCGCTGAGTCCGGCATCTCCTCCAAACCGCTCCACAAACATGGTGCAACTGATCGCCACCGGCATGGTCACGATGACGGCGATCGAGATGAACTCTGCCGCCGTCAGTGGCAGGCCAAACCCCCAGGCGCCCATCCGGATCAGCACCAGTGTGATCGCAGGAACAATGATCAGGCGCCCCAGGACAACGCCGGTAAGCACCCGAGCCTCGACCCGACTCGACCCTGCCAGTTTCCCAAGTTGAGCCCCGGTCACCAGCAATGAAAGCGGAATCGTCAGACTTCCCAACATCTTCAGGCCGCCATCCAGCATCTGGGCCAGCAGTCGTAGTCCAAGCCCTGACTTCATCTCACCCAGCTGCGCCGCCTCCGGCCAGAGCAAGGCGACACCCGCCCCCGCGAGGGTGGCCAGGATACCGGGATTCATGAGCACGCCGCGCCAGGCGGCACCGCGTGTCGCCCCTCCGACCAGGAGGCGCACCCCGACCGTCCAGAGCATGACCTGGGCGCCCACATTGAATAGCAGCACCAACCGGACCCCTTCGGCTCCGTACAGGGCGTCCACAATGGGCAACGGCAGGAAGACCCAGTTGGGAACCCCCACCACAAATACGAAGGTTCGCCGGCTTTCCGGAGAGACGCGGAAGATCCCGGTCAACACCTGGCCGATGGCACCGGCCAGCAGGAGCGCGGCGCCGGCGAGGAGCGGAAGCCACCACCCCTGGCGCAGGCTGGACGCGCTGACGGTCGAGACCATCTGCGTGAACACCAGCGCGGGAAACGTCACCTGCACAACGAAAACCCCGAGGGTCCGGGATATGGCGGCGTCCAGATAACCCCGCGAACGGGCACACCACCCGGCGAGCATGACGAGAAACATCACGCCAATCTTGAGCAATACGATCTGGCTCTCGAACATGGGGACTACCCGTTCAATGCGTTGGCCACGCGTTCGGCGATGGCTTCAGCGGTCAGACCATACCTCTCAAACAGAATCGAGGGAGCGCCATGCGGGACAAATTCCCGCGGCCATCCAAAGCGAAGAATCCGTCCAGGGAAGGTCATCTCCACCAGACTCTCCTCCACCGCGGTACCAAAACCCCCGGCGGCCACGCCATTTTCCATGGTCGCAAACAGGCGCGCCAGTTTGGACTGTGACCCCAACAGATCACGGTCGATCGGGTTGATGAAACGACCGTTGACCACACCGACCGAATAGCCTTTGGCCGCCAGAATGTCCGCCGCCTCGATCGCCACCGGAATCATGTCGCCCAAGGCCCACAGTTGCACTTCCCATCCTTCACGCAATACATGCGCCTGACCCTTGGGCAACTCCTCGGGATTGTCCGGCATGACAAACCCCGGACTGACCCCTCGCGGATAGCGGATCATCACGGGGCTGTTCCATTGCGTGGCCGAGTAGAGCATATTAACCAGTTCAACGCCGTCAGCCGGCTGCATGAGGATCAGATTAGGGATCGAACGGAACAGGGCCAGATCAAATACGCCGTGGTGCGTGGGACCATCGTCCCCCACAATTCCGGCGCGATCCAGGCAAAACGTCACCGGCAACTGCTGCAGGCAGACATCGTGAATGATGCAGTCCACCGACCGTTGAGCAAAGGTGGAGTAGACGGCAAAGACCGGGCGCAATCCCTCGGTGGCCATGCCCGCGGCAAAAATAACGGCATGCTCCTCGCAAATCCCCACGTCAAAGAAACGATCCGGGAACCGTTCTGCAAAACCGGACAGCCCGGTCCCCACCTGCATGGCGGCGGTAATCGCGACCAGGCGCTGGTCACGCGCCCCGAGCGTCTCCATCGCCGCCCCGAAAATCTGCGAATAGGAGGGCGCCGAGGCCTGCTTCAACGGCGTGCCGGACTCGATCTCGAAACTGCCCGTCCCATGCCAGGTCTCGGGGCAGGCCTCAGCATACGAGTAGCCTCGGCCCTTCTGAGTGGAGACATGCAGCAGAATGGGGCGATCATAGTCGCGGGCAATTTCCAGTGCGGCCACAAGGCGCGGAATATCGTGGCCATCAATCGGGCCAATATAACGCAGCCCCAACTCCTCAAAGATGACGCTGTGCAGGAAGAGACTCTTGATCGACTCTTCCATTCGGTAATAGGCGCGCCTCAGCCAGTTCGACCGGCGGGCGAGGCGGGCGGCGGCCGCCTCAATGGAGCTTTTCCACCGGTTGTAGCGCGGGTTCGCCAGTAATTCGCCCAGATGGCGCGATAGGCCGCCCACATTCGCCGAAATGGACATTTCGTTGTCATTCAGAATCACCACGAGACGCTTGGCCGTCGAGGCGATATTGTTCATGGCCTCGAACGAGATGCCGCATCCAAAAGAACCATCGCCGACCACGGCGACCACGTGTTCCCGGCTGCCACGCCGGTCACGCGCCACCGCCATACCCAGCGCGGCGGACAACGCCGTGCCGGAATGTCCTGCGCCAAAGGCGTCGCAGGGACTCTCCGTGCGATTCAAGAAGCCTGAAAGACCATTATACTGGCGCAACGTGTCGAAGCGGTCCTTCCGTCCGGTCAGGATCTTGTACGTGTAGGCCTGATGGCTGACATCCCAGAGAATCCGGTCCGTCGGTGGGCTGAAAACCTTCAGCAGCGCTACCGTCAATTCAACGACGCCGAGATTCGGCGCCAGATGGCCACCCGTCTTGCTGACGGTCTTGACGATCAGTTCCCGGACATCCCCGGCGAGCAACTCCAAGTCGGATGCGCTCAAACGCTGCAGGTCCTCAGGCCCGTTTACCTTGTCAAGTATCGCCGTCATGCCGTCTTGCGAGCCTCCTCGTACAACCGCTTGACCATGGTCAGATTGGCATGCGAGGCGGTACGCCGGTGATAGCGGTTTTCGACCTTCTTCATCAGTTCATCCCAGTCGGCGGGCGAGGGTTGGCTGGTGTAGTCCCAGCGTTCTTCATCCTCGAGTTTGAACTGCCACTTGAGGCGATCACGCAGCACGGTCACCCGGATTTCGCGCCGCGCCCCATCTTCTTGTCGATCGATCCAGCAGATTTGTCGTTGCATTAAAGCCCTTTCAACCCCATTTACCCGGATGACGCGCGCGACTCCACCCCAGCCTGCGCCGGGTCAGAACGCGCCAAACAGAAGCGTCGTAAAACTGACAACAGGCGATGTTTCGCGGTAGTCATCCACGGCGGCCCGCACCTCGTTCACGGCGGACTTGACATCGTTGTAAAGCGTCTCGTCATTGACGAGTTTTCCGAGAAGCCCTTCCCCATGCTCTATCTTGCCCGTGATATCCTTCATCGAGGCGGCCGTCGATGAGAGATCCCTGTAGAGTTGGTCATCCTTCGACAGAAGCTTGCCCAACGTTCCCTCGCCCTGGTTCAGCCGGTCGCTGATCTCCCTGAGATTCACCGCCACCGCCTGGACATTCGTGTAAAGCGAATCGTCGGCAATGAGTTTGCCCAGGGTCCCTTCCCCCTTGACCACCTTGTCGGCAATCGCCTGCAGTTTGCCCGCCACTTCACGAAACTCTTTCATGGTGCCCTGGACGTCATTATACATGCCATCGTCGTTAACCAGCTTCCCGATCGTTCCCTCGCCGCGGTTGATCTTGGCGGTCACATCCTTGATGGAGGCGATCGAACTCTCCAGGTTTGTCAGGATGCCTCCTTCATTCAGCGACGCCCGGATCTCATGGATCGTGGAGGCCGCCTCTGCCATAAGATCGAAAGGTCTGTCCCCTTGCGGCAGAACGTCTGACGGTAGTTCGGGGGATGCTGCCGTTCCCTCCCGAATCTCAAGGTAACGCCCCCCCAGAATGGACGTCGTGACGATGACGATCTTATAGTCGGTCCGCAGCTTGATCGGATTATCCATCAGGGCCAGCACCCTCACCCGTCCATCTGAAAGCCGCAGGCTCTTGACCTTTCCGACCGTCATGCCTCGCAAGACCACATTATCGTCCTTGCGCAAACCCATAACGTCCTGAAACTCTACCTCAAACGGGAACTTCTTTTCGAAAAGACTGGCGCGCCCCAGAACAATCGTAAAATAGCCTAGCGCCAACAGAACCATGAAAACGAAGGTTCCCACAATCAGTTCCATCGTCATTTCACGATCCACACTTGCCTGTTTCATGAGATATCCTTCTCCCAGTCACCCCGTCGGGTGATGAACTGTGCTTCCAGAAACGACCGAACCTCGTCCTGGCTCGAATTCACAAACTGTGCCGGCTCGGCAAGTTCCACGATCTGACCATTCAGCAGCATCGCGATCCGAGTGCCGATGGACAAGGCGCTGTGCAAGTCGTGTGTCACCACCACACTGGTCACGCCCAATTCCCGCCTCATCTCGTCGATCAGTTTGTCGATGGTTCGGGATGATACCGGATCCAACCCCGACGTCGGTTCGTCGTAGAGGATAATCTCCGGATTAAGAATGATGGCGCGGGCCAATCCGACCCTCTTGCGCATGCCACCGGAGATTTCAGCCGGATACTTATCGATATCGGCGTCCAACCCCACCATCTTCAATTTTTCGACAACCTTCTGCTCAATTTCCTCTTCTCCGAGCCGTGTCTTCTCCCGTAACGGCAGGGCCACGTTTTCGCCAACACTCAACCATTCGAGGAGGGCTCCACCTTGGAACAGGATCCCGAACCGCGATCTTATCTTCTCCAGACCTTCGCCGCTCGCCTCGCTCACGACGTCATCCCCCACGAAGACTCGTCCGGCATCCGGCGTCAAAAGCCTCACCATGTGCTTCAGCGTGACACTCTTCCCCATTCCTGACGGCCCGACAATGACAAGGGTCTCGCCCTTGTGAACTTGCAGGTTAATCCCGTCGAGTACGCGCCTCGACCCCAGCGTCTTGGTCACATTTTCAAGACGGATCATACGTAGAACATCCTGGTCACGAAATACCCGACAATCAGAATGACAAGAAACGATAAAATCACGGTTCGCCGGGTGGCATTCCCTACCCCTACCGCCCCCTGTGACGTTCCAAAACCCTGGTGACAGGCGGTAATGACGATGATGATGCCGAACAGAAAGGCCTTGAGCATGCCCACAAGCAAATCCTTGTTCTCTGCAAACCGGGTGGCGTTATCAATGTAGGCCGACCAAGGCACCCCCAGTTGGGTCATGCCCACGATCCCCCCACCCACCACGCCCATGATACAACTGTAGAACGACAAAAGAGGAGTCATGATCACCATCGCCACCAGGCGCGGCATCACCAGAAAGCGAACCGGGTTGATCGACATCAGTTCCAACGCGGCGATCTCCTCCGATACCACCATCGTGCCCATCTGGGCGGCAATGGCCGATCCCACACTCGCCGCCAGGATCAGGCCGGTCATGAAGGGCCCCATTTCCCGGAGCATCGAAACCATGACCGCGGCTCCGATAAAGACTTCCTGGCCAAAGCGGCGCATCTCGATCCCGGTCTGGAGTGCTAGAATCATTCCAGTGAACGAGGCTACCACGGTAATCACGCCCAGGCTCTTGATTCCTCCAACAAACATCTGGTGAACGATCTCTCGCCGGGACCGTCGGGCAAACATGAACCGGAGACAAACAACCGCCTCGGCCAACAACAGGATGGCCCGCCCGGTATCGCGGGTGCATAACAACACCTGCCTGCCGAACTGAGCCCGCCAGTCTGCCGCGGGCGGAAACGATCTTGGTTCACGCGTGATTATGGGCGGTCCCTCCAATGGATAACATACAGCAACCGGTACTCGCGCCCGGCTTCAGATCGCCGGTATCCTACCAGACCTTTCAGAAAATCCCACTCCCGATGCGCGTCAGCTTTCGTGTCGCGGGACCAGGACGCTAAGGGAAAGACCGAACCGTAATGGGCGCCCTCGCACAGGTTTCCCCATCGAACCATCCCCCAAAGCAACTCGCTTTCACGTCCGTTCGCCCTGCACTCATACCGATAGACCGTCCACCAAGGGGCCAGATTGCGCTCAATGGGCGCCGTGTCACGAAAGGGCCAGAGATCCAGGAGCCGCACCCGCTTGTAGTCATCCCCGGATCGCACGTAGGACACCAGGGGCCAGATGCTCACATAGCGGTCCGTCACCTGCGCAGGAGCCTCTGTCCGGTGACTGGACTCGGTGTAGAAAACCGGAAACACGCGGAAACGGTCGGTTTCGTTCGGTTTCCACACATCATGTCGCTGCCAGACGAACGGCCAGAGCCAGAACGACCGCTGCGCTTGTCCCTCAATCTTGCGCCCGTAGAGCGGCCAGAGATAGAACTTATCCACCTTCCCGGAACTGGTCTGAATGAAGGGCCAGGGATAACAGCCTTCCCGGCCCGCCGGACCGACGGTCCGGCGGAAAAAGGGAGGCAGGAGCATCCAAGTTTCCTGATCTTCAAGTTTGACGTGGCCTAAGAGAGGAAACAGCACGTAGCCCCTCCCGCGCGCCCCGGGATAGTCGTATTGCACCGAATTCCAGAATGGCCAGAGAACAAAGGTCTTGTTCCAGGCGTTTTTTTTGATGGACCGGCCGTAAAATGGAAAGACACGGAACTGGTGAAGATTGGTGCTGGTTGTCTTCGAAATGAGGGGCCACAGGACATTATGCGTATCCAGATCGTTGATCCGTGAGTGCGAGTAAAGAGGAAACAATACAAACGACACATCGCGCCCAAGAAAGCCATCGATGCGCCCCCCCAGAGGGAAAACGGCACCGTAACGCTCACCGCCGGCATTTCGGCCCCAGAAGAAGAACGGCAGAATCCAGGTCCGGCTACGCGACTCCGGATCCTCATTATCGCAATCGACACCGAAGGCGGTCAGAAAGCGCCACGTGGTTTCCCCCTGCCACCGGCTGATGGTTCCCACAGGCCACAGGATATCCAACATCTCGCGGCCGCGACGGTCGCGCTCATACACAAAGAAAGGTCGCAGCGCGCGCCGATAGGTTGCTTCCGGTCCGCTCCGTGATTCGACCACCGGCCCCAGTGCCTGCACTCGCCCTGCCCCATCAAGGTTCTCCCCCGACGAAACCAGGCAGCCGAAATCATGGACCGGCGCGGCCTGAACCACCCCCGCCAGTGCCAGAACCGGCAACAAAGCCTTGAATCGTTTCATCATGGCAGACTCACCAGCGATTTTGGGCATGCCACGCATAGTGGTCGTTGATCAGCTTTTCCTTGCCGAAAATCGAAGCAATAAGCGCGGTTCGAATCCACATCCCATTTCGCATCTGCCGCCAGTACACAGCCCGCGGGTCGGCATCCACCCCAACAGCGATCTCCTGCCGGCGGGGAAACGGATGCATGATAACCGCATCCGGTTTCAGAAGCCGCAGGTGATCGACCGTGAAATGATACTGACTCGTGTCGATCTTTCCGCTTTCGCCGGCATCCGAATCCCACTCATCCTGAATACGTGTCATGTAAATGGCATCCCCCAGTGGAATGGCCTGGCGGAAGTCGCTCATCACCTCGAATTTCACTTTCGCCGCCTCGAGCAGGCTCAGAATGTCGGACCCAACCTGTAACTCCTTCGGCGCCACAAAGAGCAGCTTCACGTCCCCGTAGTTGGTCAGGAGCCAGGCAAGTGACCGCACCGTGCGACCGCGCGCAAGGTCTCCGACAAAGACAATCGTCTTACCGTCGATACTGCCGCGCCGTTCGAAGCTACGCTGCAGCGTATAGATATCGAGCAGGGCCTGCGTGGGATGCTGATCCTTCCCCGATCCGGCATTGATGATGGGCACGGGACGTTCGGTGTTGGAGAGCAGCCAGGCCATCCGCTCGGCCAGTCCTCCGATCTGGGACCGCATGACGATCAGATCGAAATAGGAGCTGAAGGTCCTGACACTGTCTTCCTGTGACTCCCCTTTGAACTCACTGGAGGTTGCGGTGTCGCGGACTTCGCCGATCTTCATGCCGAGAATCTGGCAGGCCGCGCAGAATGACAGGAACGTTCGACTGCTCGGCTGGCTGAAATACAACATGGCGCGCTGGTTCTGCAGCAACTCGTGCAAAAAGGACATCCCCTCTTCCTGCTTCGAGAGGCGTCGGATCCGTGTCGCAAGCGCCCCCAGGTCCTCCAGTCTCTGCCGGGTGAACTGCTGTGCCACCAGCACATGGTATTCCCTGTGGTCCTGACTAAGGTAGGGAGCCTTCTTCGTCACATCGAGCGCGCCGAAGGCCTCCCAGGAAATCTCGTTTAAGCGGCAACCGTTGTTCATTGTCCCTCGCCTATGCCAAAGAAGCGGCCATGACCGCCTTGATGGTGTGAACCCTGTTCTCCGCCTCATCGAAAACCCGCGAGAAGGGCGCCTCAAAAACATCGTCCGTGACTTCCATCGGACCGATCGAGCGTGTCACTTCCGTATTGTGGTCGTGGAACGCCGGCAGACAGTGCAGGAAAATCGCCTGCTTGTCCTCCAGATGCCCCGTCCGGCGCATGAGATCCATGTTCACCTGGTACGGCCGCAGGAGTTCAAGCCGTTCGTTGAACTTGGATTCTTCGCCCATGGAGACCCAGACGTCCGTATAGACCACATTGGCGTCCAGGACCGCGGTGGCGGGATCGGAATTGACGGTGACGCTGCCGCCTCGTGAAGCGGCCATGCCCTCGGCATAGCGGCATAATTCCGCCGATGGCGCCAGCTCGGGCGGGGCACAGTCTACAAAGTGCATGCCGGACCGGGCACAGCCTATCATCAGCGTATTGGCCACATTATTCCGCCCGTCGCCGATATAGACCACCTTCAACCCTTTGAGCCTTCCGAAATGCTCGCGAATGGTCATCAGGTCCGCCAACGCCTGAGTGGGATGCCAATCGTCGGTCAGGGCGTTCCAGACCGGTACGCCCGAGAACTCGGCCAACTGGTCCACCGTTTGCTGCTTGTAGCCGCGAAACGCGATGCCATCAAACATCCGCCCCAGCACCCGCGCTGTGTCGGGAATGGTCTCCTTCTTGCCGATGTGAATATCATGGACGTCAAGATATTCGGCCTGACCGCCTTCATCATGAGCCGCCACCACAAAAGCGCACCGGGTTCGGGTGGATGATTTCTCGAAGATCAGGGCGATGCTCTTCCGGTGAAGCGCATTGCCGCGGATTCCCATCCGCTTCTTCTGTTTGAACTCAAGGGCGGAATCCAGAAGATACACAATTTCCTCATCGGAGAGGTCATCCAATCGGAGCAAACTCCGACCTTTGAGCGATACCGTCGATTTCATAGTCATTCCTTCATGTCCTTCGTTTGGTTCAGGGGGCTTTCCAGCGCGACTGATGGTCGGGATCAAACACCTGGAGCTGCGGCCCATTGGTTTTGCCCACGGAGAGGACCAGAGACGTTCGATTCGTGCCATAGAGACTGAAGGCGGGCTCACCGTTGGAGGTCTCGAAGGCCGCCTGAGCGTAACCGGCTTCATCAAAGATGCCCACTGCCGGCTCGTCCTTGGAGAGCAGGCCCAAGCCAACACGCTTCATGCCTCCCAAGTCGAAAAAGGACAGGCTTGAACCTATCCGAGAGGTTGAAAGGCCTATGCGATCCTTCCCGCGATCGTCGCAAAGATTCACGGCAGCCGCTTCTCCAAACTGACCGATACCCGACCGTTTGGTTTCGAACTTGTCATAGAAGAACAGGCTGCCCCAGTCGTCACGGCTGAACATCGCTACTCGCTTCTTACCCTGCGGATCGCGGAAGACGAATCCCGGCCATCCGTCGACCATGCCGATGACCACCCGCGTATTCTCGCCTCCGTCGTAGATCCCGAGGGCCGGTTCGCCTTGCTTCGTCATGCCGACCCCAAGTCGCTGTTGCCCCGCCGCGTCAAAAAAGATCAGGCGGGGGCCGCCTTCGGCAATTCCAAGCCAGGCTCGCATCTGGCCATCGGTGTCCCGCAGCACAATGTGCCCGGTATCGATCTGGCGGAACCTTCCGATTCCGGCCTTATCATCACCGGCACCCTGAAACGCCATCAAGGCCAACGAACCGAGCACCAGCGCGACGATCAGGGACGCCACTCTGAAGAAGCGCGTTTCCCTTTCCAGCCGGCGCATTCGCTTTTCCATCTCTGTCCAAGTCGTCTTATCCGTCTCCATGACCCCTCCTTCAATGAACGAATCGGATTCCCCTTACTGTTTCATCCCCTCAATCAGAATGGCGGCGCGATCCCTGCCCGCTCGATCCCCGATCTCTCCGGCCAGTCTGCCAACCTGTTCGGCCGTCTTCAAGGCTTGCGTGTCGTCTCCCGCTGCTTTCAAACTCGATGCGGCCCGGATCAATAACTCAAAGGCGTGCGCCGGTTTTCCCGCCACGGCATACGCCTCTCCCGCTGCTTTCAGGCTTTCCGCCATCCCCTGATAGTCCCCCGCCCCCTTGAGCTGGTGGGCACGACGCTCCAGGCAGGCGGCGGCATTCCCCTCCATGACCCCGGCCTGGATCAGTCGCGCCGCCACGGCCTCCAGTCGGGCGCGAATCGATGGCGAAGCTTTATCCACCGCCAGCCGGTTGGCTTTCCGGTAATGCACTTGGCCGGCATCCAGGTCTCCCCGACTGATCGCGAGTTCGGCCAACAGAAGGTGAGCTTGCACCCTATCAATCGCTTCTGCCGTGTTCTTCAGGGCCGCATCGGCCAGCTTGGCCACTTCCGCAGACTGTCCTTGCAGGCGTGCCGCTTCGGCCTCAGCCACCAGGACCTTGGCCATGTCCGGTCCCGGCTTGCCGAACAGCAACGTCGCCTGGCGCAACCATTTCCGCGCTTCATCCGGCTGCCCCATCCTGATCTGGCACAAGGCCAGATTATAGGCGTTCCGCCCAGCTTCATCCGGCGAATCCACCAGACTGGCTCGCGCCATCGCGCGCTCATACAACTTGGCGGCCTTCTCCGGCTGGCCACTCTCATAGGCCGCCCGGGCGCTTTCCGCATCCCTGCGGATGGCCGGATCGATCGTTGACACCCGGGGTGTCCCGCAACCCATGAGTCCCGCGCAACACGCCGCAATCCCGATTCGTTGCCACAAGCGGGTCATGGCGCCCCTCCTTCATTCGCACCGGTTGAAAGGGGGTCCAACATGGGGGTTGCCTCGCCGGACGGGATATAGCGCCGGACCAGCCAATGCCGCTGAAGTCCTTCAATCAGGGTCTGCGTCTCGCGCAGCGCCGACTCCGCCTGAATCAGGACGCCCTGAACGTTGGCCACCTGGCCGGTCAACCCGCCGGTTACGACGCGGGTATCCTGAACGGCACCGGCCAGATTATCGCCGATGGCCGGAAACTTGGCGGCGGTATCCTTCAGCGATTGCGCCACGGCTTGAACATTGGTCATGACCCCATCCAGTCTGTTGGCCATGGCAGGCAGTTGGGCCGCGGTGACCTGGATATCCTTGACGATGGTTCCGACCTCTTTGGCCCAGTCCGGATCGCCGATCAGTTTGCCGGCGGTGCCTTCCCTCTGTTCAAGTTGCCGGGTGATGCCGTTGACATGGGAGAGAATCTGCCGGAACTCGTCCAGCATGGGCACTGCGGCTTCCCTGAAATCGTCCAACACCTTGCGGGCGGTTTCGATCAGCTCGATATCCTGCTCGCAGGTAATGAGGCTCCCGGATTCCATCAGCGGTTGCTCCGAACTGCCCAGCGTGATATCGACATACGAGTCACCGGCCAACTGGAATTTCTTCTTCACCTTCGCGATGGAGTCGGTCCTGACAAACCCTCCGAACCGCCCTTTGAGAATGAACTTGGTTTCCATCCCTCCATCATTGGCCGGGACGATCTCCCCCACCCGGCCGGCCAAAGCGCCCAGGATGCGAATCTCGGCGCCTTCCTGGAGTCCGTAAGTGCCTTCCGTGGTGTTGAACTTCGTACGCAAGATCAGATGCTTCTGAAACCAGCCCTGGGCATGTCCGGCCGAGTAGATGCCCAGGATCAGGAGGACCACGCCGAGCAGGACAAACCCGCCGGCGACTTCATTTGCATAACGGAATTTGTAGGTTCGATTCATACGCTGCACTCCCCGTCCTGTCAGACGGCTGTCAAACTCTCTTTATCCAGGCGAAAGCGGCGCGCCGTTTTCATGGCGGGACACTCCCACACTCGCTCCTCATTCGTCACCCATATCAGGCTCACCCCTCGTTCCGAGGCAGCGCAGACGGCCTCGAAAAGGCGTGCGGCATCCCCTTTGGGAGCCCCCAGCAAAGGTCGCTCGAGCACAATCAGAGCGGGTGTCCCCATGAACGCACGCACCCATTCCAGCTTCCGGAGCGTCATGGGATGAATACGCGCGGGACGACCCTCGGGAATCCCGTCCAGTCCGAACTGCCGGGCAAGCCGATCAGCCTCGGCAATGATATCAGCCATCAGGCGCTCTGAATGATGCGTCTCGGCCAGGCAGATATTCTCCGCCACATCCAGATTGGTGATCCACCCGTATTGCTCGAACACCCGCCGAGTTCTTCCCCTTTGCTCGGCCTGGCGATGTGCCCCCATCGTGGCCCAGTCTTCGCCCATAAAGCAAACACTTCCGCTGTCCGCTGTCAACAACCCCTGAGCGGCATCGGCCAATAACGTGTGTTCCCTGCCTTCTTCCACATTGACGAGGACCACATCGCCGGCTCGTACGGCTAGAGCTACCCCCTTGAGTCCCGTCACATGGTGAGACCCACCGGAAACGCTGGCGTTCTTGAACTCCAGCACGGGCGGGTTTGGGTCTGTATTCGGTTCACTAGACATAGCTTAGCACCGAGACAATGACCGACACGAGCAGTAAGGCCATGTTCGACCGGACGACACTTCGGGTCACCGCTTGGGGAATGTCCGTGGCAACCCCTTCGATCGACAGGCCCTCGATCGCCGTAATTACGCCCGTCAGGAGCCCGGGGATCAAGGTTTTGGCCAGAAGGTTGACAAAATCGCTTGGAGTCACGCCTTGAACCACACTTCGCACAAAGATGGCCGGATCGCCCGGGCTGGTTCCCAGGAAGGCCCCGCACACATAGCCGCTCCCGAATGAAACGAGCACAAAGAAGAGGGTCAGACACAATACACAGACAGCCATGGCGATGGCCCTGGGCATCACGAGATAAAGGAGAGGATCCAGCCCCTGGGCATCGAGCACATCCACTTCGTTGCGCACTCGCATGCCGGCCAACTCGGCCGCCATGGCGGTGGCGCTGCGCCCGATGACAATGAAGTTGACCAGCAGGGGCCCCACTTCCCTGACAATAACCGTGACCATCAACGGTCCCATCAGTTCCGACTGCCCCAGCCGCGCCATCCACACCTGGGCTTGAACCACCACCGAAATTCCAGCCAGAATCGCCACAAAGCTGACAAAACTCAACGCGTCAACACCGGTGAAGATGATCTGGCGCACCAACACGGTCCGAGTCGTGCGCGGCCAGGAATCGAGACGACAGGCCAGTGTGACCACGGCCCAGGCCACAGCCATCGCATGGCGCAAAGGGCCTAGACGGTTGATCGCGGCTTTTCCCATACTTCCCAAGAAAGACATGCCATGAAGCTAACCATGCCCCATCGCCGCATCAAGCCTATATTCGTTGGTGAGACACACTCCTTTCTTGACTCTCCCACCCTAACCCAGTAAGCATGGCGCGATTCAAGGTTTGTGGCTGTGGCAGCCACATGACGGACAGTCTGACGAAAGGCGGCATAGTATGCTTATTACCAAGTTCAATAAGATGATCAGAAACAGGATCGTCTGGTGGATTATCGGCGGTATCGTGATCATCACCTTCGTCGGGTGGTTCAGTCCCCATGGCGGTTGCGAGGCCGTTCCCCAAGCCGGACAGGCGGGCACCCTTGACGGCGAACCCGTGACCGACGCCGAACTCCGCGCCGCACGCTTCGATACCTACTTGGACTTCTGTGTCATGTCAGGCCGCAAACCGGCCATCACTCCCGAGTTGGATGCGATTCTTAAGGAGATGGCTTGGAAACGTGTGGCCGCCGTGCGTATGGCGAAGACGATCGGGCTGAAGCCCCCGACGGATGCCGAGCTTCTGGCTGAGCTCCAGCGCCAGCCGGTGTTCCAGGCCAACGGCACGTTCAGCAAGAATCAGTATCTCGCCTTCGAGCGGAATGTGCTCGCCCCATTGGGTGCCAGCAAGCTCCAGTTCGAAAACAAGCTGCGCGAAGACATCATGCTTCACAAGTTGCAGAGTTCTGTCGCGGCAGCCGCCTGGATGAGCCCGATTGAACTGCAGCGCCTGGTGTCCCGCTATGCCGATAATTTCCGCGTGGATTATGTCACCCTGGGAACCAACATCGTGTCCAACGCCGATGTCAAGTTGACCTCTGAGGACATCAAGGCCTTCTATACGGATCACACCAATCTGTTCGAGGTCCCGCCAAAGGTCGCCGTGCGCTACGTGACGCTGCCGATTTCGAACTACCTGTCCAAGGCCGTCGTCGATGCGAATGCCGTAGAAGAGTACTACGACACCCACACCGATGAGTATACCGTGTCCGGGACCAACGATACCAAGATCCTCTCACCGCTTGAGGAGGTCCGCGGCTCCATTTCGAACCTGCTCATCAAGGAATCGGCCATGCAGGCGGCCCGGGATGTGGGGACCGACTTTGCCGTGGCGCTCGCTCCAACGCGCGCTGGAACCGCGTCCTCCTTTGAAAAGGTCGCCGGGGACTTCGCGCTGAGTGTGAAGACCAGCGTCCTGTTTGATGCGGAAGGTCCCGTTCCCGGCATCGATGGAGAGATTGAGTTCATCACCGCCGCATTCAAACTCCGCCCCACCCCGGATGATTACTTCAGCGATGCGGTGGCAGGAAACGAATCGGTCTATGTGCTCGCCTTGGCCACCAATACCGAAGCCTATATCCCCGCCTTTGAGGAGGTCAGCGCCAAGGTCAAGCCCCTGGCCCGCCAGAAGGCCGTGCAGGCGGCCCTCACTCGCAAGGCCGAAGGGATCCGCCGTACGTTTCAAGAGGGCTTGAACCAACACGAAGCCTTCTCCACGATGGCCAAGCAACAGGGCATGAATGTCTCCACCAGCGGTTATTTCTCCGCTTACTCGGCACCCGAGGCACTGAGTTCCCCTGAAATTCTTGAAGGGATTGTCACCCGCAACCGTGGCGAACTCAGCGATCTGCTCACCACTACCAGCGGTTATATGATCGCATTTATCGCTGACCGCAGACCTGCCACCGAAGAGGAGGCTGCCATGGTGAAGAGTCAGTTGCAGACGGGAATCACACGTCGCAGGGCTCGTATCGTCTTCTCCGAGTGGCAGGAAGCCATGGTCAAGGCCGGCCGTAAGAGCGCTCAGATCGCGGCGGAAGAGACTCCCTCGGAAGATTAGCTCGCCCTGTTTTGACCGACATTCACGCCATCACGACATCGGCCGTCCGCCCGCAGTGGGCGCAGACCCCATCGTGAATGCCGGTCAGTCTGACGGAATAGCCTTCGCGATGAACAAGTTCCATGGCGCAGCCGGGACATGAGGTGTTCTGCCCGGCGTGGGTGCTCACATTGCCCATGTAGACATAGGTCAGAGGCCTGCGACAGACCTCCCATGATCTCGTCAAGGTGGACACCGGGGTCGCCTTGCCATGCGACTGGAAATCAGGGTGATAGGCGCTGAGATGAAGCGGCACGGAGGCCCCCAGATGCTCCTTGATCCACACGGCCAGCGCTTCGATCTTCCGCTCACCGTCGTTCAGGCCGGGGATGATCAGGTTGGTCACCTCCAGGTGCCGACCGGCTTTGACGGCTTGTTGGCAGAATCGCAGTACCGGCGCGAGTGTCCCCCGGCATTGCTTGCGATAGAACTCGTCGTCAATGCTCTTGATGTCGACATTCAGCGCGTCAATCCACGGAAGAAGTTCAGCGGCCGGCTCCTCCTCGACATACCCATTGGTCACCAGCACGTTCTTGAGGCCCGCCTCACGGGCCAGGCGACTGCAATCCCTGACATATTCGAATCCAACCAGTGGCTCGTTGTACGTGTAGGCGATCATTGTGCACCCTGCACTTCGCGCCGCCTGGATCATTTCACCGGGCAGATACAAGGGTCCTTCCCGCGCCCCCTTCTGGGAAATACTCCAGTTCTGGCAGAACACGCACGCGAAATTGCACCCCCATCCTCCGATGCTGAAAACAGGGGCGCCGGGATGGAAGTGGTAGAGCGGCTTCTTCTCGACCGGATCAATGTGAGAGGACGAGATGAGACCGTAGCCGGCGGCCTTCAACTCGCCATCGCGCACGGTTCGCACCTGGCACAGTCCCCATTGTCCCTCGGCCAGACGGCAGTGGTGCGGACACAGACGGCATTCGATCCGGCCATCCTCACCTGTTATCCAATAGTCCGCACGTTTCAGCGACGCTTGAAGCGAACACATGTCAGACCTCCCTTCCAGGAGAACGTATTCCAGAAAGCTACATGCAAAAGAGTGTATGTTCCACTCGCATAAGGTAGCATGGGTAGCAGTGGAAAACAACGCGGCGGTGTCAACGATAGCCATCGGAACCTTAGCATGAGAGCGTTTCTGATTGTCCTCGATTCTGTCGGTATTGGTGAGGCACCGGATGCGGGTGACTACGGCGACACGGGAGCCAACACGTTGGCTCACATTGCCCGCGCGGCCGGCGGCCTGAAGCTGCCGGCCCTCCAGTCCCTGGGCTTGGGAAATATCCCCGCATTGCTGCCCAAGGGGTTGCCCATTCAGGGGGTTTCCCCGACGCCCACTTCCCTTGGGGGGTTCGGCGCCATGAGGGAACTCTCACGCGGCAAGGACACCACAACAGGGCACTGGGAAATGGCCGGGCTGCTGATGGAAAAGGGGTTCCACCTGTTCCCCAAGGATCCCCCCTCCTTCCCTCCGGCCCTGATGGCCGAGTTCGAGCGCCTGACGGGGCGCAGGGTGATCGGCAACAAGGCCGCCAGCGGGACGGCCCTTATTGACGAACTCGGCCCCCGGCAAATGACTGACGGGTCATGGATCGTTTACACCAGTGGTGATTCTGTCTTCCAGGTGGCGGCTCATGAATCGATCATTCCCCTGCCGGAGCTCTACCGCGGGTGCGAGATCGCGCGCCGCCTTTGCGATCCCTATGTGGTGGGACGAGTCATTGCACGCCCCTATATCGGGCACCCCGGGGCATTCCATCGCACCGAAAACCGCAGGGACTTCTCCTATCCTCTTCCCGAACCCACCCTCCTCGACCGGCTGACCGAGGCGCAGGTCAAGGTCATCACGGTAGGAAAACTGGACGACATCTTTGGCGGGCGTGGCATAGCGGAGTCGTTCCACGTCGAGAATAACCGTGATGCTGAAAGTGCCGTACTCGCTTTGGGCTCCCGCCAGGACCGCTTTCTGTGTTTCGCCAACCTGATTGATTTCGATATGCTGTATGGACACCGGCGGGATCCCGCCGGCTACGCTCTCGCCTTGGAGCAGGCCGACCAATTCCTAGCCGACCTGCTGCCTCATGTAGCGGCCGACGATCTGTTATTGATCACGGCTGATCACGGCAATGACCCGACCTATGCGGGCACCGATCACACCCGTGAATTCGTCCCGTTACTGGCCTTCGGCAGGATGGCCCCGGGACGAAATCTCGGAATCCGCCAGGGGTTCTTCGATCTCGCCCAGACCCTCGCTGCATTCTTTGGCATCCCCCCTATGCCGCGGGGCGTGAGCTTTCTATGAGACCGGACTGATGATTTGAGCGTTTCGGCCGGACATGCTAGGCTGATCGGCAAAGGATAGAGGACATTCCGACTATGGCTGACATAACCATTACCTGTGCGGCGTGCGGCAATACCATCACGGTGTCCGAATTCGTGTCGGCCGAGTCTCTCACCTGTATGAAGTGCAAGGCGCAAGTTCCGGTACCGCCGAGGGTGCCTAGTGCCCCGGCTAGCGCCGGTTTGAGATTGGCCGTGGAAACCCCGCCGCCGGCCCCGCCACCTCCGGCTCCAGCCAGGAAATCCTGGTTTCGCCCCAATAAATCCGGAAAGACGGCTCCGACTCACGTGTCATCTCAAGGATCCTCCGACGTGAGTCAGTTTCTCACTTCCCCGAAGCGCCGTACTGCGCGCCGACGGTCCTCCCGCGTTGCCCACAAAGTCTGGCCGTGGGTTCTGTTTGTGCTGCTGACCGCCGTTCTTGCCTGGGTACGGTACTGGCCGGGAGCAGTGTCTGCGCAGCATCTTTCCACCGTGATCCTGTCAGGGATTTGGGTCCTTGTGGGCATGCACATCGTCGTCGTGCTTTACGCCTTCGATGACGACTCTTTCCACGGTGTGCTGTGCGCGATCCTGCCGGGCTATTCGCTCTACTACCTGTTCGCTCATGCCGACCAGTTCTACGTCCGATCGCTGGTGGCAGCCCTGCTCATCGTTTTCGGCTGGGACACCTCACTCGCCATTCGCAAGACGTGGGTGGCCACATATTACAGTGTCTCGTCGTGGATCCAGGACACGGATACCCTCAAGAAGGACCTCCCGCATTGAGCGGCGGCGGCCTTCCGGACCGGCGTGCTCCCCAGGCGGCATCGATGACATTCGCGATGTAAACCACCAGGCTGAGGATAAAGGGCACGCCAATCTCCATGGCGTCGGGTGCCTCTCCGGTCGCCGACTGGAAGTTGAACGCAAAATCGTAGTAAGCCTGCATCACTTTCAATGTGCGACTCGTCGACCAGGCCAGAATGGCGCTGAACGTCACGAGAAAGAAGACGGCCGAAATCCATCGGCGCTGCATCAGCTGTCCTGCGCCAGGATACACGAGCGCCGAGATAACCACGGGGGTCATCGCGGATTTTCGAGGACGGCCCGGTAGCGGAGGAGGCGTCGTCATGGGCTGGCTCGCCTCTATCCCGTCAACTCCATTCGCCGGAGGCGGCAGGCGGCGAGAAGGTCTTTCACATCACCGAACCGGTCGGACTCAATCAACGCAATCAAGTCCTTCAAGGCCTTGTCATACGTCAGCAGTTCATCGAGTATGGCCGGTTTGTTCGTCTTGACGATATCGTGCCACATCTCGGCAGCGCCGCCCGCCACGCGGGTGGAGTCACGAAATCCCGGACCGATCAGCGCCTTCAGCGCCGGCGTGAGATCGCGACCGGCGGTGCCCACGAGGAGCGCCGCGATCAGGTGCGGCAGATGACTGGTGCGAGCCACCAGTCGATCATGCTCGTCGGGATCCAGACGGATGACACGTGCCCCCACCCCCCGCCAGAGAGCCGCGACAATCTCTATGGCCGCCGGCGTCGCCTCGGCCTCTGGCGTAATGGCCGTGACCGCTCCGTTATAGAGGTCGGCTCGTGCGGATTCGATCCCGGTCTTTTCAGATCCGGTCATAGGATGGCTGCCCACAAACCGCACGCCATCCTTCCGGATCAGACCGGACATGCGCCGTGCCAGTTCGGCCTTGGTACTCCCGACATCCGTGACCACGCACCCCGATTCGAATGCCGGCAGGCAGGTTGTGACCAGATCCGGAATCGACAGTACCGGCGTACAGAAGACCGCCACCTGGGCTCCTCGAAGCGCGGCTTGCGGCGTATCAAAAGCTTTGTCCACCGCTCCGGTTGCCAGCGCAGCCTGTCTTGTCTCGGCCCGCCGGGCATAGGCAGAGACGACCGTGCCTCCACGTTTCTTCAAGGCGAGCCCCAGCGAGCCGCCCATCAACCCAAGCCCTATGATGGCCACCTGATTCATGATGGTGTTTTCTATCCTCCGGCCGGTCCTTAGCCTTTCAGGACCTTTTTCAGCACCGCAATGCTCCGGCGATTCTCCGAACGCTTGCCCACCGTCACTCGAATGTATTCCGGCAGACCATAGGGATCCATGGGACGAACAATCACGCCTTCACGCTGCATGGCCATGAACACCTTGCGTCCTTCGCCCACCTTCACCAGCACGAAATTGGCCGATGACGGCACATAGTCCAAGCCCATCTTCGCAAATGCCCCTTGGAGATAGTCCAGGCCATCGCTGACCATTGTCCGCGTCCGGGTCACATAGTCGTCGTCCTGCAATGCCGCCAGGGCCGCAGACTGGGCTATCGCCGTTGTATTGAAGGGTTGGCGTACCCGCTGCAGCAGACCGATGCACTCCGCCGGCGCAATACCGTATCCGATACGCAGTCCGGCCAGGCCATAGGCCTTCGAAAACGTTCGCAGCACGATCACCTTCCGGCCCTCCCGGACATGCCGCAGCACATCCGGCTGCTTTTCAGGCGGCAGCAACTCGACGTAGGCCTCATCCATCACGACCACGACATGCTCGGGCACCTTCCGGATGAAGGCATCCAGGGACTCGCTCGACACCATGGTCCCGGTTGGATTATTCGGGTTCGCAACAAACACCACGCGGGTCTGCGGCGTGATGGCCTGCAACATGGCCTCAAGATCGTGCGTGAAATCCTTCATGGGCACCGGGATCGTTCGGGAGCGGAACATATCGGCGACCAACCGGTATACCACAAAGGCCCGGTCAGCCATGACGATGTTGACAGAGTCATCCAGAAACACATGCCCGATAAACTCGATCAACTCGTTGCTGCCGCTGCCGACGATGATCTGGTCCGCTGAGACCTGAAGCTTCGTCGCCAAGGCTTGCCGGAGATAGAACGCGCCGCCGTCGGGATACAGATGCATCTGCCGGGCGGCCTTCTTCATCGCGGCGACCGCCTTGGGCGAAGGGCCTAAAGCATTCTCGTTTGACGCAAGCTTGATGATGTCGCCGGCGTCCGCGTAGCCAAGTTCCCTGGCCACTTCCTCAATCGGCCGTCCGGGTTCATACACTCCCAACCCCGCCACCCAGGGGCGGGCCAGATCCTTGAAGGTCATCATTACAGTCCTTTCGACTTCGGATAGGAACCCAACACCGTTAGAACGGCACAATGGCCCGCAAGATCCGCCAACGTGGTCTTCACGTGTTCATCATTGGCGTGGCCCTCCACATCGACGAAGAAGAAGTACTCCCACGCCTTGCTGCGGCTCGGCCGCGATTCGATCTTGGTCATGTTCAGTCCGAACTTCTTAAACGATTCCAGAGCACTGTAGAGCGCCCCGGCGCGGTGCTGGACGGCAAACAGCAAGGAGGTCTTGTCCTCTCCCGTGGGTCCGCCGTACTGATGACCCAACACGAGAAACCGGGTCGTGTTACCGCTCAGGTCCTGGACGTCCGACTCCAGGATGTCGAGTCCATAGATCTCGGCGGCCAGGCGGCTGGCCAGCGCGGCGGCATTCTCCTCCTTGGCCGCCACCTCGGCGGCACGGGCTGTGCTGGCCGCGGGGATCACATCCACCCCTGACATCTCCCGTTGCAGCCACTGACGGCACTGCCCCAGCACCTGCGGGTGGCTGTACACCTTCTCGATGCGTTCCCTGGGAACCTTTGAGAGGAGACACTCTGAAATCGGCAGATACAGCTCGGAACAGATCTTCAGCGTCGTGTCGGCCAGACGGTCCAAGGTATAGGTAACGGCACCTTCCGTGGAGTTCTCAACAGGGACAACACCATAGTCCGCCATACCCTTTTCGACCGCGTCAAAGACGTCGCTGATGGTCTCACAGGAGAGGTAATCCACGCTGGCGCCAAAACGACTGCGAGCAGCTTGGTGCGTGAAAGTGGAAGGCGGACCGAGATAGGCGACCTTGAGGTTCTTTTCAAGCGCCAACGCCGCCGACATGATCTCGCGATAGATGGCCCGCAGCGAAGCCTCTTTCAGGGGACCATGGTTCAGTTGCGTCACACGCGCGAGTACTTCCTTTTCGCGGGCCGGCGCGTAGATGCCCTGTCCATCCCGTTGTTTCAATTGACCGATTTTCAAGGCGATACCGGTCCGCTCGTTCAACAAAGCGACCATCTGCTCGTCAATGCGGTCGATCCCTTGTCGCAGATCCTGAAGACTCATGGTGATTCCCCTGTTTCCGGGTTTTCATCGCCTTCCGGGGCGGGGGAAACACTCTCCCCTTCTTCCGGCATCGGTGTCGCTGTTTCATCAGGAGGTTCAGAAGCGGGCAGGGCCTCCGGCGAGGGCAGATCCTGTTCGGGCCCGCTCGGCGCAACGGCGGCGGACTCGGCTTTGGCGGCCGCGGCCTGCTTCTGCCGGAAAGCCTCCATCCTGGCCATTTCTTCAATACCCGGGAGTTCCTTGAGTTCCTTGAGCCCAAAGTGCTCCAGGAACAGGGCAGTCGTGCCGTAAAGCATGGGCCGCCCGGGCAACTCGCTGCGCCCGACGATCTTGATCAGTTGCATCTCCATCAGCATCCGGATGACATGATCCACGGCGACGCCGCGAACGCCTTCTATTTCCGCGCGCGACACGGGTTGGCGATACGCGATAATCGCCAGCGTCTCCAGCCCGGGACGCGACAACCTTGTCGGTTTGCCGACATCCAGCATGTGCCTCACCCAGGGCCCGCCGCTGGGATCGCTCTGGAATCGGAAGCCCTCGGCGCTCTCCACCAATTGGAAGCCGACCTTTTGCAGAGTGCATTCGTTCTGCATATCCTGAAGCGTCTTCTTGATCTCCGCATCCTTCATCGACCCGAAGGCCGCCGTCTCTTCGCCATAGGCTTGCGCTGTTTCCTGGAGGATCTTCCGGATGGCGCCCAGGGTCAAAGGCTGTCGTGCCGCGAAAATAATGGCGCCCAGAACACTCTTGAGCTCTAACGGTGCTTGCGTCGTATCCATTGCCCCTCTAACCGCCTTTCGTAAAGGCTCACGCTTCTTTCATCACGACAATCTGGCCGAAATCGCTGTCCTGCTGCGCCACAATCTGCCGCAGCCGGATCAACTCAAGGACAGCCAGAAACGTGCACACAATTTCGTTCCGTGATGCCGCATCGGCGAAAAAGGAGGAGAAGACCACCTTGCCCTTATCCCGAAGCGTTCCCAAAACATGTTCGATCTTGTCCACCACCGTGAACCGCTCATCCACGATTTCGCCGAATTCCTCCACCTTCACCTTCTTCAGGGCCTCATTGAAGGCGGCAATCAAGTCGAAAAGGCTCACGTCGCCAATCCCGGTCCCGGGTTCGGGGTCCGCCGGCAGGACCGGATCCAGACCGCGGGCAAAAACGTTCTCCTGCAAATACTCGCGCTGTTGAAGATGGGCGGCCGCCTCCTTAAACTTCTTGTACTCAACGAGTTGCCTCACCAGTTCCCACCGCGGGTCATCCTCTTCCGACTCCAGATCAGGACGTTCCTCGACCGGCAGCAGCATACGGCTCTTGATCATCATCAGCGTGGCGGCCATCACGATGAACTCGCCTGCGATGTTCAGGTCGAGCAACTTCATCACCGAGAGGTACTCCATGTACTGCTTCGTGACCCGCTCGATGGGGATATTGTAGATATCCAC
>CAYOIT010000030.1:31062-35199 GCA_964404035.1 uncultured Verrucomicrobiota bacterium | reverse complement strand
CGCGCGAACAAGGAACAACTGATTGCCTTCGCGGCAACCGAACGGGTTCACACGGCCCCGATAACGACGGAGACGGCGGAGTTCTATGCGTTGGTTATTCACCAGATGCGAGCGAAAGGGACCCCGATTCCCACCAATGACATCTGGATCGCGGCGCTGACGATGGAACACGGCGCCAGCCTCGTTACATCGGACGCACATTTCAGCAAGATAGACGGGTTGAAACTGTATGATGGATGACCGGCGGATGAAAACGGTGGATATAGTTAGAGATGGCCCAGTGGAACCGAACGAGATCGCGGATCTCCGGCAAGTTGTAGGCTGGGACAGATCGGAAGGAACGTACGAAAAGACCCTACGGCCATGAACTTGTGACGACCGCCCAGAACCAGGCAAGGGCAGACGGGTTCACTCATCTGCGGCTGTATACCGCCGCAAGACGGTTTGACGACATTGTGCGATTCTACGGGAGTCTCGGATTCAGTCCCTGGTATGTGGAGATGACAAAGGAGATCACAGCCGGACCGACTTCCGGTGGCGACGTCGCAATCGGCGCCGCGCCGGACAGATCACCATAGCTATGGAGAGGGATGGAGATGCTGGAACCACTGACAGAAGATGATTTCGTTGTAGTTTCGAGTTGGATGTCTGATCCGATGGATCACGTGAAGATCTGCGGTAATGCCTTCGCCTATCCCTTGTCGAGAGAGCAGTACCGGAGCTACTTCATCGATAGCGCCGGTAATGCACAGAGGCGTTTGTGTTTCAAGTACAGTGCCGACGGACAGCCTGCTGGGATGGCAAGCTTCACCCGGATTGACAGGAAGAACGACTACGGCCATATTGGGCTTGTCGCCATTGCTCCGTCCTTGCGAGGCGCTGGGCTTGGTTCTGCCCTGCTGAGGGAACTTCTCTGTTTGGGATTTGACGGACTGGCATTCAATAGAATCGACCTGGTGGTCATTGAGTCGAACACAATGGCATACGAGTTCTACACCGAGAAAATTCGCTTTAGAGATGAAGGCCTGATACGGGACATCATCAAGGTAGGGGATGGATATCTTAGCTGGCATTCCCTTAGCATGTTGAAAAATGAATGGCAGCAGAGGGCTGACAGGACGGATGCAGGCGACTCCCGGCAGCGCGCCGGATCCAGAGCGGTGGGCCGGAAAGAGACGAATAGCGCAACATGAAACCCCACCAGATCCGCCCCATTGGATCGGCGTGCTCCCCGACCGGCAGCGCCGCGGCGAGGGTCGGCGGCTGATCGAGCAGGTGGAGGCCGCACTGCGTGCGGCGGGCATCGGCGAGTTGGAGGTGCATACCCTCGGCGATGCCGTGGACTATCCGCCGTACGAAGCCACGCGGCAGTTCTCCCGGGCGTTGGGCTTCAAGGTGGTGCGGCGCATTGCGCACCCGGACAATCCGGAGTGTGAGGAAGAACTCGTGCTGGTGAATCAACTACGGTTAGGATGCGCCCCGTGTGATGCGGTTCTATGAGGGTGCGGGATTCCGAAGTTGGTACGTGCAGATGTGCCGGAGAGTACTGTGAACGAGGTCCTTGAGTTCCAGTGGACCGTGAGCGACTACATCACCGCGGTGCTAGCTGCCGGCTGCGAAGTGGAGGCGGTGGAAGAGTTCGGCGCCGACTCGGACGGCGCATGGGAAATGACGCCGGTCGGGCAACTGCCGCGCGTGTTGCTGGCGGTGGGGAGGAAAGGTTAACGCCATGGAGACGATCGCGACATTGAGCGCCGGCCGTGTCGAATGGTTGGCGAGAGAGTTTACGGCGAAGTGCTGGCCGAAGTCGGATGGTTACTTCGCGAAGTGCTTCGCGGCTCAGGAGCGCGGCGAGTTGGTGGTGTTGGTGGCTGCCGATGGCGACGCTCTGCTCGGGTATGTGAAGGTTGTGTGGATGCCGGAATACACGCCGTTTCGCGAGGCCGGCATACCGGAGATTCAGGACCTGAATGTGGTGCCCGCCGCACGGAGGACGGGAGTGGCGACGCGCTTGCTGGATCGCGCGGAAGGGCTCATCGGGCAGCGCAGTTCGGTTGCCGGGATTGCCGTGGGGCTGCACCCCGGTTACGCGGCCGCGCAGCGCCTCTATGCCCGGCGTGGCTATGTGCCCGATGGTAAGCCGTTGCAATACCATGGCGTTCCTGTCCGTGAAGGCCAGGAAGTGCGGCTGGATAATGATCTGGTCATGAACCTGACCAAGGAATTGCACGGTCAGGGACGTGGAATGACGATCTATAAAGTCAGTCCGCCGCGGGAGAGTCTGATCTTCGAGCCGTCGGTGTTCTATCGGACCGCCGACTTCAAGAGCAGTTCGACGCGGCCGAAACCCGGCTACATCCGGGACACGCTGCTCTATGCCGGCGATGAGCGCGAGATCGCGATCCATCTCTTTCCGGACATTCACCGACTGCGGGTCTGGTTGGACGACGAGAACCGCCAACGGCTCGCGGATCTGGGTTTCGCGACTGCACCCGGGAACGCTGTGGCCATCTTCGTGAACGAGGCGGACCAGGCACAAATCGCGGACTTCAAGCCTACCGTCTACCGTTTCGACGCGGCGGCGTTTGAGCGGACGCCGAGCAACGAGTTCGTTTCGCGCAAACCGGTCACGGCCATCGGCATCGAGCAATTCACCATGCCGGTCGTGGTAGCGCGGTGGAAGATCCAGGTAATCGCGGTCCCAGACGTCCATGAGTGCGAGAAGCGCCTCCAGCAGGCCGGCATCGAGTGCGCCATGCAGACCAACCGCCGCTCTGACGTGGCTTTCCGCCCGCTGACCGCCGCTGAAGAAGCTGCCGGTTACCAAGTCATCTGCGACACGGTGGACTGGCTGCGGTCAAAGGGGATCAAGCTGTGGGAGAAGCCGCTGCCGCGCGAGACCTACGCCGCGCGCCAGCAGCGGGGCGAGAATTACGGACTGTTTGTCGGGGGCGAACTGGCCGGAATCGTTTCGCTGGTGCGCGGCGCCGCCCAACAGTGGGCGGAGGAACTGCCGGATCGCCGGATCATGTGGATGTCCACATTGACGACGGCCAATGCCTTTCGCGGGCGCGGCCTTGGCCGGCAGATCGTGGAGCAGGCGATCTCCCACCTTGCGGGCCGCGGCGAGAAAATGCTGTATCTCGACTGCAAACCAGGTTTCCTGGCAGAATTCTATTCTGGAACTGGATTTGAAGAGGTCGCGCGGAAAACCGCCACGATCAACAGAGGGGCGGCCTGTTACCTCGCGGAGGTCGTGCTAATGCGGAGAGTGCTGTGAACACAAAGGCAATGTTGACGCGCGAAGTCGGTCTGCCATGCTCGGAGCGCCTCCAACTGCGGCCGACCACGGTGAACGACGTGCACAATCTGCTGTTGATCTTCGGCGACCCGGTCGCGATGGAGTTCTGGCCAAGAACGCGGACTCGCGAGGAGATCATTTCGCAGATCGAAAGATACCAGCAGTGGTACCGGCATTGCGGCTACGGTTTGTGGGCGGTGGAACTCAAAGAGACCGGCGAGTTCGTCGGGCGGGTCGGCCTCATCCATCAAGACGAGGGAATCGAGGTCGCTTACGCGCTCGTGCCCCGGCATTGGCATCGCGGCTACGCCGCCGAGGCCGCGCAAGCTTGCCGGGACTGGGCGTTCACGCACCTTGATTGCGACCGCGTCATCTCGCTGGTGCATACGCGGAACCTGCCGTCCTGCCGGGTTGCCGAGCGCAACGGCATGCGTATCGTGGCCGACATCGCCCGCGCCAACCTACCCCACCACATGTACGCCATCACCCGGTCGGAATGGGAGCAACTCCGGCAATGAAACGCATCTCGATCATTGGTTGTGGCGGGGCCGGCAAAACCTGGTTGGCGACGCAACTTGGAGCGGTGTTGGGGGTGCCGGTGCATCACCTCCCGCTCGGGACGGAGAACATCTTCGCCCGCCAGTACGGCGGCAGCCGCACGCCCGAGGAGGCGGTGGCGGCGCTCGCCCGCGGGGCGGTTCGCGCCGTCGACCTCGCCTCGATCCGGGCGGGCGGGGCCGAGGAGGATTTCACGATCATGGCCTCGCTCGGGGTCGACGCGGCGAGCGTGCACGACCTCGCGGCGCGGCGGAACGGACCGAGCTCGCACCTCTCCC
>CAYOIT010000030.1:0-31052 GCA_964404035.1 uncultured Verrucomicrobiota bacterium | reverse complement strand
GGCGGTGGAAGCGGCAAGACCACGCTGGCGACACAACTTGGGGCGGCGTTGTGGTTGCCGGTGCATCATCTCGACCGGCGGTTCTGGCGTGCGGGTTGGCAGGAGACGCCCAAGGAGGAATGGGCCGCGTTGCAGCGTGAACTGTGCGCACAACCCGAATGGATCATGGACGGCAACTACGGCGGGACGATGACGCTGCGACTTGAGGCAGCCGACACGATCATCTTCCTCGACTATTCGACGGGTGCCTGTCTCTGGGGCGCGATCTGTCGTTGGCTCCGGTATCGCGGCCGCACCCGGCCCGAGATGACCGATGGTTGCCCGGAGCGTTTGTCGGCCGAGTACTTGCGCTGGATCTGGGGTTACCGGCGGAAGCGCCGTCCCGGCATTCTCCGTCAACTGGCCGGCAAGAACGCGGTCATCCTCCGCTCGCGCCGCCACGCGCGGCGTTTCCTGGAGTCACGGCCGCGATGCTCTCGGTCCGTTGCGAATGTGGCGAGTTGAGCGCTACGGATGCACGAGCATAAGAAGAGCATGGAGTTGCAGTAAAGGTGACAGGGCATGAAAACGAAGGAAGCCAAGAACCGGGCCAGGGAATGGATGGAGAAGAAGGCCCCCGAAATCAACGGTTTGATCGGCGCCGTCCTGGGCGGATCGGCCAACGTCATGAATGACGACGAACCCTGGCCCGCCTCATCGGACCTCGATATCTGGATCATGGTCACGCCAGAGGGGATGAAGGATTCCATCAATCTGGACAAGGTGCTCCACAAGGGGGTGATTCTTGAGGTGACCTGCAAGAACTTCGAGTACTACAATGCCCCGGAAAAACTGCTGTCATCCCCGTTTGAGGGCTATCATTTTGCCAAGCCCGGATGCGTGCTGCTGGATACCGACAACGCCATCGGGAATCTGGTGGCGACGGTGGCCCGGCGGTTTGCCGAGCCCGAGTGGGTCCGCGCGAGACTCGCGGGATGCCGGGGGAACGCCATCGGCAAGCTCCAGTGGACGATGAGTCTTCCGCCGGGGAGTTATTTCGACAAGCTGTTCGGCTTCATTCTGGGGATCAAGAACATCAGCACACTGCCGGTGATCGCGGCGCTGAAATACCCGACGGTTCGACGTGCGCTGGCCGTCAGTCACGGTGTCCTTGCGGAATACGGTCGGTTGGATTTCCATGAACGAATACTCGCCCTTTGCGGCGCCGAGAAGGTTGACGTGCGCCAGGCGACCAAGGCGGCCCACGACTTGGTCCCGGCGTTCCAACGCGCCGCCGAAGTCGTCAAGACTCCGTTCTTTTCGTCCGGCGGTCTCAAACAGGACGTTATCCCCCTGTATCTTCAGGGGGCGGATGACATGATCCGCAACGGATATCCCAGGGAAGCGATGCATCATGTGATCTTCTACTATTGGCGGGTGTACCAGGCGCTGGCGCACGACGCGCCGGAATCCGAGCGGCCATTCTGGATGGAAGAGCGGCAAGCGGCTTTCGCCCAATGGGGTCTGGCGGATTCGGCATGCATGGATCTCCGGACCAAGGCCGGGCTGGAGCTGATGGAACAGGCGGACGAGATCTGTCTGGAGATCATGAAGCGAACCGGTAAATCATAGCGTGCCGGCTTGTTTGAAGCGTTACGGAAGCCATGGTCGGGATGCGAGAATCATGGAATAAGGAACTGAAAGAAACAGGATGAAACGGATTTGCGTTAACTGCGGATCGAGTCCCGGGTTCGATGCCTGCTACATGAGCATGGCTCGGCGGCTTGGAGAAGCCTTGGTCGAGCGTGGATGCGAGTTGGTATACGGGGGCGCCGATGTCGGGTTGATGGGCGAGGTGGCGGACACCGTGCTCAAGGCTGGCGGGATCGTGCGCGGAGTCATTCCGGAGTCTTTTGCGGACAAGGTTTCGCATCAGGGCCTCACGGAACTGCGCGTCGTGCCTTCGATGCACGAGCGTAAGAAGATCATGTTCGACTTGTCGGATGCGTTCATCGCCTTGCCGGGGGGATTCGGGACGCTGGAAGAGGTTGCCGAAGTTCTCACGTGGGCGCAACTGGGCCTCCACGCGAAGCCCTGTGGCCTGATTAACGTGAACGGCTACTTTGACCCACTGCTGTCATTCCTGGACGGTGCCGTGGCGAAAGGCTTCATGCGCCCGGAGCATCGGCGGATGCTCCTCGTGGCCGACGAACCGGCTGGCCTGCTGGAGCAGATGGCGACATACCAGGTTCCGACCGTCGAGAAATGGGTGGGGGTCAAGACAAGGGCACACAAGTCGAGTACAGGCAACGCTCTATAGCGCGCCTGGCTGGCCCAAGTCGGCAACAAGGAATGAAAGATAGGCATGCCTGACTGTGTGCAGGACCGGCGCCCCGTAGACCATGGAGGCAAAGATGAATGAATTGGATCGCCAGACAGCCTATTGGGACAGCGTAGCCGCCGAAAAGGTGTTCACGCATCCTCTGGACACCGAGCGATTCCGCGCGCTGACGAACCCGGAATCGGTCATACTCGACTACGGCTGCGGCTATCGCACCATCGCGTTGCATAAGCCGGAACAGCGTGGATCGCAGTCGCTGGCGGGGGCGCTGTCCGCCTATGCCCGCGAAAAACCTTTCCCTACACGGCGCGAGATGGCGGATGCTGGCGCAAAGTGTCACACTCCCGCATAGAGAAACAGCTTTCGCCCCTCGGTGAGGCGCTCCCGGATTTCAAAGGCTTTCTTCCGGGCCGGGCGAAGTCCGATCAGATCAGGGAGTATCTGATCGGTCTGGCGCGCGCCCGGCGCGCTCGAACGCCCATGCCTTTCTACTCGATGGCGGACACGGCAAGCTTCTTCGGCGTGGCGGTCTCCACCGTAGCCGAGATCTATCGCCGTTTGGCGGGTGAAGGTTGGCTGGTGATCAGGAGGGGGGCGATGACCGTCGTTCCGCCGCGCCAACTGCGACCGCGCGCGCACATTCGCGGCATCGTCGCCGTGCCAATCTGGGCACCCGGATTCCTATGGCATCATGACTGGCGAGTCTTCATCAAACGTTTTGAGGATGCGGCGCGAAGAGGCGACTGGGTGACCGACCTGACTGCGATCCCACCTGCTTGCCGGCGCCTATACGGATACCCTGACGGTGGACTGGGCAGGCCTGGCCGAGCGCATCGCCGCGGATTTCGCCGCCGGGCTCGTCGCTGCCCGCGCAGCCCAGCCCGTGACCTGCGAAGCGCAATGGCGCCCGCGCATTCCTGCCGCCGATCTCGCCGCTCACTTTGGCAACGAATAACAATCCTTTTCGCGCCGCGGCGGGCGCGGCGGGCAAGGTACTGCCCGCCGTACAGAAGACCGGGCAGTACCTTGCCCGGCATTGGGACGAGGGTGAGAATAAGAGCAGGTTGCCTTCACATTTGCGACCAGCCTTAGATCACAGCGACAGCGCCCTTGTGGCGCCCGTACCGGATCCGCATCGCCGCCGCCATTCGGCTGCCGAGATCCACTGCAGACGCCGGCTGGGGCGGCAGAGGGATCGCTGGGTTTTCCTCGACGGCCTGGACGCCTTCGAGGCGATCTGCTATCTCGTCGGCATAGATCATGACTGGAGATGCCGTTGGCACAAGAATGTGATGACAAACTGATTGGTTTTACTCAATAAACGATTCATGACATCTTTATATTTGACCGTGGAGGCCCTTGTGAAACGGCGGGTGGGCGACAAGGTCTGCCTGGCGGCGGGCAGCGTAGTGCCCGCCGTACAGTAGGCCGGGCAGTACCTTGCCCGGCAAGCCGAAAGCGCTGGCCAAGGTCTACGCGGAACTCGTCCGCCGGCTGAATGGCAAACGGCAAGTGCGGGCCCAAGCCTCGACCACGTTGACCTACTCACTGCCGGGGTTGTACACCTGCCGGGCCTACCAGGACCGGATGTGGGACGAGGTGCATGCGGTGCTGCGTGACAGTGGCATCCCGGATCTGCGCTTTGTCTGAACAACCTGAACAGCAGGCCGGGCGGTCTTGTCACGCCGGCTTGTCCGCCGTAGCCTCGGCGAAGGCGGAAGCTTTGGCGCAGGCAGTACCTTGCCCGGCATTGGCGTTATGCAGGGGTGATTAGAAGAGGTAATATTTGGCCACTTCAAGTGTAACAAGAAAGAAGGAAGTTAACGATGACTGCAACCATGACAGCCAAAGAACGCGTACTGGGAACGTTTGCCAACCGTGAAGCAGACCGGGTGCCGATCAACTATTTCGCCAATGCCGATATTGACCGGAGGCTAAAGAGTCATTTTAGTCTTTCCCCCACGGATGATGAAGGGTTGAGGCAGGCACTGGGTGTTGATTTCCGTGGGACCGGAGCCTGGTACAAAGGCCCGCGCCTGCACCCGGAAATAACTGGATTGCAGGTTAACCCGGAGTGGGGGATCCGGACCCGCTGGATCGAGCACGGCAGTGGCGGGTATTGGGATTTCTGCGACTTCCCTCTGCAAAATGCCACCGCCGATACGATCATTAACTGGCCCATGCCTTCACCTGATGACTACGACTATGGTCATGTCGAAGCGGCTTGCCAGAAAGATCAGGAGTATGCGGTTTACCTTGGCGGCCCCGGCCTACCGGACATCATCAATGGGACCGGATTCCTGTTTGGCATGGAAGAAACACTCGTCCGTTTGGCGACCGATGACGAGGCGATGGCGACCTTTCTGGAGCGTCGTCTCGCAATCCAGTTGGAAGTGACCCGGCGGACTCTTGCGGCCGCCAAGGGCGGCATCGATTTCATGTGGATGGGTGAAGACCTGGGCACGCAAATAGCCCCGATCATGAGTCTTGAGATGTTCCGCAGAGTCATCCGCCCAAGGCAGCAGCAATTCGTGGATCTCGCCAAAACCTACGACCTCCCCGTCATGATTCACACGTGCGGCTGTAGCAGTTGGGCGTATGAGGATTTTATCGAGATGGGAATCAATGTCGTGGATACCCTCCAACCCGAAGCCACCAACATGTCCCCGGCCTATTTGAAAAAGACATTTGGAGGACGGTTAGCCTTCCACGGATGTATCAGCACGGCCGGAGTGCTTTCGTTCGGGACTGTGGATCAAGTGGTTGAGGAATGCCGAAGAACCCTCGAAATCATGATGCCAGGGGGCGGCTATTGTTTCGCACCCACCCACTGCATCCAGGATAACACACCGACTGAGAATGTTTTGGCGATGTATGAAGCGGCCAGGAAATACGGGGCCTACTAACCGGCGCGAAGGCCGGGCGCTACGTCGCCCGGCTACCGAAAGGAGAATGAATGAACAAACAAGATTATCTTCGGGACTGTGACAGCCGCTACAATGAACAACTCCGGATGGTTGGCTTGCCCTTCCATAGTCCGGGCTATCACTCCCGGGTTTCAAGCGGAACCTGGGTGCATCCGATCATCACAGCCTTCGAGTATGCGTTGCTCTTGTTGCAGACGGGTGAACCGGCGCGTGTTGAGCGGGCCATCGGGGTACTTGACCATTTACTGACACTTCAGGATGTCGATCCTACCAGCAAGACCTATGGCATCTGGCCGTATCTGGCGGAGGAACCTCTCGCCGAGATGGCCCCGCCGGACTGGAACTGGGCGGAGTTCTGCGGATTTCGCATCGCGCAGGCGCTCCGGTGCTATGAGGCCTGTTTTTCCGCCTCCTTTACCGGGCAGTTGCGCACGGCTTTGGAGCATGCGGCATGGAGCGTGTTCCGGCGCAATGTGACGCCAGGTTATACCAACATCGCCATCATGGGCGGGGGGGTGTGTGCGGTCGCCGGTGAGATCCTGGGCCAGCCGTCCCTGCTGGCCTATGGGCGCAGGCGCCTGCAGAACTGCGTCACCCATGCCGCCTACCATGGTACCTTCACGGAGTACAACAGCCCGGCCTACACGCCGCTCGCGTTGCACGAAACCGAGCGTATCCTGCAACTTGTGTCTGATCCCGCGACGCGGACGGCGGCGGAACAGTTGCGTCGGGTATCCTGGGAAGTCATTGCGTCGCATTTTCATCCCGGAACCGGGCAGTGGGCCGGACCGCATGCCCGCACCTATAGCGACCGGTTGGATGATGAGTTTATTGAGGAGCTTTCGCAGCGAACGGGCGTGGCCATTCAACCCACCGGTGGCGCCGCGAACCGGTTGTGGTGCGGGCCCATTGACCTGACGGTGCCGACCCTGCCTTGTCCGCCAGACTTGATCGCGCGGTTTCGGGCCTTGCCGGAAGATCCGGTGCGGCTGCGGACAAACTTTATTCGCCGGGCGGATGAGGCGACCTCGACCAGGGGCACCACCTGGATGACGGCGGAGGCCTGTCTGGGCTCGGTGAGCCGCGAGAACCTGTGGTATCAGCGGCATCCGGTCATTGGCTATTGGAAAACGAACAACGCCGTGCCGGCGGTGTTGCGCCTGCGGTTCCTCTGCGACGGTGTTGACTTCTCATCGGCCTACGTTCGCAGTGTCCAGTGCGATACGAAAGTGCTCTCCTCCATCAGTCTGGTCACGGGGTTGGGATACAATGCCCTGCACATGGATGCGCCGCCCAAAGGGATTTTCGAGGCGGCTGATTTCCGGGTACGTTATCACCTCATCGCTCCCGGCGCAACCGGGGCGGGGAATGAACTTCGAGCCGGTGCCTGGCGGGCGCACATTCACCCGGCGCCCGGAAAATTCGGGCCTTTCACCGTGCGATGGGAAACCGGGCAGGGCGATGGGGAAGCCTGGGTGGATGGGGTTTGCTATCAGGGTCCGAAGCGGTCGTTCGAGTTCGCCGAATTCGGGGAGGTTGCCCTGGCGGCGGGGCTCGAAATCCTTGCCGAAACGGCGCGCCCCTCGGTGTTAACTCCGGTCTTTGTGGAACCAGCCCGGATTGAATGGGAGGGCTTGAGCGTGACCACATCCCTGCACACTGAACCCTATCTTTGGGCGTGAGGAGAACGAAACATGCCGACTGACAGAGCGGAATATCATTTTAGCCCGGCGGTATATGAGCATGCCGCCAGGATTTTGGGGAGGACCCCGTGGGACGTTTCACGCAGTGGGGCGCTGCTGGTGGCCGCGCATCGCGCGGCCTATGAACTCTACCGGCATATTCCGGTTGTCGTCGGCATAGACATCTACAATCTGGAAGCCGAAGCCTATGGCGCAGTGGTGTCCCGTCCGGAAGGCGAGGGGATACCCGCCATCCACACCCCTGTGTGCAACACGGTCAGCGAGGTTGTTAACTTGATCGATTTCGATCCGGTCCGTTCAGGGCGGCTGGGGCTGATCATCGGGGCGGCGCAGGCGCTCAAGCGGCAGCTTCCCGACGCGGTGGTGAAAGTTCCGGTCAGTGGTCCCTTTTCCCTGTGCGCCACCCTGTGTGGTTTGGAGACCCTGCTTTGTGAAGCGCTGACCGAGCCGGAGGCGGTTCAAGGCGCCCTCGCCAAACTGGTGGCGAATCAGATTCGTTTCTGTGAGGCCATCGCAGGCGCGGGGGTGGGGCTCACCGTCTTCGAGTCAGCCGCGACCCCGCCGCTGGTGCCGGTGAACATGTTCCGGGATCTGGTGCTTCCGCCCCTGGAGGAGTTGATGCGGAGGGCCGCAGGGTTGGTCGGTGTCCCGGCGCCCTGTGTTATCGGCGGGAATACATTGCCGATTCTGGACCAAATCCTCAGTACCTGGACGAACCATGTGATTTGTCCGAGCGAAACGGATCAGGCCGGCTTCATGGTGGGGATGGCGGCGCACCCCGCTGTCCTGGTGCGGATTAACATGCGGCCTGCGGTATTTTGCCTCGCCGACCCAGAGGAGGCGTTTCGCGAGGCGGATCGCGTCATGGCTCTGGCGGGCAGGCGCCACAAGGTTCTTCTGGGTTCTGGTGTTCTGCCTTACGAGGCCATTCCGGAAACCGTTCTCGCGGTGAAGCGACATATCGAATGTGGGAGAGGGAGGAATGCAACATGAGGACATCGTTTCACGCACAACTGTTAAACGAAGTGACGGTGTAAGGAAATGCGATGCCGCCACCCATCATCCTTCCATGACCGCAAGGGCGGCGTCTTTGTTCGATTTGAGTTCGGCCTGGGCGCCAATCCCGCCACGGTGATGGCGGTGCTGGACGAGTTTCGCCGGCATTTCAACTGAATTGGCTCAGGTAAACGCCCTGCTCGAAAGGTACAATTGACAATGAACACACAGACACCCCGCGAAATTATTCTGGCAAACATTGAACATTCCGGAGCGCCCCGTAACGGTTTCACTTTTGATGGAGGGCGCCTGAATGACTTCATTGGGGCGGGGATTCCGCCGACGGGCTATACGCAAAAACGGTGGGTTGAGGGGGCGCAGGAGTTCTACGATGATGAATGGGGCAACCTATGGGTGCGGATGACAGGTGGTTGTGTCAAAGGTGAGGTCCATAAGGCCGTGCTTGAGTCGTGGGATGATCTGCCCTCCCTGAAACTGCCGCAGTACGATGTGGAACGGGGCGCTGAAGGGCTTCGAGCCGGGTTTGCTGCGGATACCGGGTCTCACTTTAAGGTGGCGCATATCGGGGGATGGATATTTGATAATGCGCGATACCTCCGCAAGATGGAGGTCTATCTGCTTGACCTGGCCCTCTATCCCGATCAAGTCCGGGAGATGCATGAAAAGGTGGGCAGTGTCTATGAGCAGAAGATCCATGCCGCAGGCAGAGCCGGCGCCGATGCGATCATGATCGGGGAGGATATGGGGACGCAACAGGGACTACTCTTCAGCCCCGCCATGTTCCGCGACTACTTCAAGGCGCTCTATAAGCGCCTGATGGGGCTGGCCCACGAATACGGGATGAAGGTGCTGTTGCATTCCTGCGGGCAGAACTGGGCGATTGTGGATGATCTGATTGAGTGCGGGGTCAACGTCTTTCAGTTTGACCAGCCTGCCGTCTACAATATGCCTGCTCTGGCCGCTAAACTGCGTGAGCGCAAAGTCGCCCTGTGGTCCCCGCTGGATATCCAACGTTACCTCCCGACCGGGAATCGCGAGGTGATTGAACATGAGACGGAGCGTATGGTCGGGCTGTTCAATGGCGGCCTGATTCTCAAGAACTATCCGGATCTTCCCGGTATCGGGGTGAAGCGGGAGTGGGATATGTGGTTTTATAACCGGGCGTGTGAGTTACAGGCCCCGGGAACCCTGCCCCGCTGAGACGGTTGCGGAGTAGCACTGGAGCGGCGCGAAAGGATTGGCGCCATCCAGGGAAATCGAACGCGGCGGGCGGCAGCCGAGCGTAGCGCAGTGTCGATCCTTTGCCGCCGCGGCGGGCAAGCGTTCCGCCTTCGTGCCCCAGGGCGGGCACTACGGCGTGACAAGACTGTCCGCCGTACTGAAGCAGACCCCTCACCACAGTGATGGCATAATGATGCACTTGTGTTGACAGGCCAAGTCTGTCAATAACAGCCTGAACAGATGAGGAATCGCTTATAAAATCCCTTAAGGCAGAAACATGATTACCTGGCCGATTAGCACCCCCGCGACTTGTCCTTTCAAGGAATCGCCTGATTTTGCAGGCTTGGCCTTTACCGGCCGTCACGCCGAGTATACCGGCGCTGACACCTGGTATCCCTCATGGGCCGGCGACGGCAACCTCTATTCGCCGTGGACCGATGGCAAGATTGAAGCGAGTGAAGAAGAGTATTGCTCCTCACATGACTACCAGAAAACCGCGCGAACCGGTCAGGCAAAAATTCTCGGCGACGATCCCCTGCAACTGCAAGTCGTATCGCTGGGCAAGTATCCGGGTCGGGCTGAGCCCTATGGCGGGCGGTATCCCTGCGGCAGTCTGGTCCATAACGGCATCTGGTATCATGGCAGTTATTGCCTGGATGATGGGGGGATCAAACCCATTGCCTGGCCGGTCATGGGACCCTTCGTCGGTTTTCGCATGTCCAGGGATCTGGGGCTGACGTGGACGGATTGCCCGTTGAATGGCCATGCTCCGTTATTCGGCGAATCGGCGAAGAACAACGGCAAGGTCAAAATCGGCGCGCCCCATTTTGTCGATTTCGGGAAGAATATGGAGCATTCCCCGGATGGGAAGGCCTATCTGGTCGGGCATGGCTCGGTGCGGCCGAACGCCAACAATAGCTGGGTTTCCGGGGATCAAGCCTATCTGGTCCGGGTGACGCCCTCTCCGGAGAGCATCAATGACCGCTCGCAATACGAGTATTTCGCCGGTTGCGATGCGCGGAGCAACCCGCTTTGGACCCGCGATTTCGCTGCCATCAAACCCATCATGCAATGGGAGGACAACGCCGGCTGTGTGACGATGACGTGGAACCACCCTCTGAAGAAATATTTCATGTGCGTCACGTACGGCGGCACGGCTGGCGGGTACCAACAGAACTACGACAGCTATCTGCTGGAATCGGATGCCATCACTGGCCCGTGGCGGCTCGTGACCTACCTCAAGGATTTTGGTCCGCAGGGCTACTTCGTGAATCTGCCATCGAAGTTCATCAGTCGCGATGGCTTGACCCTGTGGTTGTGTTATTCGGCGAACTGGCAACCGAAACCGGGTTCCGTCAGCAACCCGCCTGGCACCCGATATGCCCTGTGTCTCCAGGAAATTCAACTGCAAAACCGATCTTGATCTTGCAGGTCGGCGAAGATGACCACGACAATCGGCAAGGAACAGGAATGACTCATGGGTAAACGAGACGATCTGAAGGCCGCACTGGAACGACGGACTCCCGCCGGTGCGGTGCCGATCTGGGAAATTGAATTTCATGCCTGGGATGCGGCCTCCGGCAAACATGTCGTCCTGGGGCATGAGTTTGAAGCATTGTCCCCGGGCGACCAGGAAAAGGCCCTGGCGGCCAACGCCGAGATCATGCTTACGGTTGCGGCAGAAATGGAGTATGCGGCGCTCACCGTGCCCAACGCCTACTGGAACCAGGCCCCGGGGCAACTGGCGTATTACTGCCTGCCCGGCGACACGCGGTTCCGGCAAACCGCCGTGCTGCGGGACCTGGCCCCGCCTGATCTTGTGCTTGTCGCCCTCACCGGGGGCATCATCGGCTCGAACTATTCACCCGAGTTCTGTTACCGGCTGGTGGACGATCCGGAGAGCGTGGATCAAATGGCGCGGGACCGTCTCGTCAATGCCCTTGAACTCGCCAAACGGTACCGCGACTGCGGGGCGGAAGTCGTGGTTTCGCCTTCGGACATCGCCGATAATTCCGGGCCTTTCTTCAATCCCGAACAAATGAAACGCTGGATTTTGCCGTACCTGACAGAGTGGGCGGACGCGGTACGGGCCCTGGGGCTGTACTCCATTCTTCACTCCGATGGCAATCTCACCCGCTACATGGACGCCATCGCCTCAACCGGGATCGATGCCATTCAAGCCATCGATCCGGTGGCGGGCATGCAGATGCGCCAGACCAAGGACATTGTCGGGCAGCGGCTTTGCCTGTGCGGGAACATGGACTGCGGCCTGTTGCTCACAGGCCGGCCGGAAGAAGTTCAGGCCTCGACCTGCCAGCTCCTGACCTCCTGCAAAGCCGGGGGCGGGCTGGTCCTGGGCGCCTCCAACGCGGTCCAGCCGGAAGTGCCGATGGCCAACTATCGCGCCATGATTCGGGCATGGCGGGAGTTCGGGCAATACGGAAAGGACACATGAGGCAGACACTACAGGCCATCCAGGCCCATATCGACCGACAGACCGCCGGGCTGGCGGGACGCGTGGTGCAGTCCCTCGACCACGACTGGCGGTTCCACCAGGGTGAGGCGACGGGCGCGGAACTGGTCGGGTTCGATGACGCCGGCTGGGTGGCGCTCAATGTGCCGCACGACTATTCGATTACCGGAGAGTTTTCAGAAAAGCATCCCAGTTCCCAGTCCGGCGGCTGGGTCCAGGCCGGGGTCGGCTGGTACCGCAAGCGGCTTCACGTGGCGACGATGGTGCGCGGTCAAAAAGTGTTCGTGATCTTCGATGGCGTGTCGATGAACAGTCAGGTGTGGCTCAATGGCCGGTTCCTGGGCCTGCGTCCTTCGGGCCACACGCCGTTCCACTATGACATCACCGCTTTTCTCGATCCTGGCGACGCCGCGCCGAACATCCTGGCCGTGCGGGTGGACACCTCGCTGCAACCCTACTCGCGCTTCTACTGCGGCTCCGGCATCAACCGCCACGTCCGGTTGCTGATCACCAACCCGCTGCATATTGAGCCGTTGGGGGTGACCGTCAACCTCGCCCACGTAGACGCCGCCAAGGCAGAGATCGAGATCAGCACGGATATCCGGGTCGAGCGGTATGCGGAGACCGATTGGGATCTCTTCCGCGACCCGGCCAAGAACAACACGGTCTCGAAGTGTTGCCTGCTGACCACCCGCGTCCTGGATCAACAGGGTAAGGTGTGCGCGGAGGCCACCGAGGTGTGCGAGATGCCACACTTTTCCCGGCAGCGGCTGGAGCAGCGCCTCGCCCTGCCAGCGCCGCGTCTCTGGAGCCCCGAGGATCCCTACCTATACCTGGTGCAGTCACAGCTTTCCGTTGAGGGGCAGATCATTGACGAGACGCGCACGCCGCTCGGGGTGCGCACGGTGACCGTCGATACCGTCAACGGCTTACAGCTCAATGGCCGCTCGATCAAGCTGAAGGGCGTTTGCCTGCACCAGGATGCCGGCGTCTTCGGCGCCGCCGTGCCGCTCAAGAAGTGGGTGCGGCAGTTGCGCCTGGTGCAGGGGATGGGCTGCAATGCGGTGCGGACGTCGCATCATCCGTTTCCCGCCGAGTTCTATGACTGCTGTGATGTCCTCGGCCTGCTGGTGGTGGACGAAGCCTTCGACGAATGGCAAATGGGCTGGACCCGTGGTCAGGCGGAGCAGCCCTTCGGCAAGAACACCTACGGCTATCATCTCTACTTCGAGCAATGGCACGAGACCGATCTGCGCGCCATGATCCGCCGTGACCGCCATCACCCTAGCGTGATCATGTGGAGCATCGGCAATGAGATTCCCGAACAGTATTATGCCGCGGGCGCGGCGGTGTCGCGCCGCCTCGTGCGCATCTGCAAAGAGGAGGACCCGACCCGCCCGGTGACGCTGGGGACGGAGGGCAATGGCAAGTTACCCATTCTCGATGCCTTCATGGAACCGCTCGACGTCAAGGGCTACAACTACGTCGACCTGAAGAACGGCGCCGCGTTTTATGATGCGATCCGCCGTGTGCACCCCGACTGGGTCCTGCTGGGGACGGAGACGGGCTATGATCCGGCCCATTGGCAGGCCATTCTCCGCGATCCCGCCGTGCTCGGCCAGTTCCTCTGGGCTGGCTACGACTACCTGGGCGAATCGGCGTGCCTGACGCCCGATTCACCGCCGGGGAACTGGGCGTCACCGTCACCGTTGACGGTCTGCCGCCGGCCCGCCTCAAGTTGACAACCGTCGTTCCTGCGGAATCTGAACGAAAGAACCGCCTATGATGACGCGCTGGAGTGCGGCAATCCTTTGCCGCCGCGGCGGGCAGCGTTCCGCCTTCGTGCCCCAAGGCGGGCACTACGGCGAGACAAGAGTGCCCGCCGTACAGCAGGCTGGGCGGAACCTCGCCCGGCATTGGGGAGACAAGGGAATGAGTGAAGATCAGACCGTGCAACTGGATGTGATGACGAGCGAAGAAGCCGCTGTTACGGACTACGTGCTGACGGTCGCCCACCAGCCCGTTTCCGTATATCCAGCCCGCGTCTCGGCCTGTCCGTTCAACCAGGTGTGGCCGGGCTATCAGCGTCCGAAGTCGCAGACCGAAATCGCCTCGTTTGCCTCCTGGGACATGGCGGCGCCCGTCGAGGTGGTGGTCGAAAGCGCACGGCCGGTGCAGACGGTACGGGTCCGGCCGCAGGCCGCCGGGATTGTGCCCCAGGTCGAGGGTGACACTATCCGCTTTGCCGTCGCCAAACCGGGTCAGTACACGGTGGAAGTCAATGGCGCGCATCGGGCGCTGCACCTGTTCGGCAACCCGCCGGAGGAAGCCGTGCCCGATCCGCGCGACCCGCTGGTGATTTACTACGGTCCCGGTGTGCATTGCCCCGGTCTGATACGCATGCAGAGCGGGCAGACGGTCTATCTCGCCGCCGGTGCCGTGGTTTATGGTGCCATCCTGGCCGAAAAGGCGGAAAACCTCTGCCTTCGCGGACGTGGCATTCTGGACGGGAGCAGGATTGACCGCCTTGATGGTCTGACGGCGCTGATCTGCCTCTACGATTGCGGGAACGTTCGGATAGTGGGCATCACGCTCCGCGATTCGCCCGTTTTCACGGTGGTGCCGCTCGCCAGCCGCCAGGTGCATATCCACAACATTAAGGTGATCGGCAACTGGCGCTACAATAGCGACGGCATCAATTTCATCAGTTGCCACGACGGCCGGGTGGAGGACAGTTTCATCCGCGCGTTCGACGATTGCGTCTGCATCAAGGGGTACGGGACTTTCGGGCCTCTGGTCTACCGCCTGCAACTGGTAAACGGTGACGTGATCCATGCCGCCGACGTGGCCCTGGATGTGCAGAACTGTGACCGCGCCGTGATTCGGAACGTCGTCTTCCGCGACATCCGCGTCGAGATGGACGACGCGCCCATGCGCCCGGTCGGGCAGCAACACCAGGACCAGGTCTATGCGGCGCCGGCGAATGGCTATCTACCGACGCTCCTCGCGCTGGGGATCCAGAAGGGCTATTGTTCCTTCGATGCGGAGCGGGGCCGCATCGAAAACATCCGCTTCGAGAACATCGACGTGACGGCGCCGCGCATGCCGCCGTCGCGCCTGAGCGGCCACGACGCCGGGCACCTGGTGCAAGGCGTCTCCATCGCGAACCTCCGGCTCAATGGCCAGGCGGTGACCGACTTGGCGGCCGGCGGCATCGCGCTGAATGAGTTCGCACGCGATGTGACCCTCCGGGCGGGCTGCGGCAGATCTGTCAGGACGCAGGCGGGACGTTTGTGGACATCAGCGGCCTCGGGACGGTTGAGGCAAACTACGCGCGCTCCGAGCGGCCGTTTCAGGATGACGGGGTGGGCATCCATCCCGGCGACGGCGGCATGGCGGCCATCGCCGAGGCGATCTGGAATGCCATGCAGTCAAAATCAATGAACTAGAAAGGATAAACTATGCAAATGAATAACTCCCTCGATCACCATTTTCGCGGCGAGATCCGCGACCTTAAGGTTTACCAATCAGACCCAATCCCGGCGGCCGACGATCTGGAACTGCGAGCCATGGCCGCCTCGGCCTTGAACTACCTGCGTGGCAATCCGGATCCGGCGCGGAATTATGAATGTAAGTTCTCACTCGGGCCGCTGGGCATTCCCGCCCATGCGCCGTTACTGGCGCCGAACACGTATGGTTTCGACCCGATTGCATTGGGCGACACGGATTGCCGGATGGACTGGCAATATCCGCACATGCGGGAAATGGCCGGCGATCCGCAACCAGAGTCGGTGGAACGTGGCGTGCGGCAGCGGATACTGAACTACCGTCATGCCGATGGGCTGGTGTGGATGAATCCCGCGGCGTGGGTCGGTACGCTGCAGTCCCTTAGCGCCATTGAGGCGCTGAAGCACGAATGGGCATTCACCTGGGCCAGCGGCAAGGTGCTGGTCAGCCTTTCCGAAGAATACCAACGGACACAGGAGGCGGCGCTCAAGGACGACTGTCGCGCCCTCTTCCTGGCGTTGGCGGGATTGGCGAGTCGTGACGAACAGGGGCGGGCCTTTCTCCCGCACGGCGCCGCCCCCTGGCGGAACGGCGAGTGGCTGCACCTGAGCGACGCCGGTACAAACCAGGGTTGGGGCGGCGAACTTTCGCATGGGTACCCATTTGTCACCGAACCTCTCGTCCGTTACTGGGAGTGCACCGGTGATACCGCGGCGCTGGCGTTGGCCAGGGCGTTCGCCGAAGGGCATCTGGCGGGCGTGCAACCGGACATGGGGGAACAACAGATCGACCCCCAAAACGGGGCGTTTCGCAAGCATGTCCATCTCCACACCCACGAGATCTGGGGTGTGGCGCACCTTGGCGCCGTGACGGGCGAGCCCCGGTACCTCGACTGGGCCGAACGCGCCTATCGCTTTGTCCTGAGTCAGGGCACCGATTACGGCTGGTATCCCGAATACATTCCGCAGCATGACTACCGCACCGAGATTTGCGTGGTGGGCGACATGACCAGCATCGCCGCCTCTCTCGCGCGCGGCGGCCGACCGGAGTTCTGGGATCACGTCGAACGGACCGTGCGCAACGAGTTGCGCCGGTCACAATTTTTCCTCTCTCCGGCATTCGTGGCGCTATTTCGTCAAATCCACCAGGACAAACCGGCAGCCGAGGTTGATCATGCACTGGCGGAATTGCGCAGGCTCGAAGGCGGGTTTGTGGCGCAGGCGACATTTGACGATTGGGTTGGGTTTCCAAGCCCGACACTAGGAGCCCCCGGGCTGTATGCCAATGGCATCCAGATGATGGGTTGCTGTCCGCCGGAAGGCATGCGGGGGCTGTGGGAGGCGTGGCGAGGGATTGTCGAGGAACGACCGGAAGGCGTGTTCGTCAACCTGCCATTCTCGCGCGAGCATGCGGCGGCCACGGTGACTGCCTTCCGGCCAGCGGACGGGGGCTTCGCGGTTACGGCGCGGACAGGCGGCAGATACTTCCTGCGTCCGCCAGCCTGGGTCGATCCCGCCACCGTGACGCTCTGTCGCGACGATGTGCGCACGGATGTGAAATGGGGCGGACCTGCCAACGCCTATGCCGTCTGCGAGGCGGTGCGGCCTGGGGAGCGATTGACCTTGCGGTGGCCTGTCCCGCACTTCACGCAGGTCTTTCTGCCGCAGAGCGTGCCGGGTCGGGCGCAACCGGTCACCGTCGTGTGGCTCGGAAATACCGTGAATAGTGTAAGCCCGAAGGGGCAGTACCTTCCGATGTTCGCCGCCATAGAGGGGAGATCGCAATGAAGATGAGCACATCCCTGATCCAGTATGGAGGGATTCTGGGCATTACCGTCGGCATGTTCATGCTGTGTCTGGGTGGCCGGGGTTAACCTGCGCGGGTCGATCCACGCGCGAAGCACCTGGCGGGCGGCACTCCTGTGCCGCCGCAGCAGGCAGCGTAGTGCCCGCCGTACTGAAGCAGGCCTCGCGCCAAAATGATGGCAAAATGATTCACTTGTGTTGACAGGCCTGGTCTGTCAAAAACAGACCGAACAGATGAAGGGGTAATCGATGAATGACACAGTCAGCCTGTCGCTTGAGGGCACGGTCTACGAAACCACCGTTCCGGACACCTTGGATCTTGCCAACCATGCCCGGCTGGCGGTCAATGGTCTGGGGGGCAACATTGATCCCGAACTGATGACGATGTATGGCCAGATTCAATTTAACGCGCCCCGCCCCTATCTGTCCCATTGGGCGTCTGCCGAAACCTTGTGCGATCCGAAGTTTGCCGAGTCCTTTCCGTTCATGCGCCTCATGTCGGGCAGCGATCAATACGCCGATCTGGAGCGCGATTTCCGCAAGTCCATCCTCAGCCGGGTGGACGATGGGCTATACTGGGACCGCGTCGACCCTCGCCGGCCGTGGCGAAACTCCTACGCACCGCACTTTTATGGCGAGGGTCGCAATGAAGACTTCTGCACGTTGCCCGGCACGGGACGGTTGCTGCGGGCGCTACTGGTCTGGCGCGAACTGGGCGGAGGGAACGATTGTGACCGACTTCTTGACGAACTGTGCGGCGGCCTGAGGCGGATTCTTGTCGTTAGCGGCGAGTACGGCTATTACCCCGAGAAAGGCGGCTGGGGCGAACCTTGCGCCTACCCGCGGTCCGGCTGGCTCAACCAGGATGAAGCCAAGGGCGAAACAGACGGTGGCGAAGGTTCTGTCATCTGCATGCACGGCCACCAGCTCTATGGCGCGGCCCACTGGTATGAGCTCAGCGGCAGCCCCGGGGCGCTGGATCTCGCCACCAAACTGGCCAACTACTGCCTGCTTCCCCGGTTTTGGGGAGGGGTGCCCGATCTGGACGGCAAGCGCGAGGGTCTGGCGCACAACGTCGCGCCGAGACAGCCTGACCCGCCTTTCGTCGCCGGCGCCGAGCAGGGCCACTGGTACTCTCATTTTCACGCGCGGGCCATTGCCCTGCGCGGCCTGCTCGCCTACGGCCGGGCCACGGCCAACTCGCGCGTCATCGAGTTCGTCCGCCGCGCTTACGAGTTTACGTTGACGCAAGGAATTCCCCGCATGGGCTGGATTGACTGCTATCCCGGCGTGCAAAACCATATGGAGGGCTGCGCGTTGGGCGATCTGGTCGGCCTGGGAGTGCGCCTGTCCGACTTGGGAGTGGGGGACTACTGGGACGATGTGGACGCGATCGTTCGGAACCATCTGGTTGAACAACAACTCACGCGCGCGGATCTGCTGGAGAAAGTTGTGGCGCAGTTCCGAGATCACGAGGACCTGGCCGGCCAGGAGAAGACTCCGGGCAAACTGTGCTTCGACAAGGTCATCGAGCGCAGCCTTGGAACCTTTGCCGGAACCTCGCTGCCGAACAGCATTCCCTCCCCGTGGGTGATGCAGTGCTGCACGGGAAACGCCACGCAGGGCCTGTATTACGCCTGGGAGGGCATGCTCCGCGAAATGGATGGCATCGCCGTTGTGAATCTGTTGCTGAATCGAGCCGGCCGGCTCGTGGACGTGGATAGTTACCTGCCCTACGAGGGTAAGGTGGTCGTGCGGAACAAGGCGGCTCGCCGTATTGCGGTCCGCGTGCCCTCGTGGGTGGACAAACGGGCGTTGCGGTTCGACGCCGGCAAACTTCCAACCGAGCCCTACTGGGTTGGACGGCACTTGATGTTCGAAAGCCCTGCGGCCGGGACCGCACTCTCTCTCACGTTCCCGGTTCCGGTGCAAACGTCAACCTATACCATCAACACCCGGTCCCGGGAGGAGCAACAATACCGGTGCGAATTCCGCGGGAGCACGCTCGTGGACATTGTGCCCCGGGACGAAGCGGCGACCAGCTATCCACTTTATCAGCGGTCTCACCTGCGGTCCTCCACGACGCCCTTCCGCAACGTGCAGCGGTTTGTGGCGGCAAGAAAGATACACGGGTGGTGAGGACTGGCATCGAGCGAAGCGTCTGGAGGGTGGCCCTCCTGTGCCGCCGCGGCGCGAAGGGATTCGCGCCCTTCAGAAGAACTTGAGAACGATAAAATGAAGACAAAGGGATGAACATAACGAAGGCAGCTACCTGCTGCCGGACATGCGCTGGGGTTACGGCTACCTGCGCGCCGTGCGGAATGTGTTCGGAGGCCAACGTTGAAGCCTGGGCTCGCCCGACTGGCCGTCGGCCGCGGAAATGTGCGTGCTGCGCGAGGCGGAAGGTCCCTGCGACATTCAGCAGTCGTTGCCGTCCTGCGGCGTAATGCCGATCCAGATCACTCCGGCTCAAGGATTTGGCACACGTGGTGAGTGTGGCGCGCGGAATCAGATCGAAGCCCCTGGCATGAGGAGTCTATGCGATGAACAAGGTATTGAACAATAGCGCTCAGCGGGCGCGCAACGCGCTCCGTCTTCCCGCGTTTCGCTACCAGGGCGTCGTGCTGGATCCGGCGGGGCTGCGCTACAGCCCGCACCCGGACATCATCCATCCCAGCGTGATCGAAACAGGGGCCGGTTGGGAGAATCCCCTGGCGAAGTATTACATTTACTACGCCCCGCATGACGCGCCCGGCGGTATTTGCCTGGCGGTGGCGGATCACCCGGAAGGCCCATGGCGGGAATACCCGCAGAATCCGGTCATCGGTCATCAGTGGCTGCCGCACTATCAGGTCAGCCATGTGTGCAGTCCGCACGCCATCTGGAATCCCGACGAACGTTGCCTGTTTCTTTACTTTCATGGCGAAAACGACACCACCCGGTATGCGACCTCACGGGACGGCGTGCACTTCGAGTATGGCGGCATCGCCGTCACCGCTCAAAGCTTCGATCCGGGCCTCACGGAGGCCTCCTATGCGCGCGTATTCCGGCTCCAGCGCGAGGTTGGCAAAGGGCCGTACTGGATGCTGCTCATGGGCACGCTGGCTGGGACGAGGAGCGTCTGGCAGGCGTGGTCACCCGACGGCCGGCGCTGGGAGGCCGTTCCGACGCCGTTCATCACGCCGCCGCCAGGAACGGATCAGATGGGGCCGGGCTGGTTGTTCGCCTGGGAAGGGCAGGATTATCTCATTGAGTTTGCCAACCGGTCCGATGCGCCGCTCTACGATCCGATCTCTGATCTCTATCTCTATGCCCTCCGTCCGGATTTCTCCGAGGCACTGTGCATGGGACTGTTCATGGACCACAGGGAGGCCGGCCCCGACAATTTCCGGATCAACGACCCGTGTCTGCTGCAGACCTCGGCGCGTTGGTACCTGTTCGTGAATATGGGCCGCCGTCTGCACCAGAGCATTGCCCTGGCCGTGGCGGACTTACAGTAGATCGGAGTTATCATGAAATTGGATTGCACATCTCGCACCGATTGGTTTCACGCCGCCCGCTGGGGCGTGTCCTCGCATTATCTGGCCGATCTGGCCAGCAACACCCAGGCCATCAACCTGTCGCCCGACGAGTGGAACCGGCAGATTGACGCCTTTGACGTGGAGGGGCTGGCGGATCAACTCGCTGCGGCTAAGGTCGGCTATTACATGCTGACCATTGGCCAAAACTCCGGGTTCTACCTCTCGCCCAATGACGCCTACGACCGTTTCACGGGCATCCAGCCGAGCAAGTGTTCCCGGCGCGACGTGATCGCTGAGCTGGCCGCCGCGCTCGACCGCCGTGGCATCCCGTTGCTGGCGTATCTGCCCAGCGGCGCGCCGACCACCGACCCGACAGCGTGTTCCAAGCTCCAGTGGGAATGGGGCTTTGAGGGTGGGCATCCGCTTGAAGGGAAACGCACGGGCAAGCGGCTCCGGGAATTCCAGGTCATGTGGGAAGAGATCATTCGCGAATGGTCCCTGCGCTGGGGCAGCCGCGTGAAAGGCTGGTGGTTCGACGGCTGCTACTTCGCCGACGAGATGTACCGGCATCCGGACGCACCGAATTTCCACAGCTTCGCCGCCGCGGCGCGGGCCGGCAATCCGGACAGCCTCGTTTCCTTTAATCCGGGCATTATGCTGACGCCGCATTCGGCGGCTGAGGATTTCACGGCCGGGGAGACCAATGAGCCGGGCGAACTCGATTGCCGCGACCGTTGGGTGGTCGCCCCGGACGGCCACCGCGAGCAATATCACGTGTGGAGTTTTCTGGGAAAATTCTGGGGGGCGCTGCCGCTGCGGTATACCACCGCGCAGGCGTATCTGCACACGCGCCGCATTGTGGATCACGGCGGAGTGTTCACCTGGGATGTGCCGATCCAGAAGGATGGCCGGCTGCCGGCGGAGGCCGCTGGACAACTTGCCGAACTGGGGAAGGCGCTGCGCGAAGCCGATCGACAGGGATTGATCACGCCGCATGCGGAACGTTTCACCTTCACGCAGTTGCAGCCGGCCGTGCGGCGCGAGGATGGCACGGTGACGCCGGCGGTTGTGGAGGTGCGGATTGAGAATGTCGGCGACCGGGCGGAGCTACTGGTGACCAAGGCGGCGGATCCAGGCGTGGGCGGGCAGTTCGCCGTGGATGTGGTCACGGAATGGACGATCCCGCGTCTCTCGGAAATGCCGGCACTGCTGGAGATCGAAGCGGTGCTTGGCGCCGTACCGCCCCGCCGCATGCCAGGTGTGGAACTGCGCTTTGCCGCGGCCGGGGACAGTCTGCTTCTCTTCGCCCGCGTGGACGATCAGGCCATTGGGGTCAACCCCGCCCAGCCGTGGGCCGGCTCCTGCGTCGAGTTGTTCGGCTCCGGCGCGCCGGTCGAATGTGCGGGCGCCGCCGCGCCGCGCGTGAGTCAATTCTTTCTGCTGCCGCCCACGGCGAAACAACCCGCACAAGTGTTATTGTCAAGCGGGGGGCCGGTGCCAACGGTAGTGCCGGATGGGGAAATGATTGGCATGCTGGTTGATGCATGCGTGGCGAGCGGCGGGCAACGTAGTGCCCGCCGTACAGTAGGCCGGGCGGTACCTCGCCCGGCATTGGATGGTGTGGCCGGCTACACCCTGTCCCTGCGGCTGCCGCTCCGGTTGTTCCCCGGCTGGCAAACCGAATCCGGTCTGTGCAGGCTGGAAGTGGTGGTGACCGGAACTCCGACCACACCAGGGGGCGTGCAACGACGCGCGCTGTTCAATTGCGCGGCCCCCTGGAGACATGCGGCCGGGTTGAGTGTGGCAAGACTGGAGGACGGCACTCCTGTGCCGCCGCGGCGGGCAGCGTAGTGCCCGCCGTACAGTAGGCCCCGCACCAGAGCATAGCACGGTGCGGGGTAGGCCGGGCACTACGCTGCCCGGCATTAGGAGTTGAAAGAACGAGCAAAGATAACGCTTTCGCACATAAGGACACATGAAAACCATTTACGTATCACCCCGGGGAAACGATCAGTGGAGCGGCTCGCTGGCTGACCCGTCAGCGGACCGGCAGGACGGCCCGTTCGCCACGCCGGAACGCGCGTTGCAGGTTTTGCGCGAAACGCGCCAGGCCCGCGAACCGGCGGAGGTGCGCCTGCGCGGCGGCCTGTATTCTCTTTTGCAGCCGCTGGTGTTCGGCCCCGAACTCTCCGGCACGAAATCGGCGCCCGTCCGGTTCTCGGCCTATCCCGGAGAACAGCCGGTGCTCAGTGGCGGCCGGAAGATCGGCAACTGGCAAATCGGTGAACATCAGGGACGGCGTCTTTGGGTGGCGGATCTGCCCGAGGCGGCCGCCGGCGACTGGAACTTCCTGCAACTGTTCGTGAACGGGCAGCGCCGCTTTCGCCCGCGTCTGCCCCGGACCGGTTTCCACCGCTTCGCGGCGCTCACCGGCAAAGACTCCGGGATGAACTGGCATCAGGGGCCGGACAATGTGCAGTTCGAACCCGGCCAGATCCAAAACTGGCGGAACCTCCAGGATGTGGACGTGGTGGTCTATCAGCTCTGGTTCGACACGCACCACCGCATCAAGCAGATCGACGAGCAAAAGCACATCGTTCACTTCCAGGCCTGCAGTCTCGGCAGTCTGAAGGATGAGCAGAACCAGATGGCCCGCTTCTATGTCGAGAACGTCTTCGAGGCGTTCGAAGAGCCCGGCCAGTGGTATCTGGATCGGCCCGCCGGAAAGCTTTTCTACCTGCCAATGGAAGGCGAAACGCCTGAGACCACGGATATCGTCGCGCCTTACCTCCAGACGCTGGTCCAGATCGGGGTTCCGGGCGGGAAGCCCGTGCGCCATGTGCATCTGGAGAACCTGCGGTTCCAGCACGCCGAATGGCTGCCCCCCGCCGGGTGGTGCGGTTCGATTCAGGCCGGTTTCGACATCCCCGGCGCGGTGGTCTTTGGCTCTGCCGAACACTGCGCGCTCTATGGGTGCGAGATCCGCAACATCGCCCAATACGCAGTGCAACTTGGCGCCGGCAGCCACGACTGCCGGGTCGTGGCCTGCGCCATGTCGGATATGGGGGCCGGCGGGGTCCGTGTGGATCATGAATGGTGCGCCAACTCGTGGGAAACCAATCGCGCGAAAAGTCTGCCCACCGGAAAAGGCAAGCCGCGCGCCGCGCTGGTTTCCGACTGCGTCATCCATGACGGCAGTGTCCTTTACCCGAGCGCCATCGGGATTTGGATCGGGAATGCCGGGCACAACCGGATCCTGCACAATCATATTTTCAACATGAACTATACCGCCATCTCCTGCGGCTGGACTTGGGGGTATGCCGAGACTGCCACGGTGGCGAACCGGATCGAGCACAATCACATCCACCATATCAACTGGACGCAAGTGCTCAGCGACAATGGCGGCATTTACCTGCTGGGGCGTCAGCCTGGTGGCCTCGTCAAAGGCAACCACATTCATCACATCAGTTGCTACGGCTACGGCGGCTGGGGGCTTTACCCGGACGAAGGCTGTTCAGAGATCATTTTCGAAGAGAATCTGGTGCACCACACGCGCCACGCCGCCTACAGCGGCCACTACGGCCGCGACCTGCTGGTCCGCAACAACATCTTCGCCTATTCCGGGGAGCCGCATGTCTTGCCTGCAGGCCGGCACGAAGGGCACCGCGCCGGGGTATTCGAGCGCAATATCATCGTGTTTCGCGAGGGCCGTATGAATGGCGCCGGCTATGGCGCCCAGGGCTGGCCTCGGAAAATCTGCCAGTTCCGCGACAACCTGATCTGGGCCCACGCCGATGAATTGGACCTTGGGGAGCCCCTGAGCGCCTTGCGCGAACAAGGCCAGTTTGTCAACACGGTGGTCGCCGATCCGCTGTTTCTCGATCCCGACGGCGGGGATTTCTCCCTGCGGTCCGATTCGCCCGCCCTGGCGCTGGGTTTCAGACCGTTCGCGCCGAATCAGGCCGGTCCACGGCAGGCGGCCAGCCGCCCGGAATCGTACGAGGACTGGCCCCGCGAGCGCGGGGCCCTACGGCCCATCGTCACCTCCAGGCTGGAGATCGACGGGGACAATGGGGTGTGCTTGAAGATGACGAATCTCGGCGATGCGAGTGCGACCGGCAAGGTGACGGTGAAGCCGCTGGAGAGCGGCACGGTGACCATCGATGGCGACGCCACGCTTGAAATCGCCGAACTTGTCCCCGGCGCCACACTCGAGCATCGCTGGCGCATTCAGGTGGCGGCGGCGGTCGAGGCGTTCGGTCTTGAAACCGAGGTGGAAGGAGTCGGGTTCCTGCCGACCCTGGCGTACCGGCGAATTAACGGTTCCTGGCGTGTGCCGATGTTGACTGCGGTGAACGAGGCCGCGGCGGTGCCGGCGGCGCTCGCCGTCATGGCGCCGCGGCAGTTGAGGAAAGGGAAGGCGTTGCATGCCGACGTGCGCTTGGGGCGCACGGAAACCCATCTCCTGCTGGCCTTGGAGATTGCGGACTGTGAAATCAAGCCAGAGCCCAGCCAGCCGTGGGCCGGGTCCTGTGTTGAAGTCTTTGTCGCCTCGGCCCAGCCCGCCGAACCGAAGCTGCAGTTCTTTCTCGTTCCGGATCCGGCCGCCGGCGCGTTGCGCATTTTCCGCATCGCCCAATACGCGGTGGTGCCGATGTCAGAGGCCGACGGGGTGTTGCGGTTGGAGGCCAATGGCTATGCCTGCGCGGCACGAATTCCCTTAGATCAGTTGCCCGTTCAAGCTGCGGACATGCGGATGGAACTGAGAGTCATCGGCAGCCCGGAACGCGACAAGCCACGCGCCGCTACCTCGATTTTTGGCTGCGGCACCCCCGCCTACAGCACGGCGGATTATGGAGTGGTTCAGTTTGAAGCGCCAGACGGGGGAGTCGGTCATGACGCACGTGGCTAGCGGCGGGCAGCGTAGTGCCCGCCGTACAGTAGGCCCCGCACTAGAGCACAGCACGGTGCGGGGTAGGCTGGGCAGTACCTCGCCCGGCATTGGAACCATAGGAAGAAAATGGACAAAATGAACTCACGCGAACGTTTCTTGATCACGATGCAGAACGGCCAGGCCGACCGGGTGCCCTGCACACCGGACTTCAGTTGTATGATCCCCTGCCGCAGGACGGGCAAGCCCTACTGGGAGAGCCTACTTTTCGGTAATCCCCCGCACTGGAAGGCCTATCTCGACACTGCCGACTATTTCGGGATCGACGCCTGGTTCTGCAGTGGGTTGGATTTCAAATATGACGACGGCGTGACCATCGACTCCCGCGTCGTCGAACGGACGGAGCATTCCGTGCTCAACCGCTGGACCGCCCATACCCCCGAAGGCGAGTTGTGGCAGGAGCGCTACTATCCGCAGGACGATCCCGACACCCTGACGCGCAAATGGATCAAAGACCTGGAGACGGAACTGCACCTGCTCAAATACGTATTCCGTGTTCCCACCGGGTACAGCCGTGAAACTATCCGCATGCATAAAGATGCCATAGCAGGTCGTCATGCGATTGGTGCCGGTACCGGTATCCCCGGTTTCCACTGGTGGTCCACCGACACCCTTGATGGCGGGCTGGATGCCGTCAGTTTCCTGGAGATGGACCGGCCCGACCTGGTCGAGGAACTTCGGGCGAGGCACTACGCCATGGCCTTGCGGCACGTGGAATTGATTCTGGACAGCAAGGAGTTCGACTACGTGTTCATCGGCGCGTCGGGCGGGATCACCCTGTCGAGTCCCGATTTGTTCGACAAGTACGCCCTGCCGTTTGTCCAGCAGGCGACGCGGATGTGCAAGCAGGCCGGTGTGCCGACGATGCTGCACAGTTGTGGCAAAGAAGCCCATATCGTCAAGCGGGCAGCCGAATGCACGGACCTGAGTTGCATCAATCCACTGGAGATCGCACCGATGGGCGATTGCGACCTGGCCAAGATCAAGCGCCTCTATGGGCACAAGCTCTGCCTGATGGGCAACCTGCACACCACGGAGGTCATGCTGCGCGGCACGGTGGAGCAAGTCAAGGCGGCGGCGCGCCAGGCGATAGACGATGCCGGCAAGGGTGGGGGATTCATCCTCTCTACTGGTGATCAGTGCGGGCGCGACACCCCCGACGAAAACATCTTCGCGCTGGTGGAAATGTGCAAGACGTATGGTAAATACTGAGGCGAACGTGGTGCGCGGCGGTCAAGGTACTGCCCACCGTACAACAGAGAAAGAGTCGACAATGAACGAAGCCATTCTGAAACGAACCAACCGCTATCAGCGGTTCTATGCGTCCAACCGTCCCGGCGATCTGATGATCGTGGTACGGCAGAACCCTTATTGGGTCACGAAGAAGAACCTGTTCGACTACAACTTCGAGGCCGGTGGACATCTGCTCATGGCCGAGGACATGGCCCTGTGCGCTGAAGTCATGCTGGAAAAGAGCGAACAGGCCGGGGACGACCTGATTCCCTGGATGTGCCCGGATTTCGGCATCGCCATTCACCACACCTACGTCATCGACATGCCGGTGCAGTTCGCCGAGTGGACCAGTTGGGCCGATCATCCGCTGGCGGGCGCCGACGGCTACTCGCGGTTGGGCGAGATCGTCTATAACCGTGATAATCGTTGGGTGCGGCGGATCCTGGAGGTAGTGCGGTACTGGAAGGATCGCGAGTCCCAGCCCTATCTCGTGAACGGGCATCATCATTTCTCGCCGTTGGACATGGCCAATGCGCTGCGCGGGAACGACCTGTTTACCGATCTTTATGATGTGCCCGAACAGGTAACCGAGTTACTGTGCCGGTGCGCGTACGTCACCACAGCCCACGAACAGGACTTGCGTGCGGCGATGGGCTCGCAGCCCGGCATGCCATTCTGGGGTGCGATGGCACCGAAGGACAGTGTGTTCGTTTCCGAGGACGCGATGGACATGATCGGTCCGGCGCTTTCAGCGCAGTGGGGGCAGCCCTGGACCGAACGGGTCCGCGAAGCCCTGGGCGGCCTGGCGGTGCATCACCACATGATGGGCGCCGCGGTGCAGGGCGTCATCGGTCAGATGGTCCACCATTCCCTGATCCAGATTTCCAACGACCCGAACTGTCCGCCCGCGGCAGACAAGTTGCTTGAACTCTATGAGGCCTCCGGGACCAATGCCCTGATGTTCGATTGTTCCCTGGAGCAGTTGCGAAAGTTGAAGCCCATCCTCTCCCGCGTCCGGGCAGTGGTGGTGGTGGCGGTTGGAGACAATCTGGCGGCCGCCCGGGAGGCGGTGGAGTTGGTGCGTTCGATAGGCAACCCGGTTGTGTAGTAGGCGGGGCGCTCTTGTCTCGCCGGCATGTCGCGCCGGAGCCTCGGCGAAGGCGGAAGCTTCACGAAGGCGGAACGTCGCCCGGCATTCGGAGCAGTGCAGGGGTGGTGGGTGTGACGAACGTGGTTTGCAGCGGGCAAGGTACTGCCCGCCGTACAGTAGGCAGTAGGCCGGGTCCCGCCATCGCGGGATCGCCCGGCATGGCTTGTCTACCGAAAGGAGAATGAATGAGTAAGCTGTGTGTAACTGAAGGAGGTTCCTTGTGAAAACGTTGAGTTCATTCGAGAGATTCAAGCGGATGTATGAGCACCGGGAGGCGGACCGGGTTCCCATCATCGACAGTCCGTGGGGCGCCACGATTGAGCGCTGGCAGAAGGAAGGATTGCCGAAAGACGCGGACTGGACTGACTTCTGCGGCGTGGACAAGACGGCCGCAATCGGAACCGACAACAGTCCTCGCTATCCACAGAAGGTGATCGAGGAAACGGCGGAGTACTCCGTCTGTACCACTGCCTGGGGCGTGACGCTCAAGAACTGGAAGCACATCGCCTCGACACCGGAGTTCATCGACTTCACGATCAAGGATCCGGACTCTTGGCGCAAGGCCAAGGCCCGCATGACGCCATCGGTCGACCGCATCGACTGGGCGTACCTGGCGAAGAACTACGCGACGTGGCGCAAGGAGGGCCGTTGGGTGACCGGCGGCCTCTGGTTCGGGTTCGATATCACGCACTCGTGGGCTGTCGGCACGGAACGCGTGCTGATGGCGCTGATTGAAGACCCCGAGTGGTGCGTGGACATGTTCAACCACGAACTGGACGTCGGGCTGGCCTTGCTGGATCAGGTGTGGCAGAAGGGTTACACCTTCGACGAGGTCGGTTGGCCGGACGACATGGGCTTCAAACTCAATCAGTTCTTCTCGGTGAACACCTACCGTGAGTTGCTGAAACCGGTCCACAAGCGCGCGGTCGACTGGGCCCATGCCAAGGGCGTGAAGGTGCATCTGCACTCGTGCGGCGACATCCGGCCGCTCATTCCGGAGCTTCTGGATATCGGGATCGACTGCCTGAACCCGATCGAAGTCAAGGCGGGCATGGATCCCCTGGCGATCAAGGGGCAATACGGCGATAAGTTGGTCCTTCACGGCGGTATCAATGCCGTGCTATGGGACGACATGGCGGCCATCGAGGCGGAGATGCGCCGCGTGCTGCCCGAACTCAAGAAGGGTGGCGGTTACATTTTTTCGTCGGACCACTCGGTGCCGTCCAGCGTGAGTCTCGATGGGTTCCGACGCATTGTCGAGTTGGCGAAAGAACTGGGGCGTTACTGAAATGAAAACACAGACTTCACGCGAAATCGTTACCGCCGCCATTGAATTCAAGGGACCGGAACGCCTTCCGCGCGATTTCCCGGCCCCGTTCGGCTCGGACTTCGCGGGCATGGCCATGGTTCCCTCCCCGGACATGCGCCCGCCGAATGGGAAAGGCACCGACGAATGGGGGGCGGTCTGGGATAATATCGGCGTTTGCTCGCTTGGCGAGGTGAAGGAGTACCCGCTCAAGGATTGGGCCGATTTCGACAAACTCACGATCCCGGACATCAACGATCCGGCGCGCTGGACCAAACTGGCGGAACAACGCGCCGCCGCTGGCGACCGCTTCATTCTCTCCTACGGCGTATCGCTGTACGAACGGCCACATTTCATTCGCGGGTTGGATGCGATCTGGACCGATATCTATGAATATCCGGCGGAACTGGAACGTCTGCTCGACATCCTGGTCGATATGAACCTGGCGGCCATCCCGCGGTATGCCGCCGCAGGCGCCAACGGCTACATCTTCCCGGACGACTGGGGGTTGCAGGATCGCCCGATGATCTCGCCGGACAAGTGGAGGGAAATCTGGAAACCGCGCTACAAGAAAGTGTGGGACTGCTGTCATGCGCACGGACTCAAGACGTTTCTCCATTCCTGCGGGCATATTGTCGATCTGCTCGACGACATGATCGATGCCGGCCTACAGGTGATCCACATGGACCAGCAGGAGAACATGGGGCTGGAACTCCTGGGAAAGCGCTTCGGCGGGCGGTTGGTGTTCTACTCGCCGGTTGATATCCAGATGACCATGGCCCGCGGTAACCCGGCCGAAATCCGGGCTTACTGCCGGAAGATGGTGGAACTTCTCGGGCGACCCAATGGCGGCATCCTTCCGCGCTGGTACACCGACCCGAAAGGGGCAGGGCATAGCCAGGAAGCACTCGATGTGATGTGCAACGAATTTCTCGCGATTTCAAGGGAGATGTACGGGAAGTGATTCCCGCCGTAGGCCGCTCGAGACGACGGGGTCACATCGCATCGCGCCGTGGAAAGTCCGTAGTTGAAGGAGGTGTCGAAAGACAACGAAATTGACTGTATGGACCCTGTCATCTGCGAGGGTGAACCGGCCAAGGGTAGCCGCCAACCGGAAGCGAGTGTTGCGTAGTCGGCGGTGACGTCGGCACGAAGTGTACACAGCGAGCATGGGGGCCATGCGATTGAATCCCGAAATGACCGCATTGCGGAAGCCCACTCCATGCTGCCGATTGCCTGGGGCAAAGCACCTGAGCTATCGACGGAGCAAAAGCACCACGAGAACGATGACGACAACAAGGCCAAGTCCGCTTCCACCGATGTAGTAGATGTTGGCCAACACGGGCGATATGAGGAGGTTCATGCGATTCCTTTCAGTGTTGATGGCAACACTCACGGGCTAGTACGTTTCTGATGATTACCTTACGCGATGCGCCTGGCCTTGGCCATGGGGTTTAACCCTACCGGCGGCGACTGCTGCGTGAACACGCTGACACCCGTCACTTGCCCGGTACTCCGGTTACGGCCAGTGGACAGTCAACAGTGAACGGTGAACAGTCGGGCTGAGATGAGGCGGTATGAGTACCAGATCGGACCGTCAGGCGGGATCACGTACAACGCGCCCGGCGGGTATCATGATGATTGCGTCATGGCCCTGGCGCTCGCGAATCATCGGCGGTGGGAGACGGAGAGTGTCGGTAGGATGTTGCCCGTCGCGGGAAGCGTGAGGCGGCAAGGGGTAAGGTCGCGAGAGCGGGTGTTGGTGGGGTAGATGACGAGGCCGTCAAGCCAGTTGGACCTTGAGTTTCTTACCCAACGCAAGCGCAACGCTTTCCAGCGTGAGTAGCGTAACGGAGGCGTTTTCCGGATCGAGCAGGCGATCCAAGGAAGACCGGCTGGTTTGCATGGCGCGAGCCAA
>CAYOIT010000029.1:0-35919 GCA_964404035.1 uncultured Verrucomicrobiota bacterium | reverse complement strand
CGGCGTCTGACCGCGCTGGGGACAGCACGGTCCACCTTGAAGAAAACGCTGCCTTGTTTCTGAAGTGGTGTGCTTAGCGGGTTGTTGCCGGGAGCGGGAAGGTGCACGTCACGGTTGTGCCGGTCGGGGCGCTCGTTACCTCCAGCGCCCCATCAATGATATCCGCCCGGTATCGCATGGTCCGGAGGCCCAGGCCACCGTCAGGGGCCGGCTCGGGCGAGAACCCGCAGCCATCGTCCCGGATAACCAGTTGTCCGAGATCGCTACGGATGCGCAGTTTGATTTCGATCAACCTTGCCTGTCCGTGCCGGGCCGCATTTGACGCCGCTTCCTGCGCGAGATGATCAGAGAATATCTTGTGCCGTTGAAGGGGTCCGTCTATTGTGTCGCCACTTGATTGATCCCGACAAGCCCCGTCAAACTGGACGCGGCGAAGAGAGGCAAAGATGAAAACCCTGTCTGCTGGCAAGGATGTGATCAAAGCCATCGTGGCGGAACTTCGACAGAGCCGTCTGTTCTGCGATCTGCCCGAGAGTGATTTGATCGAGATTGCAGCGAACGCAAAGATGATCCAGTTCGATCCGGGGGAGATGATCCGCCAGCAGGGGGAACCCTCGACCAGTTTTGCCATGGTGGCGGCAGGTGAAGTCAGTGTCCGGAAGTCCCTCAACGGCGGGCAGGACCCCATCGAGATGGCGCGCATCAAACCCTACAGTACCCTCGGTGAGATTGAACTGCTGCTGAGAACGCCTCATGACGAGAACATGGCGGCCGTGGGTGAGACGCTGCTTCTGTGCTTTGACGAGGCGTGTTTTTCCGAACTGTTCCGGAAACTGCCCTCGTTCGGGCTCGTGGTCTGTCGAGCATTCGCCCGTCGCCTCAGGGACCTTCAGTCGGCGATGGACCATCAGGGAGCCTCCTCCGCCTCTCTGCCGGTCGCTGGCGACACCATCAGCCCCCCCCCCGCTCCCGCCGGAACCCCGGAGAGCGACAAACTCAGCCTCTTTCTGCGTCGGATGGTCGCCGAACGGGCCTCCGACCTGCACCTGTCGGCCCACCATCGTCCGCGCTGGCGTATTGACGGGGAAATCTCGGAGATTCCTGACAGCATGACGTTGGGCTCGGAGACTGTCTTTCAGTTGATCGAGCCAATCATGTCCGAGCACAACCGCGCCCAGTTCCAGAGCGATAACGATACCGATTTTGCCTATGCCATTCCCGGTATTGCCCGCTTTCGCATCAACCTGTTCCGCGACAACCGGGGCGTCGGCGCCGTTTTCCGGCAGATTCCGGACCGCGTGGTCTCGATCGACCAGCTGGGATTGCCGTCCATCACGCGCCAGTTGTGCGAGTATCCCAAGGGGATGATCGTCGTCACCGGGCCCACCGGCAGCGGAAAGTCCACGACGCTGGCCGCCATGATCGACCATTTGAACAAGACGCGGTCCAGTCACATCATCACGCTGGAGGATCCTATCGAATTCGTCCACCAGAGCCAGCGGTGCCTGGTCAACCAGCGCGAAATCGGTCCCCATTCCACGTCATTCGCCCGGGCGCTCCGCGCCGTCCTCCGCGAGGATCCCGATATCGTGCTGGTCGGCGAAATGCGCGACCTTGAGACCGTGTCGCTTGCGCTGGAAACGGCCAACACCGGACATCTGGTCTTCGGGACGCTGCACACTAACACGGCCGTCAGTACCGTCGCCCGCATCATCGACATGTTCCCCGCCGAACAGCAGAATCAGGTGCGGGCGGTGCTGGCCGACAACCTGAAAGGTGTGGTTGCCCAAACCCTGTGCCGCCGGATTGGCGGGGGCCGGGTGGCCGCTCTGGAGATCCTGGTTTCAGATACCGGGGTCGCCAGCTTGATTCGCGAGAACAAGACGCACCAGATTTTCAGCGCCATGCAAACCGGCAAGCAGCGCGGCAACAAGATTCTTAACGAGGAACTGGCCCGCCTGGTCAAAGAGAACATCGTCGCTTCCGACGAGGCCATGCGCAAGGCGGTGGATAAGCCCGATCTTGCCTCACGATTGGGGATCAAATTTGACCTGCTCGTTGATGCCTAACCCGCCCTTCCAGCCTGGACGCGCCATGAACACTCCCACCTGCCTCGCCCACCCCCGTCCCCTGGTGGTCTCTGAAATCCCCGCGGCAAAGATTGAAAGGCGCGACGATCAGCGCTGGTTTGTCGACTTCGGCCGGGCGTTTTTCGGGACTGTCCAGTTGGGCTTGCAGGCCGATCGCGCCGCCCACGTCGAGGTCTGTCTCGGCGAGAAGCTCACTGACTCGGGGGCGATCGACCGGACACCGCCGGGCACCATCCGATGCCGGGTCATACCGCTCGCCGTTGAAGCCGGGCGGCATACCTATCAGGTGATCATCCCGCCTGACGGCCGTAATACCGGATCCCAGGCCATCCGCATGCCTTCCACCCTGTTCGAAGTTCTTCCCTTTCGCTACGCGGAAGTCACCGGCGCCGGCATTGACCTGATCGACATCGCCCTGCTGGCTGTCCATACACCGTTCAACGACTCCGCTTCCGCTTTCGAGTGCTCCGACTCCCGGCTCAACCGCGTCTGGGACCTCTGCAAGCACAGCATCAAGGCTACCAGTTTCTGCGGCATCTATGTGGACGGCGACCGTGAACGTATCCCCTACGAGGCCGATGCCTATATCAACCAGTTGTGCCACTACGGCGTGGACCAGGAATACGAAATGGCCCGGCACACGCTGGAACGTCTTTTGTTCCACCCCACCTGGCCCACCGAATGGGCGCTGCATTTCGTTCCCATGGCCTGGGCTGACTACGACTACACGGGGCGGACCGACCTTCTGGCGCACTACTACGACGAGTTGCGAACCAAGGTCCTGCTCCCGCTCGCCCGCGAGGACGGACTGATCAGCACCGCCACCGGTCTCATGACCCCTGAGTTTCTCGCCAGTTTGCATCTCCGTCAGCCCATGTGCGATATCGTGGACTGGCCGCCCGGGTCGTTCACCAAGGACGGCACGGGTGAACGCGATGGCCATGAGATGCTTCCGATCAACACCGTCGTCAACGCCTTCCACTACTGGAACCTGGACTTGTTCGGAAAAATCGCCACCGCCTTGGACCGCCCCGACGATGTGGGCTTTTTCGCACAACGCGCCGCCCAGGTGGCCGCCTCCATTCGACGCACGCTTTTCTCGCACGAACACGGCGTCTTTGTGGATGGCGAGGGATCCGCCCATTCCTCCCAACATGCCAACTTCTTTCCGGCCGCCTTCGGCCTGATCCCGCCGGGCGCCACCCGCGGCGTGCTGTCCTTCCTTCATTCGCGAGGCATGGCCTGCAGCGTTTACGGAGCGCAGTACCTTCTGGAAGCCCTGTATCGCCTGGGAGAGGCCCCTCACGCGCTCGCCCTGATGACGGCCGAACATGACCGGGGCTGGCTGAACATGTTGCGCGCGGGATCCACCGTGACGCTCGAAGCGTGGGACTGGCGATTCAAGAACAACCTCGATTGGAATCATGCCTGGGGCGCGGCCCCCGCCAATATTATCCCCCGCTTCGTGGCCGGCGTGCGCCCGGCGGAACCGGGGTTCAGGACGGTCCTGGTGGCTCCACAGCCGGCAGGATTGGAGCACTTGGACGCCACGGTGCCCACCTGCCGTGGCCCGGTCCGGGTGTCCATCGAGCAGGAGGGAAGCACCAAACGACTGACGCTTGAGTCCCCGGTGCCAGTTCGATTGGATCTCGGCGGGCTGGCACCCCACGGCGCGGCCTTGAATCTGGACGGCAAGAGCATCGACCTGCCACCGGACGGGCAACTTCCCCGCCTGGAAGCGGGTTGCCATGACGTGACATTCGTCACGAGCTTTCGGAGATAACACTGATGCCATTGATGGGTGACTGGAAACTGCCGGTATCCGGCAATTGGGACGTTGTGGTGTGCGGGACTGGCCGCGCCAAACGTGGCCCTACGTAACGTCAACCCCGAGTCATTGCGAAACGCCTTGCGACTGAAGGGCGCGATTGTGGATAATCCGTCGGCAACAGTGTAAATCACTAAGGAAAACAACAGTATGAGTGACAAAATAACAGGTCTGGTAGCCGCTCCTTTTACCTCACTGAATGCCCAGGGCGAGGTCAACCTCGAGATCATCGAGAAACAGGCCAACAGCCTGTTCTTGAATGGCGTGACCGGCGCCTTCGTCTGTGGCTCCACCGGCGAAAGCGCCTCGCTGTCCACAGCCGAACGCATGGCGGTCACCAAGCGTTGGAGCGAAGTGCGGCCCAAGGGGCTCCGGCTCATCGTTCACGTCGGGCACAACTCGCTGACGGACTGCCGGGCCCTGGCCGCCCATGCGCAGCAAGTCGGGGCTGCCGCGATGGGCGCACTGGCCCCTTCCTACTTCAAGCCTGCCGGCATCAACGATCTGGTGGCGTTCTGCGCCGAGGTGGCTGCCGCCGCCCCCAAACTTCCGTTCTACTACTACCACATCCCCTCAATGTCCGGGGTGACGTTCCCCATGATCGACTTTCTGCGTGCCGCCAAAGACAAGATCCCGACCCTGGCGGGGATCAAGTACACGTTCGAGAATCTGATGGATTTCGGCCAGTGCGTCGCTTTCGAGGGCGGACGTTTCGACATGCTCTTCGGGCGCGATGAGATGCTCCTCGCCGGATTGACGGTCGGAACCAAGGGCGCCGTGGGCAGCACCTACAACTATGCGGCCCCGATCTACACGGCCTTGATCAAAGCCTTTGAAGCGGGGAACCTCGACGAGGCACGGCGCCTTCAAGCAAGATCCTATGCCTTGGTCGAAATCCTCGTCCGCCATGGCGGTCTGCCCGCCCAGAAAGCCATGATGCGACTCGCCGGACTCGACTGCGGCCCCTGTCGTCTGCCCCTGCGCACCCTCACGCCCAAACAGTATGAAACCATGGCGGGCGAGTTGGACGCCGCCGGACTGTTGCCCTTCTTCAACAAACCGGCGTGAGGATGCCGCAGGAGAACTCGCATCATGAATGAAGCATGGACCTTAACCGAATCCCGTTTCTCGACGGCCACCTCCCGCGCCTATGAGGGACTGTTCACCCAGGGCAGCGGCTATCTGCAGTCCCGCGGCTCGATCGAGGAGCACTTCGCCGATTCCCCGCAACACACCACGTATCTGCGCATGCCGGGGAATGTGACGGCGGAAAAATTCCCGACGACCCAGGCCAAGTGGGGAACCTATGTGCCCGGCATTTTCGGCCAGCACCCCACCCTCGACAAGGAAATGGTCAATCTTCCCTTCTTCTGGCTCATGATCCCGACGGTCGAGGGTGAACGCCTGGAAATGACCAGCAATTCCCTCACCGCCTACCGCCGTTCGCTCAATCTCCGGAATGGAGTCCTCTCCCGTTCCCTCCGCTGGGCGACGCGCAGCGGAGCCAACGTCACCGTCACCTTCGAACGGTTCATCGATGCGGCCCGTCCGCATCTGGCGGTTCAACGGATGCGGTTGCAGGCTGATCGCGCCATCACCCTGCGTGTTCAGACCGGCCTCGACAGCGATATCCGCACGAGCGGTTTCGATCACCTCGCCCAACGCACACTGGCCCCGCTGGGAACCGACGGGGTAAGTTGCCGGGTGGTCACCGATATCGGTGAAGAAGTGCGCCTGACCTCCCGGGTGGCTCCCTCCCCCCTGGCCTGGCAGCACGAGATCACCGGTCGCCAGGCATTTCTGACCGGAACAATGGCCCTGTCGGCCAACACCCCGGTCATCGTCGAGCGCCACACGGTGGTCACGACCTCACGCGATCTCGTGGCCCTGGCCGCCGACGCCGAACTCGCCTCTTCCCTCGCCGTCGGCTATGACGCGCTCGCCGCCGGGAACGACCGATTCTGGCAGGCCCGTTGGGACCAATGCGATGTGGTGGTCGAAGGTGATCCTGAAAGCCAGCAAGCGCTCCGTTGCTCCCTCTATCATCTGCTGCGCTGCCATGTCCCCGGCGATGCCCGCGTGGCGATCGACGCCAAGGGTTACGCCGGCGACGCCTATTTCGGCCGTTTCTTCTGGGACACCGAGATGTACATGCTCCCCTTCTATCTCTACACCGATCCCGACCGGGCTCGCACGCTCGTCGATTTCCGTGTGCAGGGACTCAACGGCGCCCGGGCCAACGCCGCCGCCTACGGCTATCCCGGCGCCCGTTATCCTTGGGAATCCGATCCGGAAGGTTACGAACGCTGTCCCAACTGGCAGTACCGTGACCACGAAATCCACGTCACCGGCGATGTTGTCTATGCGATGACCCATTTCGACCGGGCCTGTCCCCAGGCGCATTATCTCTCAGGCCAGGCCGGCCAAGCCGTCGTCGAAACGGCCCGCTACTGGATGGGCCGGATCGAGTATCGCGACGGCGAAAAGACCCCCAGCCTGCTGGGGGTGATGGGGCCCGACGAGTACTCGCCCATCACCAGCAACAACGCCTATACCAACCGCGTCGCCGCCTTCACGCTCGCACTCGCCGCCGGCGAGATCGGCCGGGTCGGTGGGGCCACGGACAAGGAACGGACGGCTTTTGCCACCGTGGCCGCAGGCCTTCCCATCCTCCGCAGCAAGGACGGAAAACTGGTCCTGCAATGCGAGGAGTTCGAGCGCCTGGCGGATCCCCACTTCGACGCCCTCTGGAAAGATCGCAGCAAAGGCTACGCGAACAATGTTTCCCAGGAGCGGCTCTACCGCAACAAGGCGATGAAGCAGGCGGATGTCCTGATGCTCATGATGCTCTTCCCGACCGAGTTCTCGGACGCGGAGGTTGCCGCCGCATGGGCCTACTATCTGCCCTATACCACCCACGACTCTTCACTGTCTTCCGGGGCTCATGCGATCATGGCCTGCCGCCTTGGGTATGACCGTGACGCCTGGCGCTTCTGGCACAAGACGATGAACAACGATCTCGATATCGGTCACGGCGGGGCGGCGGAAGGCATCCATATCGCCAATGCGGCCGCCAGCTGGATGGTCGCCGTCCTGGGGTTCGCCGGGATGGGAACCGCCATGGAGACCGAAGAGCTCACGTTGCGGCCCGCCTTGCCGGCGGCGTGGACCCGGCTGGCTTTCCCTCTGGTCTGGAAGGGAGTGCCCCTCCACGTCGAACTCACGCCCGACACGGCCACGATCGTCAACCGGGGGTCTGTCCCGCTCGGCGTGAGACTCCAGAAGACGGTTCACCAAATCGCCCCGGGAGCCACCTTGCGCACCCCCTACTCGCGTCGAACGGCGCCCTGATGAACCCATAAAAAAAGGGGGCACCTCAGGTGCCCCCTCTGCACCGCCGTCAGCCATGGCGGCCCGGCGTCTGATCGTTCAGGACGAGTCTCACGCCTCAGCGTAGAAATCCAGCGGCCGGACCCAGATGTTCCGGTACTGGACCAGATCGCCATGGTCCTGCAGTTTCAACGGCGCCTTCGCCGGGTGCGGGATGTAGCAGGACAACACTTTGTGGTTCGTGTTTCCCTGCAGCGCGCGGTGATGCTGGACCACCACACCGTTCTGGATCACCGTCACGAAGGCCGGAGTCAGCACGTTCTGGCCTTCGAAGCGCGGCGCCACAAACAGGATGTCGTAGGTCTGCCATTCGCCGGGCTTACGGCAGGCATTGACCAACGGCGGGAACTGTCCATACAACCCGGCCGTGGTTCCGTCCGGATAGGTGGGATTCTGATAGCAGTCAAGAACCTGGATTTCGTAGCAGCCCATCATGAACACGCCGCTATTACCACGTCCCTGGCCATCCCCTTTGACCACGATCGGCGCGGCCCACTCGAGGTGAAGCTGACAGTCTCCGAAACCTTCCTTCGTCTTGATGTCGCCCGTGCCGGGGGTCACTTCCATGTGGCCGCCCTCGACTTTCCACTTGGCGGCGCCGCCATCGCGGTCGCTCTGCCACGACGACAAACTGCTGCCATCGAACAGCACCAGAGCATCGGAAGGCGCGCGCCCGGGTTGTTGCGGGGTCGACGCGGTTCCGGGTTCAACCACCCGCGGCTGGGGGCGGCGCCCATCATGAACAGTCCATTTTCCGCCCGGCAAGAGGGGCGTATCTTCATATCCAAGTCCCATACGAACGTCCTTTCTGTTGTGAGAATGTGCTTCGAGTTCTACGACGGCTAACGATGCTAGACATGACCTTCGGTGAATGCAATCGGAAATGGCGCCATGGCTATTCCGTGACCACAACCAACTCACGCCCTTCCAGTTCCAGAACAAGTTGCCCGGCGGCATCGGACGTCGACTCTTCCTCGCTTGCCGCGGGCAGATCGCCCTCAAGGGGGATCATGCCGGGATACACGCGCAGACGGCGCACTGTCCCGGTCCAGGGACCTTGGACCGTGATCCGCTTCGGCTCGGGAGTCTCATTCAGGAAAGCCGCGACGCACCGGCCCGCCTGCAGGGCCGACAGCGCGGCCACGCCGGGAAGCGCGCCCTCGATGCGCTGAACCACACAGCCGGGACGGAAAGCCCGACAGAGCAGTGCGTAGTAGTGATAGTAGGGTCGCGGATACCAATGCTGCCACTTGAAGCGCCACAGGCCAAACTGCATCGGTCCGCCGTTCGGGTTCCCCATATAGACCATGTCATGCGCACACCACAGGCAGATCCCCTCGATCCCGGCCTGCATCGCCCGCATGACCTTGCCGCAAACAATCGGCCCGGCGTCAAACCCGCCTAGAAGATCGCTCCCGCCCGAGCCGAGACCCGGGAAATGGCTGCCGAAAGCTTTGCCGGCGGCATTGAACTCCCAGAGCATCAGCCTCCGGTCAGCCCCCACCATCTCGCGAAACAGGCGGGATTCCTCCGCCACTCCGGGATAGACCCAGTTCGGATTCCCGTCATACATGGCCGGGTCCTCGTCACTGTAATTGTGATAGCTGTAGTCCACATCGTCATCGGCGAAAGCCGCGCGACAGAGCCGCAGCCGCTCGACCCGCATCGGATGCCCCCATACGGTGTCGGCCACCAGGAGCCGGATACCCGTCAGCCCGTGCTCACAGAGCAGCGAAAGCGCGAGACGGTTGAGGCGCACGTACTCCTCGAAAGGCGGTTGCTTGATCACCCGGTCGTCTCCGAACAGCCGCCGCACCAGAGGGGAGTCATGCGGGAACATCCCGTCCGGCTCGTTGTAGAGCGTGAGCCAGGCAAGACCCTGGATGCCCTCAATCGCACGCAGCCGTTCCAGAAGCAGGACCATGGCCTGTACCAGCGGCGCGGCATCGCTGATCGCGGGAGGCTGAGGGTCGAAGAGCACCAGGTTGATCCGGGTGCCGATGGCGTCGAGCAGTTTCAACTGCCGGACAAGGTAGCCATAGTAGGGATTCCCCCACTCCATGGTCTTCCCATCCAGGGAGGGATTCACCCAGGCCACACTCACGAACAGGCGTGCCAGCGCCGGCTTCAACGCCTGCAACCGCCGCTCAATCAATTCCAGGTCCTTGGCGTTCACCCCGCACTGGCGGTTCGTGTCGTCATAAATATAGCAATCGGCCTCCACGCCGATCCCTTGAAAAGGGGTCAGGCTGACGGCGGTATCGGTTAGGCATAATGTCATGGTTCACTCCTATAGATGATCTTTCGCCCGACAGAGATCGTCGAGCCAATCCCACGACCCGAGGGACATGGGGCGAATATTCTGCATGTTTTGTTGGGCGATTGCACGGAACGAATTCGTGGATTCTGCTTCCCGTAGTGACAGGCCACTCAGAGTTGTTATGATCCGCCTCCAGTCCGAATGATCCAACAACAAATCAGGCCAAAGGAGTACACCATGCTGAATCGGAAAACCTATTTCGTTCGAGAGCGCGTTGGATTCCTGAAGCTTGTCGACACCTACGACATTCTGGACCCTGAAACCCAGAGGCAGATTGGCATCGCCAAGGAAAAGCCCTCCCTCCTGGTTCACATTCTCCGCTTTCTTCTCAACAAACAGCTGCTGCCCACCAAGGTGTTCGTCTATGAAGGCTCTGATCCGGATGATGACTCCAAGCTGCTCTTTTCCCTTCAGCGCGGATTCACCCTGTTCCGGGCGCGCGTGAATATCTCCGATAAGAACGGGACTCTTGTCGGCTGGTTCCGAAGCAAGATGTTTTCACTCGGCGGAGCGTTTCAGGTCTTTGACGCCGCCGGCAAAGAAGCCGCCCTGGTCAAAGGCGACTGGAAGGGTTGGAATTTCCGCTTTCTGGATGGTTCGGGAAATGAACTGGGGACCATCACCAAGAAATGGGCCGGCATCGGAAAAGAGCTCTTCACCTCCGCCGACAATTATATTATTGCCCTGAACGATGAGCCGGCACCGGCGAAGGCCATCCTGTTACTCGCAGCAGGCCTCGCCGTCGATACGGTGTACAAGGAATCGAAATAGGTCCGTCGCGTCTTGTTGACCGAGGCCCGTGCTGTTACCATGCGCCGATACCACACGGAGAGACCGTAAATGAAGAAACAGAATTTTGAGCAGAAGAGTGCGAACATCAAGTCTGCCTTTGAACAGTTGAAGAAGAACCAACCGGCGAAGCTCAGGAAACGCCTGAATCTGTCCTGGAGCAACTGGGGATTCGGCATTGAAGCGCTGAGTGACTCCGCCGCACGTCTTGAGAAGGCCGGGATACGCTTCATCGAACTGCATGGAAATCACTACGGTCCCGATCTGGGCTATCCGGCGCGCGACACCCGACGCCTCCTCGGCGATCATGGCCTCCAGGTGGCGGGAATCTGCGGCATGTTCTCCCCCGACAACGACCTCTCCAGCAACCGGCCGATCCAGCAACAGGCCGCCGTGGATTACCTCCGGCGTGAGCTCGCCTTCGCGGCCGCGGTCGGCGCGGGGTACATCCTGGTGGTTCCGGGAGCCGTCGGGCGGCCCAGGCCTTACGACAGTACGGAGTTCGAACGTTCGGTCAGCGCCTTGAAGATTGTGGCCAATGACTTCGTGAAGCATCGGGTCAAGGCCGCGATCGAGCCGATCCGGGCCGCCGAAGTCAGCTTCTGCCACACCATCGCCGAGGCCAGGCGCTATATCGAGGCGGTGGGGCATCCGGGCATCAAACACATCAACGGCGACGTCTATCACATGCAGGCGGAAGAGAGCCACATTGGCGAGGCCCTCCTCGACGCCGGGCCCCGGTTGGTCAATCTCCATCTGGCGGACAGCAATCGCTGCGCTCTGGGGGAAGGTTCATTGGATCTGGACACGATTATCATGGCGCTTTACCTGATCGGCTACAACCAGCCCGGCCGTTACGTAACGCCCGAACCGCTTGGCCCGGGCGGCGATCCCTATCCCGCCATGTACGGGCGTCCTGACAAGGCCGCCCTGGACAAGCTGGTGAACCAGACCGCCCGGTATTTCCGGGAACGGGAAGAAGCCCTATTGGCCTAAGTACATGGTGTCGTAACTACAGTGACGTATCCGGCTGGGTGGACGCCGGTGTCCCTACCGGCGTCAGACCGCGCTGGGGACAGCTCGGTCCACCTTGAGGAATACGTTACCGGATTGAGGGTGCGCATGATGCGCGCCGCGGACGGCAGCATGCCGTCCCTCCCAGTGTTGCAACGCAGAGGAGCTCTATGAGTATATTTGAGGCGGGAATGCTGTTGTGCTTCGGGGCCAGCTGGCCCTTCTCGGTTTACAAGACCTGGAAAACCAAGAGCTGCAAGGGAAAGAGCCTGATCTTCCTGTCGCTGGTCTTCATCGGTTACCTTTGCGGGATCACCCACAAGCTCCTCTACAGCAAGGATTTTGTCGTCGTGCTGTACCTGATCAACGGGGCTCTCGTTCTCACCGACCTGGTGCTGTGCTACCTCTATCTGAGCCGCGAGAAGCCGCGGACAAGCCTACAATAATCACAGCCTTGCAATGGAGTTGAGGCGCAAGGGCTCAGTCCCTTACGCCAGATGGAACACCTCGCGCAGGTCTTTCGACACCGGGCTGCCATCGTCGTTGGCGGGCATCACGTCCTTCATATAGGCCCACCACTTACGGCAAACATCTGTCCTGGCGATGGCATTCCATCGCGCCTCATCTTCAATCTCCACGTAGGCAAAGAGCTGGCTGGTGCCCTGGTCGAGGAAGATCGAGTAGTTGTGGACCCCGTGGGATCTCAACACCTGGGTGAGATCCGACCAGATCGGGTTATGACGAGTCTCATACTCGGCATGCCGATCCCTGTTGACCTGCATCACGAACGCTTTTCGAATCATGGTTGTCTCCTAACCCGGCATAGCCGGAACCAAAAGGCAGAATCGAATCTGGAACTCAGGAACTCATGGCAAGAAATCCCGCCTCTTCACCTGATTTCCTGAGTTCCCGATTGAATCTCCGCTGTCGTTCAGGTGCGACGTCGTTACCGGATGGGTGAAGCATCGACATTTTGAATTCCTTATTTCTTATCCCTTAATAGTCAGCGAGTTGTGGCATTGCTTCGTCGAATCATGACCGTTTTGCGATGGATTCCATTCCTCATGAACTAAAGTCGCAGTTTCCGACGAATATCCCGTTTCTTTAAGAACGCCTCCAGCCGTCGCCACCGGGCCTCCAACTTCGCCAGGGACGCGGCACGATGCTGTTTCAGGCAGCGCACCAGCAGACGCGGCGGCACCAGCCCCTCACGAGGCATCGGCGCCAGGCCGACATCGGCATCATGGATCTTGCCCAAGGCCTGCTCGGCACCGTGAATACGTCGAGTCAGCTTATCGAAGGGCTCGCCCAGCACCGGCGCAAAGAACTCGCCCAGGTAACGTGCCCGGCGCAATGCCCGCCGCAGCTGGTGCAGTTCGTCCGACCGCTCAGAGCGCCGACCCTTGGCCAACCCAAGCGCGCGTCGCAGACTCTTGCCCCAGGCGCGCTGTGCAAAATCGGCGACCGTTTCGGAGGGCGAGGCCCGGGGAAGGCTCGACAGTTCCACCCGCTCGAAATGGTCGAGCCTCTGCTGCAATGCCAGAAAGGAAGATCGCCCAAGACACCGTTGAACCATCGCCTGCTGACGCTTCCGCCCGGCTTGCTCCTGACACACGAACTTCTTCCAGCGGCGGTGGCCGGCCAGACTCTTCTCAACCGCCGCATCGGACAGAAAAGCCAGCCAGACATCAAGATCGCGCGCCGGTCCAAGGCAACGGTTCAATTGCTGCAAAGCCGGATCGATCCTGGCGGCCGAAGTTCCTGCCAGGGGTTTGCGAAACGCGCGCAACGTGGTCCGCAGCCGGCGAATGGCGACGCGGAGGTCATGCAACGGCGCGCTATCTTTCCCTCCCCGCACACCGTCCAGATTAGCCCTGATCACCTCCGATTGGCTCTTGATCAACCGCCTGACCGCTGCCGGCACGGTAAGGTCCGGGCTCAACAGCGATACACGCGGCCCCACACGATGAGGCGGTCTTGAAACGCTCACTTTCACGGAAAGAGGGTGCCAGAACGTGGCCAGTGACGCAAGCATCGGCCGCCCCCGCTTCTGTCACTTGGCTTCGCGGAATCATTCAGCCTTGCATTTGGCCCCTGTCTTGCGCCAACCTGCAAAGACAACGCCACGCGACCGCCAGGCGGACGTGACATAATGCAAACGGGACACAGTCCAGACCATGCCGGAAAACATCTATATCTGCCGTATTGCCGATACAACGGACCAGACCGAGACCATAACGGAGACGTACCTCGACCACCGTTGCGCCGTGATCTCCCGCTCCGGGCTCAGCCTTACGGAATCGCATCTTATCGAGATGATTCCCCTCCTCAGCCGTCCGGAACGGCTGCTGATTCTCGGGAACCGAACGGGGGCTTTGGGCATGCTGGCGGCCAACCTTCACCCCACCCTCCAAGTCGTTGTCTCGTCACTTGACCTGTTCCACCATCATGCCATCGAACGCAACCTCCTGCGCAACCGTGCCTCACGGATCACCGCGCGATGCGAACCCGACATCTCGGAGCGCGGCACCTGCGATGCCGTCTGCCTTCAAGCCTCCAAAGGAGCGCTGTCGGACGAGCTGGTTCAGGATCTGCTCCAGCAGAGCCACCTCGCACTCAAGGTGGGGGGCCGTTGTTTCGTGACCGCCGAGGAAGGGGTGCCCTGGCTTTCGGAGCAAATCCGCAAGCTGTTCGGGAAATGCACCGTCCAAAGTCGCCTGAACGAGTCCACTCTGCTCATCGGACACAAGAAACAGGAGCTGGAAAAACTCAAAGTTTTCCGGGCCGAGTTTCTTATGACGCTTCCGCACGGACTTCCGGTCACCCTGGCTACAGTTCCCGGCGTCTTCGCGCACCGGCGGGTGGACCCCGGTGCCCAAGCCCTGGCGGAAGTCGTCGAGACCCGGCCTGAGGATGCCATTCTGGACATGGGTTGCGGCTGTGGAAGTGTTGGTATCTCGCTGGCCAGAAACCAGCCCACCGCCAGCGTTTGCTTTCTCGATTCCTTTTCCCGTGCCACGGCGCTCGCAGCGGAAAACTGTCGCGCCAATGGCATCACGCGCTGCTCGTTTGTACTGAGCGATCAGGGGCTGCTTCCCGAACCGCGCTTTACCCTCTTTGTCGGCAATCCCCCCTACTACTCCAATCATCGCATTGCCGATTTGTTCATGCGCACCGCGCACGCCACCCTGATCCGGGGAGGCCGGGCGTATCTCGTGGCCAAGAACGCCGCACATTACGTCGAATTCATGACGGAGCTCTTCGGCCACGTCGACGTCCTCACCCGGCGCGGCTATCAGATTGCCACATCGGTGAAGTCATGAACTGCCGCGCCGGATGCGCCGCGTGTTGTGTGGCCATCTCGATTTCATCCGCCATCCCCGGTCTGCCCCAGGGAAAGCCGGCGGGCGTACGGTGCGTTCAGTTGACGGGAGACGGCTACTGCAAACTGTTCGGCGATGTCAGCCGCCCCGACGTCTGCGTCCAGTTGAAGCCCTCGGAAGAGATGTGCGGCCACACGGATGTCCAGGCTTACCACTATCTGGCATGGCTCGAAGAGATCACCCTTCCTCAAGGCCGCCCTGACAAGGTGATTGAACGATGCGGGAATGACTCATGCCTGTCTTCCTGAAGAACCAGACGTCCGATGAATTATCGGTCGCCCTTGCCGGTCTTGGGGTGACACTCCGCCAGGCAAGGCAACTCCAGGCCGCCGTGATCCGCACCGGCACACGGCCCCCCGTGCAACATGGCCTTTCGGGGAAAACGCTTGAGACCATCCGGCAGGCCACGGATATTCCGGATCTTGCGCTGGTTGAGAAAGCGGTCTCGCCCCAGGATGGATTCGCCAAGTACCTGTTTCGAGGCGCCGGCCCTGAGCCCTTTGAGGCCGTGCGTATTCCGCTCTTACACCGATCCGGCGATCCCAAGTACATCGTCTGCGTGAGTTCCCAGGTGGGCTGCGCGATGGGCTGCGCCTTTTGCTTCACTGGCCGCCTTGGATTCCTGCGCCATCTTGCCGTCTGGGAGATTGTGGATCAAGTCATCAAGATTCAGGCCGATTCCCCGCATCCGGTACGCGGTGTGGTCTTCATGGGAATGGGCGAGCCCTTGCTCAATTACGATGCCGTCATACGGGCGGCACGCATTCTGTCCGAGCCTTGCGGCCTGGCCATTTCCGGCAAAGCCATTACGATCTCCACGGTCGGTATCGTGCCTGGCATCCGGCGGTTCACGGCCGAACGGCATCCTTACAGGCTCGTGGTCTCGCTGACCTCGGCGGATCCTCTGCTCCGCCGCAAACTGATGCCGGTGGAAGGGCTGTATCCCCTGTCCGAGCTCATGGACGCTCTCCACGAACGCCACCAGGCTACCGGAGAAAGGATAACCCTGGCGTGGCCCCTGATCTCCGGCGTCAACACCGGTGAAAAAGACGCCCTTCAACTGGCGGCCTTAACCCGGGGACTACCGGTCAAGCTGGACCTGATCGACGTGAATGATCCCACGGGCGGATTCGCCCCTCCATCCCCTGCCGAACTGGATGGTTTCAGGGATGCGCTACGCCTTCATCTGGCGGCGCCCGTTGCCCGCCGCTACAGCGGTGGCAAGGACATTCAGGCCGCCTGCGGCATGCTCGCGGGTACCGCATCCGGAACGGTCGGAACGACATAACGGGTTCAGGTGGACTCCCCCTGGTCCGCAGGCTTCCCAATGCGGGCAGGCAGCTTCTGCCTGTACCGTTCCAGCCTGGCACGCACAGCCTGCTCAAACCCGGACGAACCGGGCTGGCCTGCTCCCTCGCCGGCTGAGTCCACGGACACGGATGGCGAGAGAGCCGTTTCCTCGGGGGACCGGGGTGCCGCCTCTTTCTCCTCCCCGATCAGGAGGAGCGCTCGCTCGGCCATCTCGATGGCCCGCTGGAAGTCCCGCGCTTCGGCGTAGGCAGCCCCCAGAACGTCGAATGCCCTTGCGCTTCTCTGCTGCGACAGCTGGAGTAACGGTTTGGCCACCTCGACGGCTTCAGCCCCGTCCCTCACTTTATCGTCAGGACAGGTGGCCAGGAGCCAGGCCAGCTGGGTTCGGATAAACCCGTCGTCCGGCGAGAGGCGCAAGGCCTCCCGGTAGTGGCTGGCGGCCAGCGCGTACTGGTCCTTGGCCATATACGCCATGCCCAGAAAGCCGTACACCTGGACGTCATGGGCATCGAGCCGAAGAACGGTCTGCCATTCGGCAATCGCGTCATCCGAACGATGCTCCAGGAAGAAGGTCTTGGCCAGATTCTTGCGCGCCCAGGTGGCACGCGGCAGAACTCTTATGGCTTCTGAAAAATGTGTCCGGGCCTCTTCCATGCGGTCCCTCAACAGCAGGGCAGCGCCCAGATTGTTGTGCGCCATGGCGTATTCGGCACACGGTACCGACCGGTCCTCATTCCATCGTCGTTCGATTTCAGGAAAGGACATTCGTGCGAAATCAGGGAGTCTGCCGAGCAGCCCCCGGCACACCTCCGCCGCCTCCTCGGCACGGCCTTGCCCCACCAAGGTGGTCGACAGGGAAATGTAGGCGCGGTAATTGTCAGGTCTCGTTTTCAGGACATCACGCCATAGGGTCTCCTCCGAGCTGTAGTCCTTGTTTCGCTGCTGCGTCATGAGCGCAAGCATACCGACCACCAGCACACTCAATACAACGCAAAGTCCGGAGGCCCGTCCTGAAAGAGTACGACCCGGAACCAGGCGTCGCCCAAGCGCATACCCTCCCGCGACCACCGCACCGATGACCGCGGCAAGCGGCAGATACATCCGGTGCTCAAAGACGGTGTCAGGCAAGGGTATGACACTCGAGGTGGGCGCCAATATGGCAAAGAACGCAAAAGGCAGGAAAGCCGCCGGCCGGCGTTTCCACACCCCCCGGAGAATCAGAACCCCGGCCGGAATCAGAATGGCGGCAGCCGGCAGAACGCGGGTAACGTCCTTGACCAAAGGCCACTTGTAGTCCAGGCAAAGCGGCCACGGCACGAAGACCAGGCGAAGGTAGTGAGGAATGGCTTGAAACTGCGTCAGCAAATAGGACCAGCGCGAAATCCCGCCATAAAAAAGCCCGCCCGTCTCAGCCGACTGAAGGACCGACAGCCGAAACAGGAAGAGAAAGAAGAAAAGCGTCAGGAACAGGGAGAGATGAAAGCGCCAGCGCGTTCTCCACACCTCGGTCCAGCTCGACGCGACGAACAGGCCATCGTACGCCAGCACCAGGAACGGGGCGGTGATCATGACTTCCTTCGTCCCCATTCCCAGCAGGCAGGCCGCGCAGGCAGCCACCTTCCACACCTGACGGCCACCAGGCGACAAGGCACGGACCGTGCAGTAGAGGACGAGGAGATAAACGCAGCCCATCAACGACTCGATCCTCTGGACAATATAGGTCACACTTTCCGTCTGCAGCGGATGGGCCACCCACGCGGCGGCAATGAAGGCCGCCAGGGGCGCCGCCACCGCGCCAAAGACCGGGGCCAGCCGGGGAAGCAGGAACGTCCGGCGCAGGGTTCCATACAGCAGCAGTCCTGCCAGCAAATGAATGACCAGGTTCGTCACATGAAAATCAGCGGGAGTAAACCCTCCCACGGCATGATTCAACGCAAAGGACAGGTCGGCCAGGAAGCGGGTGGGAACTGAAATGGCCCGCCAGGGGGGCCAGAGCGTGTAGATCCGCGGGTTCGACGTGATCAACTGGGCATCATCGAAAACGAAGGGGACTCCAAAGCTGTTGGCATACGCGAGAATACCGGCGGCCAGGATCAGCAGTGGAAACCAACGGTCAAGATGACGTGAGCGGGGCAAGTCGGTCATCACGCCTTCACCTCCTGCCCCGCAGGGGGGACCGTTAGAGTGATCCGCGTGCCGTGAGTCGATACCGCCTCAACCGCAAGCTCGCCGCCCAGATACGCCATGCGTTCGCGGATCGACCACAGGCCAAAACCACCGGCCGGACCAAACCCCTTCTCCGCACGCCCGTTGAACCCGACACCGTCGTCCTCGACGCCGATCAGCAAGTGGCCGTCATCGCGGTGGCGGAACAGCACCCGGACGCGGGTGGCCTTGGCATGCCTGAAGGCGTTTTGAAGCAGTTCCCGAACGACATGAAAGAGCAATATCTCGACATCCCCTTTCAACTGCAGCGGTTGTCTGTCATGTTCCTCGCCGCAGGAAACGCCGTACTGCTCTTCCATGCGCTCACACAGGTTCTCCACTGCCGCAACGAGACCAAAACTGTGCAGAATGGGAGACACGAGATCAAAGGTCAGCGTCCTTGCTGTGACGAGGATCTGGTCGAGATACTGCTCAACGCGTGTCACGACCTCACGGCTCGCCTCCCGACTCGCGATCTTCGGCAGCGCCGCCAGTTGCAGCTTCGAGGCAACCAGCATCTGGCAGAGGTCATCATGCAGGCCATGGGCGATGCGGCGGCGCTCTTTTTCCTCGGCAACAGTCAACTCAGCCATCAGGGAACACAACTGCTGTTGCCGGTCAAGCAGCGCCTGCTCGGCGCGGACGCGGTCGCTGATATCCCGCACCGTCGCCTGCACGATCCGTCGGTCTCCCAGCTGAAACGCGGTCAGCCGGACCTCGGCAGGGAACTCTTCGCCATTGTGGCGACGGTGGGTCCATTCAAACTGACTGGTGCCGTGCGCAAACGCCTCCGCGATGCGTTGATCCGCCGCCGTACGGGAGAGAGAGCCTGAGGGTTGATGCGGCGGGGAGACTGTGCCCGGATGAAGGGCCGTGAACTGCTCCTTCGTATCATAGCCGAACATACGCAACGTCGCCGTATTACAGTCGAGAAAATGGCTGGCATCCGTCGTCATCACCGCATCCGATGAACTCTCAAATAGAGTCCTGTATTGCGTTTCAATCGCCTGCCGCTCAGTCTCCTGGCGGACAAGGGACGCCACGGTCTGCCAGACGATACAGGCCAGAACCAGAACACTGCCGAGGGCAAAAAGCATCGTGCCGAAGATCGGGCCGTAAAACCCCGCGGCCCCGCCCTGTAACGTCAACCACCCGAGCAGGGGGGGCAGGAAAATCGTGAGAGGCATCAGTCGTCGAGCGACCCGCCCGCCCAGTCCGTCGCTCACCAGAACCCCGACCGGCCCGCTGTCCGGCCGTGCCAGGAGAATACCCAGGCTCAGGATCACCAAAGCGCATGCGGTATGCAAGGCCATGGCCGTATAGCGGCCGACACCGAAATAGAAAGCCGAAGCCCCGTAAATGTAACCGGTCATAGACATGAGCGCGATCAAGCCTGCGGCCACGGCCAGGTACGAGGCTACCCCCCTGCCAGACGGTGCCCGGCGGTCGAGCAGGAGAAGCGCCACCCCGAGGAGCACGAACTCAACCGCCGTGCTGGCCGCCATACGGCCCGGATGGAGGGTCAGCACTGCATCGGCCGACTCCTTGACCAGCCACTGGTCGAATCCCCAGTCCAGGCAGAAGACATACTCACACAACGTGAGCGAGCCAAGAACGGTGACAAGAAGCGCGCAGACTGTGGCGAGAAACGAAGCGGCAGTACGTAGGCGGGAATAGGGCCGTCGCAACATAAGACGCTTGCCCCCTCCGCGCACCATGATCAACAGGGACAGCCCGCACAGGACCAAGGCGAGAGCCGTATTCGCCTTCATCGTGACCATGCCGGAGTGGACGCTCTTCAGAACAGCGATATCACAACCCCAGCCAACGAGGACGACAAACCCCGTGGTGATGACAAAAACGGCGGCGGCCTGGGACAACGCCACGCATCGCCCGACATACTGGTCCCTCGTCGTCATACTTCAGCCTTCGATCCATCGCACCTCACTCGACCCGTCCCGCACTGCGGGGCGGCCGCGTGGCAACCGCCAACACCGCCGCCACCACCAGCATGCCGGCACAGATCATGTAGGCCATACTGTAGGACCCGAGCAGGTCGCGAACGCGACCGCCCAGCAGCGAGCCGAGCACGCCCGCCATACCGAAACCGGTGAAAACACAACCATAGTTGACGCCCAGATTGCGCAGGCCATAGAAGTCGGCCGTAGCGGCCGGCATCAGGGTGAAAATGGTGCCGTAGCAGAGTCCGGTGAAGGCCGCCCCCATCGCAACGGTCAGCGGCGTACAGTAGTGAGTGAAAAGAACCATATTCACCGCCTGCAACGTAAATGCCATCGCCATCGTGTTCGTACGCCCGAAGCGGTCGGAGATCACCCCGCTGCCGAAACGGCCCAGTGTGTTGAAGATTGCCAACAGCATCACCGGGACAAACCCCGCCTCCCATCCGGCCTGCTCCTTGGCGATGATGGGAACATTGGAGATGATCATCAGGCCGGCAGACGCGGCCAGCACATACATCAGCCAGAGCAGGTAGAACTGGGGCGTCCGCAGCATCGCGGACCAGCCGACCTCGTTGTGGGGCATGGCCTTCGCGCGGGCCGATGCCACGGCCGCCGCAGCCGGAGGCTGGTAGCCGGCGGGCGGGTTGCGCAGCAACTGGGCCAGAAGCGCCACCACAATGGCCGCACCGATGCCGAGGATCAGAAATGTCTGCGAGATGCTCGTCAGGGCCAGCAGACGCTGGGTCAGGGGCGACATATACACCGCCGCCAATCCCACGCCGCTCACGACGATGCCCGTGATCAGTCCCTTGCGCCTGGCAGGGAACCACTTCACCGCCGCAGGGGTCGTAGCGCTGTATCCGAGGCCGATCCCGATGCCGCCAATGACACCAAAGGTCAGCATCATGGCCCACGGGGTGTGGACAAGCGCCGAGAGAGCCAGACCGAGACCGAACAGAAGGCCGCCAGCCATAGCCACCCAACGCGGGCCGAACTTGTCCTGCATGCGGCCGGCAAACACCATCATCAACGCGAAGGCCGCGGTTGAAATGGCAAAGGGAAGCGCGGCCTGGGTCTTGGTCCAGTGCCACTGAATCACCAGGGCCTTGCCCATCACCCCCCAGGCGTACAGAGCCCCCAGAATCAGGTTTACGCCCAAGCCGGCCAGCGCCACGGTCCAACCTCGTACATTCGTCTGCGTGGAATCGGACATGCGAATACTCCTCCTTAAGAGACAACCGTTTGCCACTCCATCAACCCTTTAAACGCACTATTCCTTTTTAGCGAACGTGTTGTCAAACGCATTCATCCGCCGGCGATGCAGGGCTCCGACAGGTGCCGGACCGGTGGTCTTATCGGGCGGCTGCAGGCGCTGGCGCGACGGTGGCCGCCGCCGGTGGAGGATCCGCCTGTTTCGCTTTCAAGACCCGACCCATGGCCTCAAGGCGCTCAGTGTTGGGCTTGCCGGTGGGCGTCCACGTCGGCGCGATCCAGCCCCCCTCGTCGTAATCGTTCCACGCATAGACGATGATGGCATTCGCCACACAGACTTTGGGATGCGCCTGCACAAACGTCAGGGCACGGTCAAGGTGCGCGGCAATATCCCCAGGCGATGCGGTGGCGGGGAAAACCCCAGGCCGGCGATCGACACGATCCTTCTCCCAGGACACTTGGTTGTCCCGGCGCGGTTGCTTATCCCATCCGGTGGTGACGAGCGGCACATACGGCACATTGGCCTTGGCCGCATTCTGCCACTGGTTTCGTTCCAGGGACTGGGCCAGTTGCGCATAATTCGTCTGCGTGCCTCCATAGGCATAGGCGGAAACGGCCTGGAACCCCTTGGCCGATTGCCGCGCAAAATCGCCCTCCGGGTCCCACCCCATGAAGACAAGGTAGGGATTGAGTCCCGCCTTTTCAGCCGCCGTGCGAAATTCGGCGAAGCGCCCGGTCGGGAAGGTCCCTTCGTACGTCACGTCAAACACATAGACCAGGGGACGTCCCCCCAGCACGGTCTGGTAGCCCGGTTCCTTCAGCAACGCCACGGCACGAGCGCATTCCGCAGGCCACCGCTCCCCGCTCACGCCAAAGGTATTATGGAGAATGACGCAGAAATTGAGGCGCTTACGCTGCGAGCTCGCCAGGTATTGATTGATGGCCTTGCTCATCGAACTGGACGCCTCATCCAGCAGAAACGCCCAGTAGTTCAAGCCGGCCTCGGCCGCAAAACCGATCTCGCGATCCATGATCTCCTGGCGGCTGCCGTCAATGCGGACCTTGTTCTCACCCGGTACCTCGGCAAACCAGGGCAGGCGGTTTCGGTATTTCTGGGGGCCGAGGGTGCGCTCCACCTCCGCCGTGATTTCCCCACCCGTCCAGGCATCCCACCGGATGGCGCCGACGATGGGCCGTCCTCGCGGCTCCTGTGCCGTGGCGACCAACCCGATCAGGGCCAACAGCCCGGCCACCAAGGGCCGCCTGTCACCCTTCCCGCACCATGTTCCTGAAAATGTCCGTCTCACAAGGCCCCCTCGTCTTTGCGGATGGTTTGTGCCGCCCGAATCATGGCCAGGTAGTTTTCGATCGGGACGTAGTCGGGAATGGAATTGCCGGAGCCGAGAGCATACCCCCGTGCCGCGGCACGAAACCTCCGGCCCTCTGTCACAACCGTTTCGTACACCTCGTGTTCGTTCTTGCTGCACAGGAAGTCCATATCGAACCCACCCAGCAGCCCGATCCTGTCCCCGTACTCCTCAATCCAACGCCCGAACGGCGCAATGGACGCCTCGTTCGAGTGCTTGGCATCAATCCCGAGGGCCATCACCTCCTCCATGATCTCGAAGATACAGCCACAGGAATGCCAGAGAAAGAGCCCGCCCGCACCATGAATGAGATCGATCACGCGCCGATACTGCGGAAGGATCTGCTCGCGAACCGTACCCGGATTCGTCAACAGCGATGACTTGAAGCCCAAGTCATCGCCAAAACGGCAGGCCGCAAAATATCGGCCATACCGGGGCATGAAGTCGCTCCAAAGAGCGCACATCAGGTCGCCGATCGCGCCAAACACGTCCGCGTACAGTTCCGGGTCATCCATCTGGACCAGAGGCAGGTACTCCAGCCCGACAAGGGATTCCGCCAGCTCAAAGACGCCGTTGCCAATGCCGCCAACGGCCTGCATGCCGGCGGGCAGGGCGGCCACCAACGCATCGAGACGCGGTTTCGCCAGCTTCCAGTAGAGGCCGGGCAGGTCCTGCCAGGGGTAGGCGTCGAAATCAGCCCTCGACTGGATCGGTCCCTGCCCGCCGCACAGCGCGGTCGGACCCGGGAGTATTCCGCCGATGCACACCTCGTACGACACGGTGTCGTATGTCATTTCCTGAAAGAAACGGCAGTGCTGGCGGAAGTACTCCTGAAGATCCCGGTCATTCCCGTTCTCAAGGCTGGCAAAACGAACCCCCAGGATCTTCTCCATGGTGGCCGCACTCACGATGTGTTCATAGAGGGGAAGGCGCAGGGGCCGCTCGTTCCTCATGACGCTTGAAAGATGCCGGTAGTCTGGTTGAAAGGTCATGCTGATCCCTTGTGGTCAGAATGGATTTGGCTTCAGTCCATTTCCAACGCCACCATCTGATGGCAGGTGAAGCGATCCAACTCGAGTTCCATCCGTCCGCTCTTCATCAGGAAAGGAATCTCCTTTCCCTGCGGCTCCAGTGTGACGCGGCGCACCGAATGGTCGAGGCGCAACGAAACGCGGACATCGCAGCACGGCGTCAGGTCCTCGATCACTTCCATCGTCATCGGCCCCATATGCGTCTGTTGCAGTCCGCCCCGTTGCACCAGGTTGGCATGCAGCAAGTGCAGCACCTGGCGGTTCGCCGCCGGTTGTCCGGTCAGGGTGACGCGCGCGGTGGCCGGCAGGTTGGCGCGCAGGCTGATCCCCTCGCCCAGCTGGCGGCGGAGGCAGGCCAGGACAAACGCCTTGAGCGCCACCTGACCAAGCTTGCGGTACGACCGGCAAACGTCCATCGGCAACCACAGCAGAGAGCCCTTCTCCACGCCGCAGGCAAACCCGGTTCCCTCGCGCCGCGCCGGGGCATGCTGGTGCGAGCAGAAGTGGTTCCAGGCCCGCTCGAAATACGGCTCGATTACCTCGCCCAGCGATCGCCCGCTGGTAACCTTGAGCCGCGGGTATCGGCTGTAAACGACCAAAGGCGACTGGACGAACGCCGGCTGCAACTCCGGGATCGGCTGAATGTAGTCCAGCGAGAAGTTGCTCTCGGCATCCACCTCGGCCCCCACATCGAAGAGCGGCTTGCCCTGGGCATCCAGAGGACTGCGCCCGGTGAAGAATAGCTTTCCTCCCGCCGCAAGATACGCGTCAAGCTTCTGCTTCAGCGCAGGGGAGATTCTGGCCTCGTCGGTGAGCATCAGCACCTTGTAAGGGGTGAAATCCATTTCGGCATCGAGCATGTCGAACAGGAAATGCCCTTCCAGCAGCATGCGGGTGGCGCCGACGTCCGATTCCTCGCCGGCCTGATGCGCCGGATCCAGCGCGACGGCGGAGAGCAGGCCGACATCCGCGACATTGCGGCTGTTCTCGCACCAGGGCTCTTTGGCTTCCACTTCCGCGTAGGCCTCGCCAATGATCGCATAAGTGGATTCGTCGAGTTTGCCGTCCGGGTGGAGTTGGTCGCCGATCGAGCACTTGGCGCCATACGCCAGCATGGCGGCGCACTCATAGCGCAGGGCGTTGGGATGCTTGAAACCGCCGAACTCGCCCCAGGTGGTGTGGAATTTTCCGGTCATGCCGAGGAATTCCATCCCGGTCAACCGGCAGTACTTGGCCGACATCGGGAAGTGGTCATACCCCCAGCCCCAGGTCGGCAGACTCTCCAGCTCCAGATGGGTGACGTGCTGCAGAAAGCGACGGTCGCCGCGCGTGACATGCCCGCTATTCTGGGTCAGCAACAGGGTCGGATGCACCTCGCGCAGGGCCGCCAGCGTCCGCTTGTAGTAGTTCTGAAGAACGAGATCCGCATGCTTCGCACAGTCGGCCTCAACCTCCGGGTTCAACCCCAGCTTGACCATGCTGGCCAGGCAACAAGGGCAGTAGCAATGCGGCTTGTGGATGATATCGAGCCACAGCCCGTCGGTATCCGGGAAGAGCCGCCCCAGCTCGCGCACCTCATCGCAGACGAAGTCGAGATAGGGGGTGTTGAAGCAAAGCTGATGGAAGCCCGCATCCGTCGGGCGCTGGCTCCAGCCGGAGTAGCAGCCCTGCTGGTTGATGACGCGCCATTCGGAATGCTCGCGGGCGACGCGGTTGTTGACGCCGACCGTAAGGTAGACCTGGGTGTGGACCCCCACCTCGTGGCAGGCGTCCAGCATGGTCCGGGTGAGATCCAGCCCCGGCGCCAGGTGCGGGTGGCGCTGGCCGACCTTGGTGTTATAGTAGCTCCAGCCATGGTGGCAGGCGGCGAAGACATTGATGCTGCTCACATGGCCGCGTTTCAGGGTCTCCTGCCAATGCTTCTTATTCCAGGCCGCGCCGATGCCGGGGATGTGCTCGGACGTGTGAAAATCGAGGTGGATCTGACGATACGGAAGGGTCATCTTTCGGCTCCTTGTGTTCAGTTTCAGAGTTCAACAGGTTACGATCGTGCGGACGGCCTCCAGCCACTCCCGACCCATATCAGGACTGTCCGTGCCGCCAGAGTTAAAAATAAACCGCGTCCCGGGCGGCGCCTGCCGCCACTGCGTGGCGACGTCCTCTTTCGAGCACCATCCGGGAACCATCACCGGCCCCTCCGGGCCCCCGAGAACGCTCAGGGCATTATCCTTTTCCCAGCCGATGCCGGTGGGGACTCGGTTGAAGGCATAAAACTTCGGAATACGGCGGAAGGCTTCAAACTGATGTTGTGCGTTCGCGCAGCAATGCATCCCGATCCCGTTGAATTGTCGGGAGAGCTCGACCAGTTCAGGCAGGCAGAACGTCTCAAACATCTCAGGACTCATCACGCCGCATTCGTCATTGGAGACCCACGGTCCGCAGTCCGGCGGCGTCCAGGTTGAGGGACAGTGACCAAACGTGGAATTGGGGAACTCGCGCCGGTAAGCGACGATGAAATGGCGCAACAGCCGACCGCACTTGCCCGCCAGACGTTGCACGGCCTCAGGCTGGTCGGTCATGGCATAAAACAGATCGGTCTTGTCCCACAGGATGCAGGCCGTGTCAAAACCGGTCTGCATGTCAGGTGGCCCGAGGGTGACGTCGGGTCCGAGTTCGCGGCGCACGGCAGCCGCCAGCTCCAGCACGCGCATTAGCGGCCGGCAGTGCTCAAGCACGGGCTCGGGAATGCGGTCGGCCTCAGCGGCACTGGCGACGCAGGCTTCCGCATAGGGGTTGTTGTCAGGGTAGAAGTGCGGCTTGGCCCCGAAACAAACGGCGTAGAGGTGCGTGCCGGTCAGCGGGCGCGCAAAGGGAACGGCATCATCGCCAACCGCCTCGGAAAGCACCACCCAGCGCCGGTACGCTTCGACAACCCACGGCACAAAGTCGGCGATCGGTCGATCGGAAGTGGTGTAGTCGCCGATCTCCCAGATCGGTTCCGAGGTCGGCTGCACCACGAAGGCATAGCGCGCGTCCCCCGCACGCGCGAACAGGTCGCGGTGCAAGGCGCGGTTGCGCGCCAGTCGCGACACATTCGGCGTCGCTTTGCCCTGATCCCCCGTCGTGTTTCCCGTCATAGCCAATCCTTTCCGCTCATGTCATCCTCTCGCCACCATGCCGTCCTCAGACGTTCTCGTCCCGATTCACGATCTGGTCGGCATCCTTCAAGACCTTCAGTTCCGGGTAATCATAGCGCGACGGGGAATGTGTGATTCATCGTCATCTGCTGTTCTAGGGCGACACCGACACCGTCACCCTGTAAAATCGCTGAGTTCCGACACTGCTGTCCTGAAGCCGATCGAGTCCACCCGTGCCGGGCACATTGATCTGCCCCGCGACATTGGCCCACTGGCCCGTGGACAGGTTGTCCCGCCGCTGAAATGTGTAATAGCGTCGTGCGGAGGAGGCAAACGTGACACGGATCGGGGCCCGGTTCGAGACTCCCACGATCTGAAACACGGAGCGAGCCTCGGTGGGATCCGTGTCCGCGACGTACTCCCGCCAGGCAGGGACTCCATCGCCTTCATCAAAAGCTTCCGTCACGTCGAAATGCTCAAGCCACCAGTTGGGGGTGCCCAGCGGTTGCCGGTCGGTCGCCGTCGTACGGACACCGAAAGCCGGCGCCTCGCCCTTGAACTTGATCCACCCTATGTTCTCGCCCCAGGCATGGCCCTCAAAAGTACCGGTCATCAGATCAAGGGTCACCCCACCCTGCGCGGGATTGAACACGATCCACCCGATGTTCTCACCCCAGGCATAGCCCGAGAAATGTCCATCGGCGTCCATGTTGACGCCCCAGTTGGTCGCACTGTCATTCAGGTAAGGACCGCCGGCGTCAGTGCCGACCTTGATCCACCCGATATTCTCGCCCCAGGCATGGCCGGACAGACAGCCACGCGTCCCGTCGAAACGCAACGTGAGCCCATTTGTCGATGAAGCGGCGGCATCCACCCAACCGGCATTCCCCGCCCAGGCATACTTGTTGGTGGGGTCAATGCCCGAGAAAGCCCAGGCGCGTGGCGCGGTCACAAAAACCCATGCGAGCGCAACGCCCATCAAGGCTCTTATCGTTCCCGGACCGATCACCGCTGAACCCCCTTTGTGATCATGGCATGACCGTATAGTTGATGGTAACCGTGGCCCCTGCCGGAAGCGGAACCAGGTTCGCCGTTGTCAGCGCATAGGTGCCATTGTCATAGCTGATGGTGCCGGAGGCATCAAAGAACGCGCCGTTCAAGTACTTACCCGTCACGTTTCCGTGGCCGTCGTCGGCAAACGTTCCGGAGGCGCCGCCCTCCAGAAAGAGATGGAAAGAGCCCGGTTTGACGGGCACGCAGGCCGCCGTTCCCGTCAGGAACTGTCCGCCCGCGCAGGCGTCTTCCTGTTCCCCGACGACATTGAAGAGCTGCCGTTCCGCTCCGGCGTACCCTCCCCGGACCACCCAGACGTAACACTCATTGGTCAGGCTCCTGCCCGTCGAAGCGCCGTCATGAAGGTCAATGGCCCACGCTGCACCCTCACTGGCGGCATACGCTGAGCTCGACCAGTAGAGTCCCGATGACTGAACCCCGGTGAAGGGATCTCCCTCAGCCCACTGGCCTGAACCGGCGGTGTTCGGCAGTGCGGGAGCGACGTACCGGCCATCCACCAAGCTCTCCAACTCCTTCCGGTTGGGGAGTCGCCAGTCCGCGTAGGAACCCAGCCCGCCCCCCTCATTGATGGCTTTGCACGCAGCAATGGCGTTGCTCCAGACCAGGGGCGAGGCCCCGGGACTCCTGGCCCACATCAGTCCAGTCAGATTATCCACCACGCCGTTCGACGACAGCCCCGTCATGACCATGAACCGGGGGGTTGGCCACGGCACGCCCTTCGCGAGCGCGCCGTCGTCACCCGGCGCGTAGGAGGTGGCTTGTCCCGTCCTCGCCATCGGAGCGGGAATGGTGTTCAACACCCCGGTGATTCCGAAAAGAGTGACCCCACTGGCGATGTTGTTGGGGGTCAAATCAGGATCCACCTGCGTAAGATTGGTGGCCGCATAATTACCGGCGGTGACCGAGGGAGCATTGGGCGAAAAAGTCTGAGTGACCGACACACTCTGATAGATCTCCTCCAACGTATGCATCGTGGGTCCGGGCGCATTGCTCGGCGTCAGACTCCCGGCGACCACAAGACTGGGAATGAGCACCAACGCCGTACTCACCACTTTCATGGATCTCCACATATCGCGCTTCCTTTCCCCCGCCCCTTCTGTACCGGCAAGCCGACCCCATTCTGACCAGCTCATGATGCCCGCCGCGGACCAACGTCCCTGCACACCACAGATTCGATCGCCTCGGCCCAGAGGCGGTATCCCTTTTCCGTCGGATGTACACCGTCATTCATCAGGTCAACCGGAATACTCCCGTCGCTCGACAGGAAGCGGCTGCCGATATCCATGAACTCCACACCCGGCCGGCGGCCCAACCGCGGCAGCAGCAAGGCGTTCAACTCACGAATCCGGGCACGCAGGGGATCGCTGGCGGCAGCGCGGGGCAGAACGGCCATGATCAGGAAGCGGCTTTTCGGTGAGGCGTTGGATACCTGCCGGCAAATGGCCTCGATCCCCTCGACGATCTCCGCCGGTGTATTGCCGGAAGCGTTCGCTGTCCCGGTCAGGTTATTCGTCCCGATCAGGAGCACCACCAGGCGCGGCGTCTGCCCCGCGAGAGCGCCGTGGGCGAGTCGCCATAGAACATTCTGAGTGCGGTCCCAACCGAACCCGAGATTCAGTGCGTTCCGGGTCCCGTAGTAGGCCTTCCAGACGTTCTCGCCGCGGTCGGGCACATTCGCGTCGCCTTCAAAAAGATGCGTGATGGAATCGCCGATGAAAACGAGGTCATGGTTGCCGCTGGCGGCTTCGCGGCACTTGGCCTCGTGCCGCCCATACCAGTCGTAGAAGTCCGATTCCAACTTCGGGACGGGGACTACCGCCGTATTGCCGGCGGGGCACCCCGGGGTTGAAACCATCTGCTCTTGCATGCTCTTAACTCCCTGCCGATGAAACGACTGTGCTGCGGGTCGCTCGGGAAGCCCCTTCTTCGTGGTGGTTGGCCTTCCCAATGGCTCCACGCTTATACGTCCTCGGGCGACGCCTTGCGAACTTTTTTCAACACCGCGCCGGCCTCAGCCGCCGGCAAACACGGGTCGGAATCCGGCCTCGGTCAGGATGCGGGCGACCTCCTCGCGTTTGTCACCCTGGATCTCGATCCGGCCCTCTTTCACCGTGCCCCCTGTACCACAGGCTCTCTGCATGGTCTTGGCCAGGGACTGCTTTTCCTGCAGGCTGATGCCAAGGAAGTTGCTGACCACCGTCACCGTCTTTCCCCCGCGGTGCGCGGTCTGGCGGATAACATCCACACGCCCACGAGACTTCGGAGTTGCGGCCGTCGGCGGCGCCACCTGCGTTCCCGGCGCCAACCCTTCGCTGCTCAGTCCAGCAAAGGGATTCGGCAGGGCCTCCTGTCCAGCCCGGGCTGGAGTATGTTTGGCTGCGTTCATGCCCCGAACGTTACAAAAAGGCACCCGAAAAGGCCATCGTAACCGCAATGTGTGGCACAAGAAGCACCGCCTGGGGTAAAGTAGGTCAGTCGATGTCCGATTCGCTGCAGGAACCGGTCGGCACGAAACACGGCGCGGAGTCTTCGTGCCGTTCAGGGAGGATCATCTATTCTTATGAAGAAGCTTGTTGCAGTATCACTGCTGTGCGCCTCCGCAGTCCTGATGGGCCTGTCCGTCACAGGGGCCCAGGAACCTGCACCACGGAGTTACCCGAAAGGCAATGGGTTGCGGGTCCTGGCCACGGGTCACAGTTGGGTCGCGCCGGCGCTCCGGACCCTTGGGCCGATTGCCCTGGCGGACGGCTATACCGGCCACCATCTGCTCGCCCATACCAGCGGGGGAGACAAGGGCTCCGTTCGGTCCATCTGGGCCTCGGAACAGGGCCTCGACTACCCCGGACGCAACCAGGCGCCGCCGAGCACCATCCTGTTGCCGGCCATTGCCACCGGCCAGTGGGATGTCATGACCTGGGGCGTCTATCGCTGGGATAAGCCCGAGGACTATTTTCCCTGGATCGATGCCTGCCTCAAGGCAAACCCTGCCATGCTCTTTTATGTCCAGGATGGCTGGCCCGAGACCAGGGAGTTTACGACCCCCGCGGGCGAGTACGATCTCGCCGCCCTCCACTCACGACAGGACTTCATCAACCGGTCGGTGGCCCAACTGGTTCTTACCCTCAATGCCAAGTACCCCGGCAAGGTCCACGTGATTCCTGTGGGCGACGGCATCTGCAAACTGGTGACGCTGCTCCTGGAACACAAGCTCCCCTTCATTACGGAGGTCAACAGCCGGAATACGACGGAACCGGGAATCTACAAGGATGGCGGCCACCTGGATGACGTCCACAGCGGCCTCGGCTGGTTCGAGGGATACATCTACTATGCGACGCTCTACCGAAAGCCGCCGGCGGAGATCAAGGCCACCTTCCCGGTTCCGGACGCCGCTCTGGACAAACTCTTTCGTGAGCTGAGCTGGGAGGTGGTGACCCATCATCCCCTATCAGGGGTGACGGCCTCCGATCGCATGACGGCCCCCACCGCCCTTACGGGGCCAGTACCGCCACGTTCACTTCCATAATGCGAGCATTGACCCAACAGTTTGTTCACAGTTTCCAGAAGGCCATTCATCTGGAAATGGCCGCCATGAGGGAGCAGCTCGGTCCCTACGAGGTGCCGGTCAGCATCCCCACCCAGGTCGGGACCCCGGCCGAAGGCGAATCCAGACTCTATGAAGTCACCGCGACCGGAGCCTCCGATAAACTCGTCCTTAACGGCGAATGTACGCTGGTTCATGACGCAGGCGAAGCCCTGGTGACCATCGCCTCCATAGACGGCGACCGGCTGACCCTGCGATGCGACAGCGACTTCCCGCCGAACTCCTCGTCCTGGACGTTGGTGATCTACCCCTGGTTCCTGTACGAGCGGCTTCTGCTGGCTCTGGAGGCATTGCCGGCGTCACCCGACTTCCATGCCAGCAGCGCCATGACCTTGTTCGGCAAACTGGCGCCGGTGCTGGGCCGGACGCCTAACGTTTTCTCCGCGCCCGGCCTGAACGCCAGCCAGCAGCGGGCGGTGCAGTTATGCAGCGATTCGAATGTAGCCTTCGTCTGGGGCCCGCCGGGAACCGGCAAGACCCGAACCATCAGCCATATCGTGATCGAGCTTCTGGCGCAGGGCCACCGCGTGCTGCTTACCTCGACGACCAATGCCGCCATTGATCAGGCGCTGGCCGTACTGGCAACCCATCCTTTGGCTCAGGACTATATGCAGAGTGGCCGGATTGTCCGCGTCGGCCAGACCAGTGCCGAAACGTTCGGGGCCAGTCTGGCAGAAGTCGTCAAACGGCAGAACGAAGCTCTCCGCCAACAGCTCGATCGCCTCAGGCAACGGAATCGACCGGTGGCAGGGCAGATTCAGAAGTGTGAGAAGGCGCTGCTGACCCTCAAGGGCGCCGCCAGCGGACACCAGCTGGACATGTTCGTCAAGCTGCCCGATGATGCCCTGCACAGCGGCGATCTCTCAGGCATCTTCACCCCCCGCCTGGCGCATCATATCCTGACGCTCATGCCCGACCGGAAGCGGGCGGTTATCGAGCGCCGCCGCCGCCGGCTGGAGCGGGCACAGACCCTCTATCAGACCCACATCCGCGCCTGTGTTGAGAAGCTGTCCGATAAAGAGAACAGGGTCATGGACAATGCCCGCGTCGTCCTGGCCACCATGACCAACATGTATATCAGCAAGCTTCTCATCGCCCAGCCGTTCGACGTGGTCATCGTTGAAGAAGCCGGGATGGCCGTTTTGCCGACCCTTTTCTACTGCGCAGGGTTGGCGGCCAAGAAGGTCATCGCCGTGGGAGACCCGCGGCAGCTTCCCCCGATCGTCTTGTCCCGGACCCCCTACGTGCAGCAGGCCATGGGCCGGAATATCTTCGACGTCACCGTGCCTGAGCCGGATCGCAGCGAGGTGGTTGTCATGCTGGACACTCAATACCGGATGCACCCGACCATCGGCCTGCTCGTCAGCGAGCTGTTCTACGACGGCAAGCTGGCCAGTGACCAGAGCACCCTCCTCCGAAGCGAAACGGCATCCAGGCATCCCTACCCCGGACACCCCTTGGTAGTTGTGGATACGGCGGGAACCACCCAGTGCACGAGATCGAAAGGCAGTTTCTCACGTTCCAACAGGCAGACCGCCGAGGTCTGCGTACGCCTGGCCGCTGCAGCCGTCGCGGATGGCATCGAGTCCATCGCCATCATCACTCCCTACGCCCAGCAATCGCGTTTGATTTCCGGACTGCTGGCCGAATCGGCCATTCCGGAAGGACTGGTGGAATGCCGAACCGTGCACCGTTTCCAGGGGAATGAACGAGACCTGGTGATCATGGATACGGTCGATACGATGCCCGAAAAGCCAGGCGTCTTGCTGGCCGGAAGAAAGGGCTCCTCCTCGGCCCCCCATCTTCTGAATGTCAGTATCTCCCGGGCGAAGGGCAAACTGGTGATCGTGTCGGATGTCGACTATTTCCGGTCCCAGGCCGCAGGCAGCGCCATCGATCAGGTGCTCTCCGCAGCGGTGCGCGACGGCGAGCGGGTGACCCTGTCAACCCCACCCTGATACAGGTTGAGGCGGCACAGGCCTCCCCGGGATCCTCCCCAAGGAGGGGTATCGCCGCCGGCAACCCGACGTGGCACGGGTTTCCAACCCGTCGCCCCGGTAACCGAGGAGACGAACGAAGAGAAGAGGCTACGGGTGAGACACCCGTGCCACATCCAGAAACCTACACGCAGAAACATGTCGATTCCGCGGAAAGCCCCCAACCGGCCCCCTACTCCAGCTTCAGTGCGTTGCGGATCTCTCGGACAATCTGCTCGCTTGAAGACTTTGTTTCCGGGGCGCTCGTGCCCATCCGGTTCTTGGCAAAGCCGATGGCCAGTTGGTCGTTAATGAAAGCGATGCCCAGCGAACCGCCCGCGCCGCCATGGCCGAAGGCACTCCAGCGATCATTGCTGAAGCCATCGTAGAAATTGTAACCCAGGCAGCGAATGACATTCTCAGGTTCGCCGTTTCTCGTGCTTTCAACGGCCTTGCGCAGGGTAGCCTCGGAGATCAGCCTGACGCCGTCGACCTGACCGATCAAGGCGGCGAAGTGCTTCGCCACGGCCTTGGCCGTCATGATCCCGTTCGAGGCTGGAATGCAGCCCCTGCGCGCCTCGACCTTATTGATCCAGTTTTCGAGCGGACAAACCAGCGAGGGAATGGAACGGCCGGCCACGATATCGACGATCCCCGGGGCCGTTGGCGCCGTTGGCGGAGGATTCGGATCCGACTCAAAGATCGCCACACGGGAATCCTCGGAGGGGGGGAGCCCAATGAACAAAGAGTCTTCAAGTCCAAGGGGCTTGCTGATCTCCTCGGTCACAAGTTTGAAAAAGTCGCATCCCGTTGCCTGGCAGGCCGGTTCGCCCACAAGCCAACCGAAGGTGATGGCATGATAGTAGGTCTTGGTTCCGGGCGTCCACAGGGGTTCAAGGTCGGCGATCAGATCGCACATGTGCCGCCAATCTGTAAGTTCGGTCAACGCCTTGCAGTCTGGCATGTGTGGCAGTCCGGCCGTATGGTTGAGAACCTGGCGCAGAGTGATCTGGCTTTTGCCGTTCCGGCCGAACCCCGGCCAGTCATGGGCGATCGGGCGGTCATACTCGAGCACCCCCCGCGCGGCAAGAATGTGGATGGTCGTCGCCGCAATGGCCTTGGTCGTCGAGAAGACGGGAAAAAGAGTATGCCCATCGACTTTCGTGCCCCTGCCAGGGTCAGCCAAACCGGCCCAGGCGTCAACGATGAGATCGCCCTTCCAGTACGCCGCGACTTGAATCCCTTGCTCCGACCCGCGCGAAACGATTCCATCGATCAGTTTCTGGACTCTATTCTGGACGTCGCTTGCCATGGTTGCTCTTTATCCCATTGTCACCGGCACAAGCGTCATCGTGTCGTTGCCGAAAATATCGATCACTTTCACGGCAATAGTGTAGCGTCCGGCTTTCGGATAGGAGAAGGACACGCTGGTCAATTCCAGATCCCGATTCTGACGGGTACGGAAGCTCTGCCATTCGTTCTCGAAGATGTAGGCGCCGGTCCAGCGTTCCTCGAAGTCGATGAACTCCCCGTCCGCCTTGACCACGCCCGGCAGTTCGCCGTCGACGCCCATTCGTTTGGGGACCTTGATAATCTCTTTGCGGCTCGCGTAATTGAAGTCCACCGCCCAGTAATCCACCCAGTCGGTCCACTGCTTCGTAAGCACGTCACGGGTAATGATGCCGGCCTTGTCCTTGCTCACCTTCAGAAGCTTGCCCTGCTCGCACACAACCTCGCTCTTGCCTTCCTTCAAATCGGCGGCAATGGCGTCAACGAGCCCCTGCGAGTAATAGACGGAGAAATCGGTGAGTTCCACAGCCAAAGTGAGCGGGTTCTTCTTGTCGTAGCGCGGGGTGACTTCGATGTAGGCCACATCATGGAACCGCACCTGCCCCTTGTCCACCGCGCGTTTGTCGAAGACTTCCGGCGGAATCGTCTTGGGCGCGAGGTCAATGCCCTTCTGTTTCGCCTCGTCCAGCACGGCGGGGAACAGGCCCATCTCGAACTCAAACGCCAGCACATCCACGCGCGATGCCCCGCGTTTGCGGCATTCGGTGATGACCTCCTCGATGAATAGCCGCCCCACGGGCAGGTTAATCGGGCCGACAACCACCAGCCGACCGCCGTTCTTGCCGTGGAAGAAGGCCGTGTCCGGCAACGGTTCAGCACGGTAGGCGCGCAGGATCAGATCGCGGAACTCCTGTTCCTTCCGGGCCAGGGCCTGCTCCTT
>CAYOIT010000028.1:25380-36170 GCA_964404035.1 uncultured Verrucomicrobiota bacterium | reverse complement strand
CTAGCCCAAGTCAACCCGGATTCGGCCGTTCAGAGAACTCTGACAGGATAACAGGATATCCAGACCATCCCGTCTATCCTGTCCAGAGGCTCTCTTCAATCCTCCGACTCATTCCAATCCCAGTGGCGGGGTATCCCCCAGGCTTTCCTCGATGCTCTTCGATACATCGAACTCCTCAAACCTAAAGGTGCCCCACAACCCCGGCAGGATCCGCGACTCGGATGGCAGGTCACTCATGACAACGTTGGAACGATTGGCCCAGTAGTAGCGGATAAGGGTGCTGAGACCGTTTGGATCGGAGATCAGCACGCCCACATCGCCCCGCAAGGTTGACTTGCCCGCCGGTGCCGCACCGCCCAGGGATTTCCACGGCAAGGCGGCCTCGAGCGTCCAGAACTGCTCGGAGCCCCCCTGACGTTTGATCTTGATCTGGGCCTCGGGCAGTTCGCGGATCTCGTCGATAACCTGTTCACCCACCGGCGACGTGAAGGTCACCGGCGTCCCGCCGCCGCCCGGCACCTTGTAGCGATACAGCATCGCCACCGGCCCGTCTCCGAGCAGGGTGATCACCACCCGGATATCGCCGGGAACCGGCTCCTGCCGGCGGGGATCGGCCTTTGCATCCAAGCCGAGATTCAGGTCGAATCCGTCGCCGAACTGGAACAGCCGCTGCCGATCCTCCTGCGGGGCATGGTTCATCATGGGTGAGTTTTCGATCCCTTTGGCGGCGATATAGAGATGGTCGGCATCATACCCGAGAGACGCGGTCCAGACTTCGGCCACCTCCCCCTTGGCGTTGCGGATTTCATGAATTTCCATGGGCTTCTCGACCGGCCAATCCGTGACAATATCGCCGTCGATCGTGGGCTTCCGTCCCAGGTACGGCACCGAGAACACGCTCGCGCGGCGCGACGCCTGGGCAATCCGCCCTTTTTCGTCGGCCCACTTCATCGCGGTCTGGATATCGGCTGTCGTCACCTCGACCGTCCCCTTCAGGCGCTGCATTCTTTCGAGACCATCCACACGGATGACGGTCACATGATTCTTGCCCACCGTCGCATAGACGCGGCCATCCGGCGTGCTGCTGACCCAGCCGCCAAACTGCTCCACCGTCTTGCGCAGATCGGAGAGGTCCGTCTTCCCGGGCTCGCACTCTGGCATCGAGAAGAACCGGTTCCCGTACCCGCGCGGCCCGCCCACAATCGAGGCGACCAGCAACCCATCCCGCGTAAAGGTGAAGTAATCGCCATTGTTGCCGTTCACGCAGAACAGGTCCTCGCCGTTCACCGAGAACAATCCTGCCGGCCACAGGCTGCCGCACAACTCACCGGCCGGCCGCCCATAAAAGCCCCAGGGCGAGAGATAAGACGACTGGACACTCAGGTAGCGATCCGGATAGGACCACAGCAATTTCCCGGAACGGTCCAGGAACTTATGCCCCATCACGAACGTTTCGCCATTGGTGGTCACCAGGCACTGACCCGTCAGCTCCGGAACCATTTCGACGCTCTTGATGTCGTACAACGGCAGCCCATCGTCGCGCAGCGATTTCAGGCGGAGGCGACAGCCGGTGAAATTCAACGACAGGTCGTCGCCGATGCCGGCCATGCTTCGGAAGGCTTCACCGGAAAGAATCTGGACTTCGTCGGGCTGGGCCTTGCTGTCACGGTTCAAATCGCTCCACACAAACCCCGTCTGGGCAAGGTTCAGTTTGCTGTGCAACTTCAGCACTTCGGCGTTGCCGCCGAAGCTCGTCCACCCGGCCAACAGTCCCGCCGCCACCACGGGAACGGCCACCCCTTCGCGCTCCTCGCAGATCGTCGCCGTCGGTCCCCCACCCCCGAACGGGACCACCACGGGGCGGTCGCCGATCAGATAACGGTGGCCCCGGTAATACACGGGCCGGTCCGGCATGTACATGCCGCGGGACTCGTAACCATGCAGAATGCTTTCCAGCCGCCACGTCCGGTTCGTGAAGTCCATCCGGAACTTCATCCCGAGGTGATTGACCACCGAGGGATCGCCCGGGTCCACCACGCCGCCGCCCCCGTAGTGAGTGGGACCCATGAAGTCTTTCTCGAACCGCCCGTCGAGCGACCAGCGACTGATCCGCTTCGGCTGGAACGAGGAGTCCACAATCCACAGCTTATTGCTCACGTCAAAGGCCATCGCCACCGGCTCCGTCAGCCGGGTGGGATCCCAGGGGCCGACGCGGGCGCCGCCGGGTGTCGCGATCGTCCGAACCTGTTGACGGCTCTGCGGGTCAAACACCTGCACCGCATTGATCGCTCCGCTCAGCACATAGAGCATCCCATCGGGCCCGAAGGCGAGGGCCCGCGGCCGTCGGATCGCTTCCGCGGGAATGAACGGCTCGCAGACCGGCGGGTTGGTTTGTTGGGCGACATTCCGGAGTCGCACAATGCCCTGGGTGCAGGCCACATACAGGCTCCCCTCCTGGTCGAACGTCAACGGACCCGGTCTGGGCAGCGCGAGGTAGTTCAGCTCACGGGCCGGAGTCTCCGGCTTCGGCATCTCGACAATCGTGACGCGCTCATTCAAACGGGGGGGAAGGTCGGGATCCTCGCCGAGGGGCTGGAAAGCGACGAGCGAGCCGAAGCCGCCGGAGGGGAGCCTGCCGCGAGTGGGCATGGCCACCAGTCGAATCCGAAGCGCGCGGACCGGTCGCGTCGTTCCCAGATCGAAATGAATCACCCGGTTCTCATGCCACCCCATCTTGATGTGGTTTTCGACCTGAACATGGTTGAAGACCTGCTTCCAGTTGGCATCGTCCTTCAACGCGTCACGGTCGATGACGGCATCCGCCGCCCCCTGCCACACATCGAAGGCTACCCCGGCCCGCTTCATCGGATACAACAGGGCGAAGCCCCGCATGGGCACGGCGGACGGCCACACAAAAGCGGCGATCGCGGGATTCCCCGTGGAAAGCGGATTACTGTCCCCCCGGGCGGTGGTCCATCCCGCGGGTCCGTTCGCCTGGCCTTCCAGGAACATCAACTTCGCCTCCGGCGCCGCGTTCCGGTACCGCCGGTTAAGCACCAGCGCACAATCGAGGTATTCGAGATTTTTCGAGGAGAACGCGATGTAGCGGGTTTTGATCCCTTTGGCAGGGCTCACGGCGATGTCGGACGATCCCTTTTGCCCCATCTTCAGCGGCATCCAGTCCTCCTCAGCGAAGCGACCATCACCTGAGGCGTCGAGACTCAGGGTGCCGAGATCGTCATCCGGCTTGTCGCCCAGCAGCTCGGAATCCGCCGTGGCGGGAGCGTTGTTCCTGAACCCGGCCGGCAGGGCTTTCCCGGGACGCAACGCCCAGACACGCAGAGTGCCGTCGGGCACCATGATGCTCCCCACCGGAACTTCCTTCCGTAACGCCATCACCAGGGTGCGGGCCGTCGGCCCTGTCGCGGTCGCCGCCCCGAAACGCGCCGCGCAGGAACTGGGGATCGCCAGGAAAGTCCCGAAAATTCGCTCGGCCGGCGTGTAGTCGGTCTCGTGAACCTTCTCGCCCGTCACGGCAGGCACACACCCCTTGAGGTCAACGTCGTTGGGCGTGAACGCGGAGGTGATCCAGGGAGCATCGGGAGCATTGTAGCTCACCGCCATCAACCCGTTGCCGCAGGCCGCGCCGCTCACTTCCGCCTGAATCCACGTCTGCGCCCGGTTGGGAATGTCTTCGCTGTATTTGAAACGCAGGACTTCCTTCCGCGCAAATCCGTTGGTCGGATCGAACCGCGTAATGGCGTCATCGCCCACCGCGTAGGCGTATTGCCCGTCCGAGACCAACCGTTCGATGCCCTGGTCATACTGCCACACCTTGTGCCCATCCAGATCGGTGGCGATGAAAGGAACACCGAACTCCGCCCCCTGGGCGCCGAAAAACATCCGGTTCTTCACCGAGCACACCGCGCGGGGCGGGCAATGATCGCCCATCCACCAACCGCCCCCGGGAACCGGCGCCCGCCACGGCGGATGGCCGGCGGTGTAGACGGTCATCTCGTAGGTCAGCTTCAACGGAGGACGCGCCAGGCCGCGCCAGGCATAGCGGCCGGGCGTCACGTATTTCCCATTATCGTCTTTTAGATCCCAGGGCTCGACGATGCCGCCCTGCCGGCGTTCGACCTCCGCCACCAGCCGCCGGACCTCTTTGCCTGAGGCATCGGCAACCCGTATGGCCATGAACCCGTTCAGGGGCATGTCATAACCGAATCGGAAGGGGGGATCGGGAACAAAGCTGGCCGGCGGAAATTCCCCCTCGCGCAACGCCACCAGCGGCAACATCGGCGGCGTCGCGCGCCCTTTTCGGTAACCGGAGCACTCCATTCTGAGGCCCTTGATCGGATCGCCCGCGCCCGTCGAGAGCACCGTCGGACCGGTGCCGCAGGCGGCGACAACCAGCTGCCCCCAGGCATTGGAGGCCGCCGCCAGGGGATGTTCCGACACGGTGGCGGGAAGCGCCTGAAACACCGCGCGTCCCGGCGGCAGGGTACCCACCGCAAGACCGGACACCTTCAACGATGCCGGCCACGATCCCGTCCAACGGTCGACCTGGACAGCCTTGGCCGCCGTCACCGTCGTCCAGTCACTTCCTGCTCCCAACGCCACCGGGCTCCAGAACCGGCCGCCCAGCATCAACGTCCTGACCATGGCCGAGGCATGCTTTCCGTTCTCCCAGGGAAGATTGGAGACCCGGTAGGTGAAACGAAACGCGCGCACGGCGGTACCGGCCGGCAATGGATTCACGGCCCCGCCCGGTACCCGAACCCAGACGGCATCATTAGTCATGGCACCGGGATACGAAGCCTCCGGCTTGAGGTAGGCCACCGCGGGGACCGCGCCTTCCGTAATCAGACACACCGTACCCACCTTGACCGGAGCGTGAAAGGCAACCTGGAAATGTCTCACTTCCCCGGCCAGCGGTCCGGTGGACCACTGATTGGTCGAGGGGGTAGCCGCCAATCCAAGAAGCGTCAGCAGAACCTCGCGCGGAGCTTTGTTCAGTTCGTGCCCATCGCCGAAAGCGATGCAGTTATCCCAGTCAATAAGGTCGGCCGAAACAGCCATGGCAAGATCCGTCGATGCCGCGTCTATCGCGGGAAGCGATGGCTCAGGCCCGGTCGTTGCCGAAGAAGCGACTTGCGCGCAGAACAGCGCCAACAGTCCTCCCCACAGACCTCGCCCCAGGGTTCGTCTCATTGAAAACCGCCGCATTACAACAGAACCTTGATGCATGGTTCACTCTCCGAGCTGTTTGAAGTAGTTCATAAGTGTGCCCCCCCGACCCCGCCCGCGTAAAGCTCTATCTTGCGATCCCGGCTGTGGTGGGGTGCAGTACGGCCGGCGCTACGCCGCCGGCCGGGGCGGGCGACGTAGCGCCCACCCTACTGGCGTTCGCCTCGGTCCAGCGGTTCCAACGGGGCTCCTGTCGATGAAAAGGCTTGGATCGGATCTCGGCTTGGGCTACAACGTCGCCGTTCACCCTCAACACAAAGGAGACCCTATGCATGGCAAGCAGTGGATGATGAGTGCGGTACTGTCCCTGATCGTGGCGTCAACGTCCTTCGCCTCCGAACAAACTCACTATGTGAACGGCGTCGAAGGGATCAAGGGAGCCTCGCTCCCACCCCCGGGCGTATACGGTCGACTCTACTCAGCCTACTACACCGCCGACACCCTTCGCGACGCGAACGGCGACAAGCTTCCCGTAGGATTTGATGCCTCAGTTCTGGCCTTCGTGCCCCGCTTGATCTGGATTACGCCCTACAAAATCCTCGGCGCGGACTACGGCATGGACGTGCTGGCTCCCTATCTCAGCAAAGACATCGAGATCGATGCGATGGGTCTGAACACCGATTCGGCCGGGTTCGGTGACATTGCCGTGGAACCGATTCTACTTTCCTGGCACTTCGCCCGGGCCGACGTGTCGGCCGCTGCCGGGGCTTACTTGAAGACCGGCGATTTCGATTCCAAAGACCCGTCCAGCCCCGGAGATGGCTATGATTCCCTGCTCTTCACCTTGGGTTCCACACTCTACCTCGACCCCGCGAAAACCTGGGCCGCCTCCCTCCTTAGCCGTTACGAAGTGAACGGCAACAAGGACGACGTGGATATCCGCCCCGGCGATGCGTTCCATTTTGAATGGGGGCTCAGCAAGAATGTCGCGAAACTGTACGAGGTCGGCCTGGCCGGTTACTGCCACTGGCAGGTCACCGACGATTCGGGCGACGATGTGCCGGCTGCCGGCAAAGGTGACCATGATCGCACTTTCGCCATCGGCCCGGAAATTCAGGCCATGATCCCGCAGATCATGACCATCGCTTCGTTGCGTTACGAGAAAGAGTTCGAGGTCCGCGACCGCCCCGAAGGCCAGATCGCCGTGCTGACCCTGACGAAGATATTCTGACAACCCAACGGAAACCACACAGTAGGGCTGGCGCTCTTGTCACGCCGGAGCCCGGCGAAGGCGGAACGTCGCCAGCCATCTGAGCGACAAACGACCTAACGCTTGACGGCTGTTTCCGGAAAGAGATAGTCCAGAAAGCGTTTGGCCACCTCCTCGCCCTCGGGCGGCGAGATGGCGAGGTCGGGACTGAGTTCGATGATCCAGTGCTTCCCGGTCTTCTCGTTGACCAGGAAATCCACCCCAATCACCGGCACGTTCAGCGCCCGCACCGCGCGCCTGGCGACGGACACCAGGCTCGGGCTGACGGAGTCGGTCACCACATCAATGCTGCCGCCTGTGTGATAGTTGGAGGTCAACCTCACCTGCACCTCCCGCCCTGCCGGCGGCACGGTGTCCCACGACAACCCAAGCGCCTCAAGGTTTCTTCCCGTCTCGGAATCCTGAGGAATGATATGGCTGGGATCGCGTCGTCGTTCCTCACGATTACGGCAGCGAATCAGGGTGCGGAGGGCATCCCGCCCGTTGCCGGTGACCGTGGCCGGTCGCCGCCGGATGGCCGCCACGAACTTGAAATCAACAAAGATGAGGCGGTAATCCACGCCGCGGACGCACTCTTCGAGAACGATCTCCTCTTCGAACCGGCGGGCCTTGCGAATGGCCTCTCCCAGTTCCGCCACAGTTCGAACCGCCACCGACACCCCGCGCCCCCCCCACTGGGTACAGGGCTTCACCACGATGGTCTTGTTTCTCTTGAGAAAGCGCTCGGCCGAGGGTAGGTCGCTGAACAGTTCCTGATCCGGAACGGGAAAACCGTTCTGTTTCAGAAACGCGTTGGCGAGGCGCTTGTTCTGCGCCATATGGAAGGTGACCGCGCCCACCCGGTCGGTGAGCGCATTGTAGCACCGCACGCTCCGGCCTCCGTGCCGAAGCGTGAAGATCGGCGTCACCGGATCGATGACGCCGATGCGAATACCCCGACGCCGGGCCTCGCTCGTGATCGTGGTCGTATAGATCGAGTTCACGCCGTCTTTAGACGTACAGCGGACCGAGCTTTTCGCAGGCGCGGAAATCGTCGCCCCCGAAACGGTCCCACATCGTCGGACGGAAGATCTGATCGCTCGGAACGTTGTGCATATCCACGGGGATGCGCAGCATGGCGTTCAGGGTGATCATATCCGCCCCGATGAGCCCGAACGAATTGGCGTCATGGTTCGGCCCGATCTTCGACATGTACTCGAAGGAGGACATATCGCGCGGCTTCCAGTAGGTCTCGGGCCAGGTCGGATCCGTGACCTGGCTGATGTGGCGGGCCACATCGGCGGGCAGTCTCACCGTTTCGCCTTCCACCACGGAGCAGGTCAACAGGTTGCCCACGGCGTTGTACCGGTAAGCGGTCATCGGGATGCCGCCCGGCGTCGTGTAATGGCTCGACAAGCCGTCACCCGGGAAATACTCGAGATTGGCCGCCATGTAGGTGGTGGCATCGAGGGCTTCCTTGATGAGCTTCTTCTGCAGCCCGGGATCGTTGCGGAGGGCGCAGGCCACCTCCTGCATCGACATCTTCTTGCTCCCTTTCACCAGGCTCAACACGTCGATCGCGTAGTCCAGCGCCCCGGCGCCGGAGTTGCGCTTGTCGATCAAGCCCTGCGGCGCAATCTTGCTGACGTCCTTGCCGGTCGCCTTCTTGATGCTGGCCACCGTCCAGTTGGTCCGGATGTCCGAGAAAAGCTGCGGCATGCCGGAGACCAGCATGGCCATGAGCATTCCGATGCCGTTCTTGCTGTCATTTTCCGTGGCCACGACCATCGGGGACCGGTAACCGTTCCAGTCGAACGAACTGCAGAGCATGGACTCGGTCATGTCGAAGTTGGGGTAGAGATCCGTCCACTGGCGCTGCCCCTGCGTCCCTGCGGCGATGGCATTGCAGCCCTGCGAGAACTCAACATCGGCCTTGAACCCCTGCGCCTTGCCGATCTTCGAATCCGCCAGGCGGGCGTTCCCGATCATCAGGTCCCGCACGATCAGCGTCATCTTCAGACAGTCGCGCAACAGCTCGTCGTTCGACTGCGGGCGCTTTCCTTTCCCGTAGTCGGTCTTGACATTCTTCTTCATGAACTGGAAGGCCTTCTCCAGTTCCTCGTGGTCGTAGAATCCCCGCTCCATGCGCCCCTTGACGGCCACCATGTCCACCGAAACCGTGCCCATGCCCAGGTAGTGGTGCATCATGTTGCGGTTCACATCCGAGCCGATGATGCCCATCGAAACGCTGCCCACGGAGAGGTAGTTCTTGCCGCGAATCTCCCCCACGGCCGCCGCACACCGCGCGAACCGCAGAATCCGCTCGGCCACATAAGGGGCCAGGTCGCCGCTGTCGTCTTCCAGGTCGGGATTGTAGATGCAGAAGATCGGCCGCCCTTTTTCATCCATGGCCGCCGTGAACGCCTTCAGCCAGACGGCGCCGGGACGATCGGTCTGGTTCAGTCCATAGGCAGCCTGTTGCCATTCGGAACTGCCAATGCCCATGCAGGCACTCATCAGCTCATCGCTGTAGGCCCAGGAACGGCTGACCCAGATATTGGCCGTGACGCCTTCCTTCACGTAATGTTCCTGCGCCAGGGCGCCCGAACGGGGACCGTAGACGATCTCGGGAGCAACCACCACGCGGACCGGAGTGCCGTCCGGAAGGCGGACTCCCTGGGTGATCAGCTTGTGAACCTTCTCCACCATCCGCCAGGTACCGGCGACATTCGACTCATACGCCCCTACACGGCCATCCGCCACGGGGGTAATGGCAATCGTCGGAAGATGCCCCACCAAAGCCCGGCTGGAGGGGGCGAACTGCCGCGTGGCGTTGGACAAAGCGTTGAAATTCGGGATGTTTTCGTTCATTCGCAAATCCTTTCGTGTAAAAAAGTGGCGGAATGGTACCCCTCGGGCATGGGACTGACAACAAAAAACCACCTGAATTGCAGGGTTTGCCATTGACTTTGCTGCCTCTGTCCCGCTTAATTTGCATGCTCCTGCATGGTGCAATCTATGACGGCCCTGGTTCTCGCTGAATGCATAATCCTGGTGTTCTTGCTCGGTCTATCCGCCTTCTTCTCAAGCGCGGAGACCGCCCTCTTTTCGCTTTCCCCCATGCAGATCCACCGCATCCGCCGTGGTTTCCCAAAGGCGGCCAAACAAATCGAACTGCTGCTCGCCTCCCCCACGGATCTCCTGTCGAGCGTGCTCATTGGAAACACGATCGTCAACGTCGCCGCGGCCAACCTGGGGTTCGTGATAGCCGATCATCTCCTGCACCCCTACGGCGAAGTCGTGGCCATCCCCACGATGACCTTCCTGCTCATCATTTTCGGCGAAGTCACCCCGAAACGCCTGGCGGTGCGCCAGCAGGAACGGCTTGCCCGCTACTACATTGGCCCCTTGAAAGCCCTGATCTGGTGCTGCACACCGGTTAAGGCCCTGTTGGATTGGATCACCCATTCATTCCATGAACACCTGACTCCGAAACGACCGGGGCTGACCGAGGAAGAACTGCTCACCGCGGTGGACGTCAGTCACGAGGAAGGGGTGCTGAATAAGGAGGAGCGGATGATGGTGGACGGCATTATCCGCCTTGAGGCACTCCATGCCCGGGATGTCATGACCCCCCGCGTCGACCTGATCGGCCTCGATCTGAATGACGACCCGGAGAACTACCGCGACATCTGCCGCAAAGTGAGGTTCCGATACCTGCCCGTCTACCGCAACGATCTGGACCACGTCGAAGGCTTTCTCGACGTCGCCAAGTTTCTCCTTTTGCCTCAGCCCGATGTCAGGGCGGCAATGTCACCGCATTTCTATGTCCCGGACAGCGCCCCGCTCGATACGCTCCTCACCACCTTTCAGCAACAATCACGGCGCCTGGCCATCGTCATCGATGAATATGGCGGCACGGCCGGCCTGATTACGCGGGGCGACATCCTTGACGAGATCGCCGAGTTCGTCAACGGAACGCCCGATGGGCGGAGCTCCAGTATCGAGCCCTCCGGCTCGAATCGTTGGCGCGTCAACGGCAACACCAGCCTGGAAGAGGTCAACTACGAACTCGACCTGAACCTCGAAGCCGACGGCGCCGACCGCATCGCGGGCTGGGTCACCACCCATGCCGAGCGCATCCCCAAGACCGGGGATGTGGTCGAGGCCCAGGCCTGCCGCGTCACCGTTCTCCAGATGCGCAAACACCGGATTACGATGGTGCAAATCGACAAACCGCCCAAGGCCACCGAACCCGAGGAGGTGTTCCTGTGATCGGTTCTGAACTTCTCGCCATCCTTTTCTGCCTGGCCGGGGCCGCTTTCTTTGCCGGCATCGAGACCGGAGTCAT
>CAYOIT010000028.1:0-25280 GCA_964404035.1 uncultured Verrucomicrobiota bacterium | reverse complement strand
CCCAGGTCACCGGGCTGATCACGTCGCAGGACGTGCTCGAGGAAATCGTGGGGAAACTGTGAACGAGACCCTTCGGCCATCGGGCGCACCGGCGTCACCGGCCCATTGTCCGGCTTGCGGCCGGTTTATCGGACCCGTCACCGAATGTCCCTACTGTGGGGTCAATCCCGAAGGGCGTCTACCGTTGCGCCTCCTGAGGTGGGGGGCGCTGGCCTTTGGCATCGGCGGGTTGCTGATCCTCCTCCTCGCGGTCCGCCGGGTGGACCTGCCTTTGGTGAGGGCCACGGAAATCGTCCCCTCCATGAACTATGGGCACATCCGGATCATGGGAACGGTGGCGACCGAGCCCAGGGTCTTCGACAAACAGGGTGCACCCGACTATGCCAGTTTCGAACTGGATGACGGAACCGGCCGCATCGTGGTCGCCGCCGGCCGACGCACGGCACGCCGCCTCGTGAACGCGAACGGCCTCCCGGCCAAGGGCGACCGGGTCGAAGCGGCGGGCAGTCTCAGCCTTGCGCCCGACCGACGCCCCCGCCTGTATCTGGACTCCCCCGCCCAACTTAAACGCCTGGAGGCACGGAATGATTCCAGCGATCGGCCCCGAGCTGACCGCCCGTCCGACAAGGAGGTCTCATTGTGACCGCACAACCGTCGCCTTCCCCCCTCACGACGCCGCACCTGGCCGGGGTCTTGTTCTCCGCCAAACAGATCCGGGAACGACTCGATGTTCTGGCCGCGGAAATCGCGCGTGATTACGGCCCCACCGATCTCATCACCGTCGCCATTCTGAAAGGCAGTTTCGTCTTCGTGGCCGACCTGGCCCGGCTGCTCTCGGAGCGCGGCATTCATCTGGCCATCGATTTTATCGGCTTGTCCAGCTATGGCCCGAACACCACCAGTTCGGGGCGTGTCCTGGTCGGGCACGACCTGACCGTTTCCGTGGCGGGTCACCCGGTCCTGCTCATTGACGATATCCTGGACACAGGCTTGACGCTGCAGACCGCCTGCCGCCTTCTGCTTGAAAAAGGCGCCGCCGAAGTGCGGACCTGCGTGCTCCTCGACAAGCCATCCCGCCGGCGGGTGCCCATGACGGCCGATTATGTCGGGTTTCATATCGACGATGTGTTTGCGGTCGGTTATGGGCTTGACCACGACAACCGGCACCGGCATCTTCCCTACCTCGCGTTACTCAGCTTTGACACCGCTCTACCGAATCGAGACCCATCATGAGCCGATCGTTGAAACATGACGGAGACACCATCGTCAACGTCGGCCTCGGCTCCAATGTGCTGCTGGCTGCCCTCAAGACTTCCATCGGCGTGCTCGGCCACAGTCCGGCGCTGCTCGCGGACGGCATCAACTCGACGTCGGATGTGGCCTACTACATTGTCGTCAAAATCTTCATGCGTCTGGCCGGTAAGCCGGCGGACCGCGAGCACCCTTACGGGCATTCGCAACTGGAAACCATTTCGGCCCTGGTGGTCGGCGCTTTCATTGTGGCCACCGCCGTGGCGATCTTCTGGGACTCCATCAACAAGGTCTACGACTATTTCGCGGGCGCCAGCACCTACGGAGGCGCCGAGATCAGCGCGCTCTGGGTCGCCCTGTTCACCGTGCTGCTCAAAATCGCACTGACCGCCGCCACACGTCGGGTGGGACAGCGTTCCCGCAATGTGGCCATTCTGGCCCTGGCGGCCGACCATCGGAATGACGTGTTCTCGGCCATGGGTGCGGCCGTCGGCATCTTCTTTGGCCGGATGGGCTTTCCCTTCGTGGACCCCCTGGTAGGCGGCGTCGTGGCGTTCATGGTGCTCCGCACCGGCATTCAGATCCTGCGGGATTCCTCAGCCGACCTCATGGATACGGTCCCCGGCGAGCAGCTCGACGAGCAAGTCCGTGAGCTTTTGAAAACGGTCCCGAACATCCAGGCAGTGGAGGAGGTTCACGCCCACCGCTTCGGGCCTTATCTGGTGCTGAATGTTCAGATCGGAATCGACGGGAACCTCACGGTATCGCAGGGGGATGCCATCGCCTCGCAGGTGGAAACCACTCTCGGCAGGGGCATCGGCATGGTCGAGCGGGCTTACGTTCACTACCACCCCAGCCGGCCAGCGGTTGCCCCCCCATGAGCGATCCCTGGCTCATGGCATTGCTCGGGGTTGTGCCGGCGGCCGTTCTGGGGGCGCTGGCAGGAAGCTTCACCGCCTGCCTGCCGGCCCTTCACATCTATACGCTCATCGGCGGCGGACTCCTCCTGCTTCCGGATCAGGGCCTGGCCTCCAACCTCCCGGGCCTGTGGCTGTCCGCGCTGGCCATCGGCCTGGTCACCGGCTGGACCATCGTGAACACGGTGCCGGCCATCCTGCTCTCGGCTCCGGACGAGAGCACGCTTTTCACGGTCCTGCCCGGGCAGCGTTACCTGATGGCCCGGCGAGGCTATGAGGCGGTCATTCTGACCGCCCTGGGCGCCGCGGGCGCCCTGGCCCTGGTCTTCGCGGCAACCCCCTTTGCACCGCGGGTATTGCCGACCCTGCATGGGGTACTCGCCCCGCATTATCACTGGATCATCTGGGCGGTCATCGCCTTTATGCTTATGTCGGAATGGCCAAAGGGCCGGACCGCCGCACTGAGTTCCTGGGATCGCTTCACCGCCGGCACGGCGAATGCCATGGCCGGGTTGGCCACCTTTCTGCTCTCGGGACTGCTGGGATTCATCATGCTGTATCATTCACCGCTTTCCATCCACACGTCTTTTCAGAATCTCACGCCGGTCTTTGCCGGACTCTTTGCCCTGCCCTGGCTCCTGGTGAATCTCATCAGCCGCGTGCCCATTCCCACCCAATACACGGGCACCTCCGTGCAGGTGGAGGCCCGCGAACTCCTGCACGGCATCGCCGGAGGAACCCTCGGCGGCGCGTTTTCGGCGTTCATTCCGGTCGTGAGCGGAGGCCTCGGCGGCATGCTGGCCGGACATGCGACCTCGTTGCGGAACGAACGCACGTTTCTCGTCGCGCAGGGGGCCGCCAAGGTGGTTTACTACGTGGGTGGACTGCTTCTTTTGTTCGTGCCCGGTCTGCACGTGGCGCGAGGCGCCGGCGCCTCCCTGCTCCACGGAATCTACAGCCCGGGCCGGGAGGACTATTGGCCCGCCGTGGCCGCAATGGCGGTCGCCACAGCGACCGCGCTCGCGATCCTTCCGCTCTGCACGCGTCTCACGCTCCGCGCCATGGAACACATCGGCTTTCGCGCCTTATCCTGGTGCGCCTTGGGCGTGATCGTGCTGCTCGTGCTGGGGATCACGGGGTGGACCGGCCTGGCGCTCATGCTGGTCTCCGCCGGCATCGGCCTGATCCCCGTGCTGTTCGACTCACGCCGCATGAACTGCCTGGGAGTCATCCTTCTGCCCATGGCCTGTAACCTGTCGGGCATCGGCCCGGATATCGCCCATTTTCTGGGACTCGCCTAAACCATGAAAGGACTGACCCATTTTGTCGCCGGCGTGGGATTCGCTTCATTCTGGCCGCACGCTATTGAGGCGGCCACCAACGGTAACCCGCTGTTCTTCGTGCTGGGCGGGGTGGCCGGTCTCCTGCCCGATACGCTCGACTTCAAGCTGGCGCGCTATTTCTACCGGCATGACCGGGAGATCGTCCCCGATCCGTCCGACCCTGACCCGGCCCTGATCGCCTCCGCTCTGGCCCGGGCCATTCATGATGCCCGGGCCACGGGCAAGCCTGTCCGCGTCAAGCTCAACACCGCGCGCGTGGGCGCTGGCCTATGGGGACAATACCGCCTCACTTTCGACGAGACCCGGCATGGCGTAGCCGTCGCCTACACTGGAGTCGTGACCACCGGACGCGCTCCGGTCCCGGAGGACTCGACTCCACCGGCCGAGGCCATGGCCCCGTTGGAATGCTCGATCGTCACCGACTATGAGGCCACGACTGAAATGGATATCTTTGAGGGACCGTCCTTTTCCATGGATCCACAGCCTGACGGCCGCGTCTGCGTCCGGTTTATTCCCTGGCACCGCCAATGGAGTCACAGTCTGACGTTTGCCGCCGGACTGGCGCTTCTGGTGGGCGGGTTCGGGGGCTTGCGGGCCGCCGGCATCGCGGCGGGCGCTTGCGGCCTGCACATCCTGGCGGACCAACTGGGGTTCATGGGGTCGAATCTGTTCTTCCCCTTCACGGAGCACCGCCAACCGGGACGGCAGCTCATCCGATCGGATCATCCGACGGCCAACTTCGCCGTGATCTGGTTCACAGGGCTGCTGATCTACTGGAACCTTGCCCGTGCCGCACCGGCGCCGCTCAACCCTCCGTCGCTGATCACCCTGCTGCTCTTCGCGGGTCTTCTACCCCTGGGGCTGGTCAAGGTTGCCGGCCGGCTGCTCCGGTAGCGATCCGGGCTCCGCCCCACACGACTGGGCTTGCTTGAACCTGTGCCAGACCGCCGCCAGCACCACCTCGGCACTTCGGCATCGCGGGCACACAATCCCTTTCCCGAATGCGCTTTCAACATCCTCGTGGTTACAGGCCCTGCATAGGAAATGCTTCTTGGTGTCGTCCATCTCTCCATCGACTCCAACCGGTTGTACTCTCTCGCGATTCCGCCACGTACCGGTATCCCCTTAGAAACCGATGGTCAGCATCACTTGGATTACTAGTTGGCTACTTATAGCTTGTTCTATCGCCACCCGTCAATATTCCATGAAAGCAGGTCTCTGAACGAGCCATCATCTAGTCCTTAAGTCGGAAGTCGAACGTAACGTCGGCCTGTCCGGTAACCCGCTGTCCGCCGCGCTCGGCCGGGGCAAAACGGGCTTTGGTGACAGCCCCCACCGCCGCTTCATCCAGGGCCGCAAAGCCGCTGCTCCGCACGACTTCCGCCGATTGCACCCGGCCCTCTGCGCTCACCTGCACCCGCACGGTGACCGCCCCTTCCTGGCCCTCGGCGCGCGCGTAATAGGGATATCGCAGCTGGACCTCGGACAGGACCGCCGACGGGCCCCTCACCCCTGGGGTCCCTGCAGCAGGAGCCGCCGATGCCGGGGAACCCATCGCCGCCTTGCCCGCTCCCGTCGCCGGCCTTTCCGGCAGGAAACCGCCCCTGGCGGGAGACACCAGGCTCAAGGGATCGACCCGCCGGACAGCACTCTCCGCGGAATCCCAGGGCGTCGGGCCTGGCACCGCCGGATCCGGCATCATGAGGGGCGCCACCTCGGGCAACGATGCTGAGGCGGGAAGGGCCCTGGATTCCGGCACGGGCGGCAGGGCCTCAGCCAACATCCCCGACACCTCATCCTGTGCCGCCCCCGTCATCATCACCTCGACGCTGATCACGCTGGAAGCAAAGAGGGGCAAAGGGGACCGCTTGACCGGGGACAGGACGAGACCAATCGCCACCCCGTGCAGCAGGAGCGCGGCGGTGAACGCCATGAGCCAGTCGCCCCGGCGTTTCAGGGGCCGTTCCCCTGCCTTGCCAGCATAACGGAGAGAAGGAGTTGAGGCCAGATTCATGGTTAGCGACTCTCTCCGGAATAGAAACGTTCTTGCACGTGTCTTCCGCAGTACGGCGGGCACTACGCTGCCCGCCGCCGGGCTCGTAACGCCCGGCCTGCTAGCGAAGAGCCCGTATCTTATAAACGTCGCAGGCGACAGAAAGGTTCACTGGCGTGCAGACATCAACCGGCTCATCACCAGCGCACTGAAGCGGTCCGCCATAAGGTCAATGCCCTCGGCATTCGGATGACACTGATCCCGGGTGTAGCGGCCGATCTCATCCACCGTGAAGATCGCCAGGCCGTCAACGTGGTGCAGGTTGGGATCCCCGGCCTCGACAAAGCAGCGGTGAACAGTGGCCAGGTCCCGGCGCATCGCCGTGACGGTATACCCCACGGCATTCGGCGCTGTCTCATGACGCGGAAAACCAATGGGCGATACGAGCGCCAGCGGCGTGCAGGGCTGTTTCTCGCGGATAATAGCGACCGCGGCAGCCACCATCGCCTGGTAGGTCCGCTCGTTGAGGTTGCTGCTGATGGCGGCGTTAATCCCCAGTTTGAGCGAGAGATACCGGGCCGGAAGATCTCGAATGACCAGGGCCACGGCCGGGTCCAGGTAGCACTGCCCGCCATAGCCGAGGTTGAGGAGGTTCAGCCCGTGGCGCCGCGCTACCGTGGCCGGCCAGGTGCGCGCCGCGCTTCCGGCGCGCACACACTGCGTGATCGAGCTTCCCCAGGTCACCCACAGGGGGCGCGGATCGGGGACCGCTCTCACCGTGGCCGCATCAGAGGCCAAAAGCCCCGTGATCGTCACGGGGCAGCCGGGCGGCAACCAGAGTTCGACGACCCGGCGCCCGTGCCCGATGGTATCGAATACAGCCTCCTCGGCGCCGCCCCCGCAGCGGACCACCTGAATGATGCGGTCGTCGATGACCGCATCGAAGCAATGCCGGTCCGGAATCACCGGCCCCGGCTCTTCCAAAGGACGGAACCGGAGCGTCAACACTGTCGACTCTGTTTCGAACCTCAGGCGGACGCCGCTGGTGCAAGCGGCCCGTCCCATCAACCCTTCATCCGGCGACAGAAACCAGTGCCGCTTCGTGTGCGGCAACCGCCAGGGTCGCAGCCCCTCCGCCGTCCGCTCCACCGAGAGGACACCCTGGAAATACGACTCGTCCAATGAGACTTCGCTTGTCATGCCCTTCTTTCCTTTGTGGTCGGCCCTGCGCCTTAGGCCAGCACGTCGAGGGCGATGTTCACGCGGCCCATGGGGGCCGACACCTGGAAGCCGGCCACCACGTCGGCAATCTGTTCCCGGATCTCACGGGCAATCTCGATGCCGACCTTGATGCCATCCTCCTTCGTCGTGCACTTGCTCATCCGCTCCAGGATCGCGGCGGGCACGACCACACCGGGCACATGACTGCTCATGAACTCTGCGTTCTTGAAGGACAACAGCGGGTAGATCCCCGCCAGAATGGGAATCGTCCGGTGGTGCTTCCCCACCCGGTCGACGAACCGAAGCAGGGCCTCGGCCTCGAACACGGGTTGCGTGAAGGCAAACTCCGCCCCCACGTCGATCTTCTGGAAGTAGCGGCTGATCTCCCGCTCCATTTCCACCGCCACGGGATTCGCTCCCACGCCAATGGCCATCGCCGTGGGTTGCCCGATCGACTGCCCGGCCGCATCGAACCCATGGTTCAAGTGGTCAGCCAGGGCCGAGAGTCCGATGGCATCGAGGTCGAACACCCCGGTGGCGTCGGGATAGTTGCCCAACTTGGGCGGATCGCCGGTGATGAACAGCCAGGTCTTCAATCCCAGGGCGTAGCCGCCGAGAAGGTCGGACTGCATGCCGATAAGGTTACGATCCCGGCAGCAATAGTGAGGCAACGGCTCAATCGTCACTTCCTTCAACATGGAAAAAGCCGTCGCAATCACCGACATGCGCGCGCTGGCCCGCGGTCCGTCAGGCAGATTGATCGCGTCGACACCAGCCGCCTGGCAGGTGCGGCAGCGGTCGATAAACGTCTTGAGCCCGCCTCCCGTTTGAGGCGGAAGCAGTTCAACGGACGTCACCCTCTGACCTGCCGCCAGTTTGGCGGCAAACGCCGATTTCTCGGCAAAAGGCAGGGCCTCGACCACCGGACGGACGGACGTCACGGAACCGCCCTCGTCCCTGGCCACCGAAGCGATCGAGACATACTGCTTCACTCCGCTCATGGCTTTCACCGCGCGCGCCGCCATCCGAATGTGGGCGGGCGTGGTGCCGCAACAGCCTCCGATCCCGCGCGCCCCCAGTTCGACATACCGTTTGCAGAACTCGGTGAAATACTCGGGACTGTTCAGATAGAGCATGCGCCCGGCGACCTCGCGGGGCCCCCCGGCATTCGGCATGACCACCACGGGCTTGGCGACACAGGCAATGACCCGCTTGGCGGGGGTGAAAAGATCCGCCGGTCCGAGCCCGCAGTTCAGGCCGATCAGGTCCACGTTGGGGTCCGTCTCCAACTGCCGGGCAATCCCCTCCTCCGGGCTTTCCCCCGCTACCGGGCCGACCGGAGCGCCGAGGGTGAAAGAAGCCAGCACCGGCAGTCCCCTGCGCTTGGCCAGACCGGCGGCCCGCCGCAGTTGGCCGATATCCTGGAACGTTTCCAGAACGATCAGATCCACGCCCTCGGCGGCCAGCACCGCCAGTTGCTCATCCAGGGCCTCATCCGATTCCTGCAAGGCCGCGGGGCCGGGCGGATGATCGGGGGCAAAACAGGGACCGATGGAGGCCGCCACATAGACCTGCTGCCCGGCGGCCTCACGCGCCAGTTTCACCGCGGCCCGGTTGATATCGGCGACGCGGTCCGCAAGCCCATAGGGCCCCAGCTTGATCCGGTTGGCGCCGAAGGTATTGGTTTCGAGGACATCAGCGCCGGCTTCGACGTATTCCTTGTGTATGCCCAGGATCAACTGCGGCTGTGTGAGGCATAATTCATCGTAGCAGGCGTTAAGAAAGACACCACGTTGGTAGATCATCGTCCCCATGGCGCCATCAAACACCAGAACGCTTTCGCGCGCTTTCCCGACTATGGTCTGCATGTTTTTCACGGGAGCGGAGTGTACAGTCCGCTCCCGCCAACGTCGAGTGCAGAAAACGTGACGCCCATCGACTGTCAGGGGCGGCCCTACCCGGATCTAGGGGATTCCCCGATTGACGAAAGCTGAAAATACGTTTCTAATCGAAGTCGTTGGGCAGGACATCGGCCGCCGCCGAACCGCAACAAGGATGGAGCATCGTGGGAAAGCCTCTCAAAGCCTTGGTCATCGAAGACTCCGAAGGAGATGCCCTGCTTCTCCTGAGGCTCCTGCGCAATGGAGGGTACGATACCGTCTCCCGCCGCGTGGACAACGCGAAGAACCTCGAAGCCGCGCTCGCTGAAGAAAAGTGGGATATCGCCTTTTCGGACCATAGCATGCCCCAGTTCACTTCGCTCGAGGCCTTGGAAATGGTCAAGGCCAGCAACGCCGATATTCCTTTCATCATCGTTTCCGGCAGTATCGGCGAGGAAGTCGCCGTGGCCGCGATGAAGGCCGGAGCCCAGGACTACCTGATGAAAAGCAACCTTGCCCGGCTGGTGGCGGCGGTGGACCGGGAACTCAAGGATGCCGAGAGCCGGCGCAGCGGACGTCAGGCCGAACACTCGTTGCTGGCGCAGAAGGAAGCCATGCGCATCGCCCGGGAAATCCAGGACCGCCTGTTCCCCGTCGGGGCGCCGGCGATCACCGGGTTTGATACGGCGGGGGCGTCGCTTCCGGCCGAAGCCACCGGGGGCGACTATTACGATTTCATTCCCAGCCCCCGCACCGAGACGTTTGTGGTCATTGGCGATGTCACCGGTCACGGCCTCGGACCAGCCCTGCTGATGGCCGACGTGCGCGCCTACCTCCGCGCCCTGGCGATGGAACACGACAACCTCAGGGACCTGCTGGACCGCGCCAATCAGCTTCTGCGTGAGGATCTGGGGTACTTCCGGTTCATCACCCTCCTGTTTGCCGCGTTGTTCCCCTCCACCCGCACCTTGCGCTACATCAACGCCGGCCACCCCTCAGGCTACGTGCTCGACAGCAACGGCAACATCAAGACTGAGCTTCCGGCCAACGGCTCGGCCCTGGGGCTGAACCCCGGCGAAGCGTTTCCGGAGGCGACTGAGTTGACGCTCGCGCCCTTGGATATCCTGGTGTTCCTGACCGATGGCGCCTTGGAGGCGTCGTCATCCACAGGCGAGGAATTCGGCGTCACCCGCGCCCTCGACGTGGTGCGCCGTGAACGGCATAGGCCATCGGCCGAGATCATCGCCGCCCTGTTTGATGCGGTGCGGCAATTCACCGACGGCACCGGCCTCCAGGACGATCTGACCGCCATCATCATCAAAGTCAGGCCCGATACAGGAGAGCAACCATGAGCTATTCGAAAGGTATCATACTGCTGGTAGACGATGACCCCGCCATTCTGCTCTCGGTCGGTGACCAACTGCAGTTCAGCGGTTACGAAGTCGTCAAGGCCTCCACCGCCGAGCAGGCCCTTGATAAAATGAAAACCCAGACACCCGACCTGATTATTCTGGACATCAGCATGCCGGGAATCGGCGGGATGGGCTTCCTGAAGGCGATTTCAGAAACCGCCGGAACCATCAAGTACCCCGTGCTGGTCTTCACCGCCCGCGGCGAACTGGATGACTTCTTCACTCATCTGGGAGTGGAGGGATTTCTCCCCAAGATCGTCGATCCTGAAAAACTGCTCAAGGAGGTGGATCGAATCATCAGCAAGCACTTTATCGCCCCCCCGGAAACCGCCAATGGCGTCACCAAACACCGGGTGCTCCTGGCCGAGGACGATAAGGACGTTCGCGACGATCTGCTCCGTTTTCTCGAACATCATGGCCATCAGGCCTGGGGGGTGGGCAGCGGATTAGCCATTCTTGAAGCGGTCTTCATGCATCATCCGACGGTCGTGATGTTGAAGTTTATCCTGCCCCACATGAACGGCCCGACCATCGCGCAGATGCTCGCCGGCATGCCGTCCACGCAGAATATTCCTGTGATTCTGTATGATGACAGCGGCATTCATCCACCCTCGGCCACCTTCCCGCACGTTCACGCTTTTGTGCCTGCGGCCGATGGAAAGTCCCTGTTGAAGGCGCTGGTGGACACCGCGGGCGGAAGGTCCGCCTAGATCCACTGGCATTTGTCACGCACAGCCTGTTTGGGCTGATCCGCTTCCACCACGCGTTGTCGCGCGATATTAACCAGCGCGCCCACCGCCACCATCGACATCAGGAGACTTGAGCCCCCGTAACTGATGAAGGGCAGCGGCAGCCCCTTGGTGGGCATGCAACCCGTCACCACGCCGACATTGATGGCGGCCTGAAAAGCCGTCATCAGGGTGAACCCCGATCCCAGCATTCGGCCAAACAGGTCCGGAGCCTGCAGGCTGATGACCATGCCGCAGATCAGGAAGCCGGCAAAGAGCGCCAGCACCAGGCAGGTCACCACCAGGCCGAGTTCCTCCCCGATAATGGCGAGGATGAAGTCCGTATGCGCCTCCGGGAGAAAGTACTGTTTCTGCAGGCTCTCCCCAAGACCGACGCCCCAGAAGCCTCCCAGCGTAAAAGCTTCCATGGATTGGTGCAGCTGGTAGGCCGCGGCCGGATATTTGTCCGGCATCAGGAACGCCAGAATGCGGCCTCGGCGCACATCGTCATGTAGAATGGCCCCGGCAAGCCCGACCGCCCCAAAAAAGCCGCCGCCCAACAGGAACGGCAAGGGACTGCCGCCCACAAACAGCAGGGCGCCGCCGACCATGGCCACCAATATGGTCGTCCCGAAATCCGGCTCCAGAAAGATCAGCCCCAGCATCGCGCCCAGCATGATGCCCGGCTTCAGGAAGCCGTCCAGAAATGTCGAGGCTTTGCGCCCCACATACGCCGTCCAGGCGCTAAGCATGACAACCACGGCAAACTTGGCCAGTTCTGACGGCTGGAAGCTGACCGGGCCTATCCTGAGCCAACGGCGGCTTCCGCCGATCTTGTGCCCAATGTGAGGGATCAGCACCAGCACCAGCAGGGCTGTGGCCAGGATCGTGAGGGGGATCCAGTAGTCCCGCCAGCGATGGTAGTCGACGGAGGCGGCCAGCACGCCAGCCACCAAGGCTACCGCCAGCCACGCCAGCTGGCGCTTCAGGAAATAGCTCGAATCGTTGTGGGCTTCGACTCCCTTAACAGAACTGGCGCTGGCCAACATGACGATGCCCAGCGCCAGTAACAGGAGTACGATGCCCACCAGAATGGTGGGCGTCTTCCACATTATTATTCAACAGGGGGCGGAATCTTGATCGTCTGGCCCACCTTCACATCCGGGGACTCGAGGTTGTTGAGACGAATGATCTCCTCGGCACGCACGCCGTACATCATGGCGATGGAGTTCAGATCCTGGTTCGGTTCGACCACATGCAGCACCTCGTTCGACTTCGGGGCTTCCATCGCAACCGGGGCTTCCTGGGGGGCGCCTTCCTGAGCCACAACCGCTTCGACCGGGGCGGCTTCCACCGGCGCCGCGACGTCAGGCTTGCTCACCGCCGCCGCACCCTTGGGGAGCGCCAGCTTCTGACCGATGCTGATCCGGTCACTGGTCAGGCTGTTCACCTGCTTGATCGCCTTGACCGTCGTCTTATGCCGGTAGGCAATGCCGCCCAAAGAATCGCCCGACACAACGGTGTAGGAGCCGCCACCAGCGGCGGCCGCCGGAGCCGCCTTGTGGGATTTATGGACCACAGGCGCCGGAGCGTTGAGGTTGACATAACCCGGAAGAATCAGCTTCTGGCCAACCCGGATCTTGTTCGGATTGCTGATCTTGTTGAGCTTCATGAGGTCAGCCCGCGAGACATTGAAGCGCTTCGCGATGACGGACAGGCTATCGCCCGACTTCACGGTGTATTTCTTTGTCGTCAGCTCGGCAGCCGGCGGCAAGTCGAACTTCGGCGGCGGCGGCGGCTCAACCACGGGCGGCGGCGGCTCAACCGTCGGCGGCATCACCACCTGCGGCACTTCCGGCGGCGGGGTCTGTCCCGTCGTACCGCATCCTCCACTGAACATCAATGACCCGACGACGATCCCATGCAACGCTACAATCGACCCGATTACCCATGCTTTTTTCACGCCAATTCTCCTCTTTCAATCTGTCCTGCAATGTTCGAAAACTGTTCGCCTCTATCCTCAAAACTCCTGAACTGATCAAAACTCGCACAACCCGGAGAAAGCAAAATAACTTCCCCTGATTCCGCCTCCTTCCAGGCTTTCTGAACGGCCTCTTTCAAGCCCGCACAAATACAGCACGAAACGGCGCCTTCCCACGCCGAGGCCATGACCTGCGAATATTTCCCGATAAGATAAACACGCGTCACCCTATTGACCAGAACTTTTTTTACCGATTCGAGGTCCTTTTCCTTGAGCAGCCCGCCGGCAATCAGGCGTACCGGGCCGCGGGCCATGCGAATCCCCGCTTCCATGGCCGCCAGGTTGGTCGCCTTTGAATCGTTGATGAACGTTACCCCTCTGACGGTCGCCACGGTCTGCAGACGGTGAGGCAGGCGTTCGAAGCTCGCCGCCGCCGCCCCCACATGGCGCGGTTCCACGCCGCACCCCTCCATGGCGGCCGCGCAAGCGGCCGCCGTAACCCCCATGACGTCATTATCGAACGGCGTCCCCACTACGGACACAGGCCCCGCCAGCCAGCGGCTGACCAGTTGCCCGCCCTCGTAGCGGTAGTCGGCCTCCGGCTCAAGAGCGAAGGTCCGGCAGACACACGATCCGGAAACCGCCGCGCGCACCGCAACAGGAGCCGCCAACGGAATGACCGCCATGTGCCCTGCCCCCATGCGACTGAACAAACGTGCTTTCGCGGCCTGGTAGGCCTCCATCGTTCCGTGCCGGTCCAGATGATTGGGGTTGAGATTCAGCAGAATCCCCACCTCGGGGGCAAACCGGTCCGCGCTCTCCAGTTGAAAGGAACTGACTTCGGCCACAATCCAGTCGGGCGCCGGCTGCTGCCGCACCAGATCGGAAACGGGGATCCCGTAGTTCCCTCCCGCCACCGCCTTGAGGCCCGCTTTCTCCAGGGTTTCCCGGCACAGTTTCACCAGGGTGCTCTTGCCATTCGATCCCGTCACCGCCAGCATCCGGCTCGACCGGTGGCGCCAGCCCAGTTCGAGTTCGGACAGCACCGGGATGCCACGCTGCCGTGCCGTCACAACCCACTCATCCGTCAGGGGAACTCCTGGACTGACGACGCAGACCTCATAGTCCTCTGCCGACAAAACCCGCTTCCCGGTCTGCACGGTGGCGCCTTCAGCCCGCAGGGCCGCGGCTCTCGCATCCAACGCGGCCGAAGCCCCCGCATCCACCACGGTCACGCTGGTCCCCCGGCCAAGGAGCAGCCGGGCGGCCGCCTCGCCGCTCGATCCCAAGCCCAGGATCAGGGCTTTCTTATAAGAAGGAACGGGGTCGGTCATAATAAACCCTTAGCGTATTTTAAGTGTGGCGATGCCCAGCAGGGCAAAGAGGATCGAGAGGATCCAGAAGCGGATGGTGACCTGGGTTTCGCTCCATTTGCGCAGTTCGAAATGGTGATGGATCGGCGCCATCGCGAAAATCCGTTTTCCCCTGAGTTTGAACGAGGCCACCTGCAGAATGACGCTCATCGCCTCCATGACAAAGACGCCGCCCACGATCACCAACACCAGTTCCTGTTTGGTCAGGATGGCCACCATGGCCAGCGCGCCGCCCAGGGCGAGGCTGCCCGTGTCACCCATGAACACCTGGGCCGGATGGCAGTTATACCACAGGAACCCCAGGCAGCCGCCGAGTAGGCATCCGCAGAAAACCGTCAGTTCCCCGCAGCCGGGCACGTACGGCACAAATAGGTACCTGGCCAGTTCATAGTGCCCGGCCACATACGCCATGATCAGGTAGGCCAGTGCCACGGAACTGCTGCAGCCGATCGCCAACCCGTCGAGGCCATCGGTGAGGTTGACGGCATTGGTGGCGCCCACCAGGATCAGCGTGACAAAGGCGATCGTCAGGATCACCCCCATGTCGCGCACCGCCGGCTCCTTGAGAAAGGGAACCATCAACTCTTTCACGTGCACCCGCGTCTCCGGCAGCCACAACATGACCGCCCCGATGACCACCGCCCACAGGATTTGAAGCTGGAACTTGGCCCGCGCGCTGAGCCCCTTGGAACTCTTGCCCTTCAACTTGGCGGAGTCATCCATGCACCCCACCGCCCCCATGAAGATGAACGTGGACAAGGTCAGCAACACATAGGAACTGCGGGGAATCGCCCACAGGAGGGTCGCCAGGGTCACGGATCCGATGATCAGGATCCCGCCCATCGTCGGCGTGCCTTCCTTCTTGCCGTGCAGGACATGCAACGGCGGCGCTTCCTCTTTGCGCACGTACTGCTGAACCTTGAGCCGCTTGAGATGCCGGATGAGCCAGGGACCCAGAATCACGCTGAGCAGGAAGGCGGTCGCCGCCCCCCCGAGGGCACGGACTGTAATGTATTTGAAAACGCGGAGTTCCGACATCCACCCGCTGAGAAAATGAAGATAGTAGAACATCTTATCGGCCCAAATCCTTTTCCAGTCGCGTCACGACATCCTCAAAATGTCGCCCGCGTGAAGCCTTCACCAGGACCCCGTCCCGGGGACGCACCTGCTCGATGAGCCGGTCCGCGGCCTCATCCGTGGTGCGACATTTGAAGACCTTCGCAGCCGGCATCCCGGCCGCCACCGCTCCGTCCGCAATGTGGTCGCCGAGACTTCCCACCGTCATCAGTCCGGCCCAGGATTGCGCGCCCGCCAGGCGCCCCAGTTCGAGATGCTCCTCAATCCCTGTGGGACCGAGTTCAAGCATATCCCCCAGAACCAGCCATTTCCGCCCGGCAAGGTCCAGCTCGGCAAACGTCCGGAGGGCGGCCCGCATGCTGACAGGATTGGCATTATACGCATCGTTGATCACCGTGACACCATGAATATCACGGCATTCCCAGCGCATGGGAGGCGGCACAAACCGCTCGATCGCTCCGCCGATGGCCGGCCAGGACACGCCGAAGCCGCGGGCGACCGCGATGGCCAGCAGGAGGTTGTGACGGTTATGGGCCCCTGCCAGCGGCATCCGGAAAGTGAAGGTTTCCCCGCTCGCGCGTTCGCGAACCTGGCATTCGCCAAGCCGCCCGCCGTCCTTCACCAGCGTAAAATCGGCATCCTCGCGCAGGGACGTGGTCACCACACGGCAACCGGCTATCCGGCTGAGCAGGTCGGCATGGACCTCGTCACGGCTCACCACGGCCGTGCCCCCTGCGGGTAGACAGGCGAACAGCCCGCCTTTTTCGCGGGCGATCGCCTCGACCGACCCAAAGAACTCAAGGTGAACCGGCCCGATATTGGTGATCACCCCCCAGTCCGGTTGCGCAATGCGGCAGAGCGGGGCCATTTCGCCGGGATGGCTGATCCCTAATTCCAGGACACCCACGCGCGTCTCATTGGCCATGGCCAGCAAGCTCAGAGGCAGGCCAATCTCGTTGTTCCAGTTCCCACGGGTCCGGGCCGTCGGCATGGTGGTTTCCAGTAACGCCGCGACCAGTTCCTTGACGGTGGTCTTGCCCGTGCTGCCCGAAACCCCCACAATCGCCGCCCCAAGCCGGCGCCGGTAACCGGTCGCCAGTTCCCGCAGGGCCATGGCCGGCTCGTCAACCACCAGCAGAGGCAGGTCCTTCGGGAGCTCTCCCACCCGCGCCGCACTCACCAGGGCGCCTGCGGCGCCCTGCCCGGCGGCTTGACGCACAAAATGGTGGCCGTCGACACGACTTCCCGGAAGGGCCACGAACAAGGCCCCGGCCGTGATATTCCTGGTATCATGAACCACGGCGGTGACCCGGGTTGGGGCACAGGGCGTCCACGTCCCGCCACACCACCGGGCAAGCTCGACTGGATCGAAACGCGGCATGGCGGCTATCCCTTTTCTTTCCGCAACAGGTTCCGGGCCACCTCGCGGTCGTCAAAAGGGACGATCGTATTGGCAAATTCCTGGGTGCTCTCGTGCCCCTTCCCGGCGATCACGATCACATCACGATCGCGGGCGTCGTCGAAGGCCGCGGCAATGGCGGCCGCCCGGTCCTCGATGATCCGGTAGTGGGGGTTGTCCCCGAAGCCGGCCCGGATGTCCTCGATAATCCGGAGGGGAACCTCACGACGGGGATTGTCCGACGTCAAGATCGTCAGGTCGGCCAGTTGCGCCGCCACCGCCCCCATCAAGGGCCGTTTCGTCTGGTCCCTGTTGCCGCCGCAGCCGAACACGACCACCAACCGTCCTTCCGTGAACGTCCGGACCGTTCTGAGCACACTGGACAAGGCATCGTCGGTATGCGCGTAATCCACAAACACGCGCCACCCCCGCCCGGTGGGAATCTCCTCCAACCGGCCCGGAACCGTCTTGCGGTTCGCAAGGACATCGGCGACCAACCGTTCATCCAGCCCCATGGCTCTGGCCGCGGCATAGGCCGCCAGGGCATTTTCCACATTGAACCGGCCCAGGAGATTGATCCGCAGGTGGCTCTCCCCCCAGGGACTCGTCACCCGAAAGGAGCTGCCTTGCGGACCAAACACCACGTCCCGTGCGCGGACGGACGCCTCGTGATCGAGGCCATAGGTAAAGACCTTGGCCGCGATCGACCGGTCCGCCGCGAGGCGGCGGCCATAGGGGTCATCACCGTTGATCACGGCCGCCGGCTTCTTCGCCCGGTGCCCCAACTCCAGGAACAGCTTGCGCTTGGCCTCGAAATAATTCTCCATGGTTTTGTGATAATCGAGATGGTCGCGCGTCAGGTTCGTGAAAACCGCGGCGTCAAAATCGATCCCGTACACCCGATCCTGGTCGAGGGAATGGGAGGAGACCTCCATGACCACGCTCGCGCATCCGGCATGCAGCATCTGGTCGAACAGGGATTGAACATCAGCGGCCTCGGGCGTGGTCCGACTCGCCGGGATCACGCGGGCCCCCACCTCATACTGGACCGTTCCGAGCAGCCCGGGGGTCAGCCCCGCCGCGGCAAACATGTCCCGCAGAATGAAACTGGTGGTCGTCTTGCCGTTGGTTCCGGTGATGCCCAGGACGCGCAGGCGCTGGCTGGGATGACGATGGAACGTGTCCGCCACCTCGGCCAGGGCGCGCCGGGCGTGTTCCACCTGGACATGAGTGGCCTCGCGCGTGGAGATCCGGGCCTGTTCGGAAACGATCACGCCGGCCCCGCGTCGAACCGCGTCCTCGACAAAGTCCGCCCCGTCACGGTGCTCGCCGGGAATGGCGACAAACAGGTAATCGGGCCGCACCTGGCGCGAGTCATAGGCAATCCCGTTCACCTGACGGTCCGGATTGCCGCGTACTCCCAGATGGGCCACGTTCCTCAGAAGATCATCAAGTTTCATGGCGTGACTTTGGCGCGGGCCACAATGGCCCGGTCATCGATCATCCGATCCGGCGGAAGGATGCCAAGATAGCGCACGGCTTGTTCGGCCACCTCGCCGAAGACCGGCGCTGAAACCATCCCGCCGGTGTGCAAGGGTTGCGGTTCATCCACCACGACAATCAAGCCGAGCTCGGGATCCTCCGCCGGCAGAAATCCGACAAAGGACGCCATGTAGTCTGTTTCCGAATAGTGGCCCCTGACCGGTTTCTGGGCCGTTCCGGTTTTGCCGGCCACGCGGAATCCTTCCACCGCCGCCTTGGTTCCCGTGCCGCCCTCCTCGGTCACCCGCGCCAGGATCCCGCGCATCACCGCCGCGGTATCGCTCCGGATGCAGCGCCCCAGCGCCTGCGGTTCCCGCCGGACCAGCACGGTTCCATCGGCCGCGACCACTTCCTTGACCACGTACGGGCGCATGATCACGCCATCGTTGGCGATGCCGCACATCACGCCGAGCATCTGAAGCGCGGTGAGCGCCACCCCCTGCCCGATGGCGATCCGGCTCGAACTGATCGCCGACCATTTCGACGCGGGGGCAAGAATCCCGGCCTCCTCGCCCGGCAGATCGATGCCCAGCCGGCTCCCGATGTTGAACCCGCGCAGATACCGGTCCATCCGCTCATCGCCCAGCATGATGGCAATCTTCGCCGCCCCGATATTGCTGGATTTCCTGACGATATCCGCCACATTCAGCTGGCCATAGGAATGATAGTCTCTCAGCACTTTCTTCTGGTACAGCCACCGGCCGTTCTCGGTGTTGAACATCGTGTCGGGCTTCACAATCCCTTCATTCAGGGCGGCGGCAATGACGGCCACCTTGAACGTGGAACCGGGTTCGTAGACGAATCCGATCGCACGGTTGAGCTTCTGCACATCCTCGGCGGAACGGAAATCGTTGGGATCGAATCCGGGACGGTTCGCCATGGCCAGGATTTCGCCGGTGCGTATACGCTGGATGATGGCCATCGCCGCCTTCGCCCGGTGGCGTTCCATGGCGGCATCGAGCGATTGTTCCAGCATGTATTGAAGATTCTGGTCAATGGTCAGGACGACATCCGCCCCGTCCCGGGGCTGAATCTCCTGGATACGGCGGTCGAGCATCTCGCGCCGGCGACCGTCGAGCCGGCTCTCCAGCAGGCCGGGCGTCCCCTTCAGGTATTTTTCCATGCACTGCTCGATCCCTCCGGACCCGATGCCGTCATGATTCACAAACCCCAGAATATGGCAGAGGCTGTTCCCCTGCGGGTAGGAGCGGGCCGTGGCACCCGTCATGTGGAGGCCCGGAAGCTTCAACCGGGCAACGGCTTCGGCTTTGTCTTCGGGAACATAGCGGGAGATGTAGGCGAAATGCCGGCCGCCCTTCGCCATTCGGCTGGCAGCCTCGGCCGGGTCCAATCCCAGGACAGCCGCCAGCCGTCCCGCGGCCTCGCCAACCTTGTTGCTGGCCAACAACACGGCCGGGTCGACCCAGATGTCCTTGACGCCAATATTGAGTGCCAGGATGTTGGCCGACGCGCTCCCGTCCAGAATGCGGCCCCTCGGAACCGCCAGCGTTTCCTTGTAGGTCCGCGTCTTGGCCACCATCGAGCGGGTGGCCGCCGAAGGTCCAACGTGCAGGAAAATCAGGCGGGCCGCCAGCGCCGACATGACCAGACTCAGCAGGACGGCAATAAAGATGTACCTGGCGGATCCGCGATTCTCAGTCATTCATTACGATCCTGTCAACGCGTGCATAACGGCCTGGGGTACGGGGTTCGGGTCCCATCATCGCATCGATCGCCCCGTCCGCGCGCAGGCGCACGACCTGATCCCGGCCCGGCCAGGTCATGACCAATCCGTGTTCTTTCAGGGCTTTCTCGACATTGGCCGGCGATTGCATCCTGGCCCACTCGCACTGCTCCTTGACGACCTTTTCGCGCAAGTGATCCCGCTGGGCTTCGAGCTTCTTGATCTCGCGACCCAGGGCTTCGGTCCGGCTTTGTATGCACACGTAGACCAGGCATATCGCCGCGCCTCCCACCAGCGCCAGGGCGAGCCAGGGCGGAAACATGATCTTTGCCTGAGTTTTCTTCCGATTACGACGTGCCATACTATTCCTTCCTTTCAGCCGCGCGCAGCTTTGCCGAGCGTGCACGCGGATTGACCAGACATTCCTCATCCGAAGCCATCACCGGCCTGCGGGTCAGCACCTCAACCTGCGGCGTGCTGCCAATCCATTTCCGCCCACCCTCGGCCAGGGACTCCCAACGCCCCTGGTGTTCTGCAAAAAAATGTTTCACGATCCGGTCCTCCAGGCTGTGGAAGGAGATCACCAGCATCCTTCCGCCCGGCGCCAGCAGGCCAAGCCCGGCCTCCAAACCCTGTTCCAAGGCCTCCAACTCGCCATTCACCGCAATCCGCAAGGCTTGGAACGTCTGGGTGGCCGGATGAATCCGGCCGCGGCGACCGCCGTAGACGCCCATCACCAAGTCCGCCAACTGGGGGGTCCGGACGAACAGCGCCTGCTGCCGCTGCTCGACCACACGCCTCGCAATCGCCCGCGCCCGCGGCTCCTCCCCATACCGTCTCAAAAGACCCGCCAGATCAGCCTCGGAAAGCGTATTCAGCAGGTCCGCTGCCGTCCTCGCCTTCCCCCGGTTCATCCGCATGTCCAAGGGCCCGTCTCGCATGAAACTGAACCCTCGCTCGGCGTCATCCAACTGGTTCGACGATATCCCGATATCGAGCAGAATCCCGTCCACCCTCGTCACCCCGTGGGCCGCCGCCACCCGATCCATCTCGGCAAAGCTTGACTGGATCAGCGTGCAACGCTCCACCCAGGGCCCCAGCCCCACTCTCGCCCGGACCAGGGCGTCCGCATCCTGATCCAGGGCCAGCAGGCGTCCTTCCGGTCCGATGGCTTCGGCGATAGCACGGGCATGTCCTCCTCCGCCCACGGTGCCATCGATATAGACACCGCCCGAGCGGGGAGCCAGCCAGTGCATCACCTCACTTGCCAGTACCGCCCGATGCATGGGCACTCTTTCCCATCCCTGGAGGCGGGGTGCTGCAGAGGGCTGTGCTCGCAATCCGAAGCCCGCGGTGTTCCGCCTGCCTCAACCCAAGGGCCGTTCCCAACGTGGACGGCCGGCTCTGCGGCAACCTCAACCAATTAAACCCGCCATCCCTCCAGCCCGTAATGGACCCGTTCAACTGCATGAACTTCGCTATCGTCGACATCCGCATGACCTATCCTCCGTCGCCGCCGGATTAGAAGCCCACGTAACGCGCGGCCTCACCGAGATCCGCCGCTCCCGTGGCACTCACCTGTTTCCATAACTCCGGATTCCACAATTCAAAATGATCGATCGCCCCGATCAGCACCACCGAGTCCGTCAGATTCGCGTACCCCAGTAACTCGTCCTTGACCCGGATACGTCCCGCCGTGTCCCACGGCGCCAACTGGGATTGCGACCCCAGGATCCGGGCAAACTGACTGGCTCGGGCATCCGCAATCGAGTGGCTCCGCATCGCCTGAAGCCGCCGCACCATCTCCCGGGCCGGAAACACCAGCAGAAAGTTGCGCTGCGTAATATCGGGGAGCACATAGACGCTGTTCGGAACACCGGTATGCTCCCTCCATTCCGAAGGGATGGTCAATCGGCGCTTGGGGTCCAGCGAATGGGCGAAATTTCCGACAAAAACGCCCTGCGCCTCCCCTAGCGATCCTGCTCCTGTTCCTGTGTTATCCACCTGTGCCCCACAATGGTTTACTTACGCGACACAATACAACACCTCGCCCCACCTAATGTCAAACGAATGTCCGAAGATTTTGAAAGTTTTTTAATGACACAGGCTCCTGAACGCGGAAGAAAAGGGGGAGTTCCTGCTTGCCTGCCTCTCTCCGGCGTTGTAGAAATACCCCGCCAATCCATCACGAGGTAACCACAGTATGTCTGCACACCACGCCACAAGTCAGGCCGCCACCGATAGTCACGAGTCAGGGGGGGGCACCAAACCGCTTCTGTTTGAGGTAGCTTGGGAGGTATGCCAGCAGTTGGGTGGCATCTACACCGTCATCCGCTCGAAGGTTCCGAGCATCGTCGAGCAGTGGGGGAACCGTTACTGCCTGATCGGCCCTTACAATCCGGCGACCTCACCGTCCGAGTTCGAAGAAAGTCCCCCCACCGGGATCTACCGCGACATCCTGAATATTCTTCGGGAACAGGGCATCGAAGCCCATCACGGCCATTGGCTGATTACCGGCCGGCCGCGCGCCATCCTGCTCAACCCCCATTCCGTCACCAGCCAGATGGGGTGGATCAAGTACCTGCTGTGGGAACACCACCGGGTGAGCATCCATGGCCAGGACGACCTGATCGACCAAGTGGTGGCCTTCGGCTACACCGTCGAGCAGTTCTTCCGGGCCTTGGCCAAGATCCAGACCACCCGCCGGGCGATCATCGCCCACTTCCATGAGTGGATGGGCGGCTCGGCAATTCCCGAGATCCGGCGCGCCAACATCCCCGTCTCCATCGTCTTCACCACGCATGCCACGTTGCTGGGCCGTTACCTGGCCATGAACGATCCCTGGTTCTATGACCACGTCCCGTTTGTGGATTGGGAAGCCGACGCGCGCCGGTTTAACATCGACAGCCAGGTTCGCCTCGAACGCGCGGCCGCGCATGGCGCCCATATCTTCTCCACCGTCAGCGATATCACCGGCTACGAGTGCGAGCACCTCGTCGGCCGCAAGCCGGATCTTCTGGTCCCCAATGGCCTCAACATCGAGCGGTTTGTGGCCCTGCACGAGTTCCAGAACCTTCACCGCGTGAACAAGGAAAAGATTAACCAGTTCGTCATGGCCCACTTCTTCCCGAGCTATGCATTCGACCTGGACCGCACGCTTTACTTCTTCACGTCGGGCCGCTTCGAATATCGCAACAAGGGGTTCGACCTGACCATTGAGGCGCTCGCCCGCCTGAACTGGCGCATGAAACAGGCCGGCAGCAACCGCACGGTGGTTTTCTTCGTCATCACCCGCCAGCCCATCCGGTCCATCAACGCCGAGGCGCTGCGCCGCCGGGCCATGATGCAGGAAATGCAGCATGACTGCCGGACCATCGCCGAACAGATCGGCGACCGGTTATTCACCGCCACCTCGATGGGCAAATTCCCACCCCTGGAGGAACTGGTGGACGATTACTGGCGCCTGCGCCTGCGCCGCCTGATGCACGCGTGGAAAACCAACAAGATGCCCACCGTGGTGACCCACGATCTGGTGGACGATACCCACGACGAAATCCTCAACCAGATCCGATCCTGCTCGCTCTTCAACCTGCCCGGTGACCCGGTGAAAGTGGTCTATCATCCTGATTTCGTGACCACCAACGATCCGCTTTTCGGCATGGATTACGATCAGTTCGTGCGCGGTTGCCATCTCGGTATTTTCCCGAGTTCCTACGAGCCGTGGGGGTATGCGCCGCTCGAATGCGCCGCGCTGGGCCTGCCGTCCGTCACCAGCAATCTTTCAGGCTTCGGCACCTATCTGGATCAGAACATGCCCGATCACGAGAAGAACGGGCTTCACGTGTTGAACCGCCGCTACGCCTCATTCGACATCGCCGCGAACCAGCTGACGGACCGGTTGTTCGACTTCCTGCAGCTCGACCGCCGCGAACGCATCAACCAACGGAACCGCGTCCAAAGCGTGTCCGAGCATTTCGACTGGCACAATCTCGGCCGCTACTACGCTCAGGCTTACGAAATGGTGCTCCAGCGCACCGGCGCCGCGTGATGCCACGGCGGTCAGCCTCTTGACCGTCGCCTCTCTCTTCAGTACCCGATGTCCTGGTTACCTGGCCGTCACCGGTGCCGACCAGTGGTGGGCCGGGGGCAACCCGGGATAAGGATCCGGGTCGGCAGTGTACGGCCGCCCGCGAAACTGGGCGTCGGCAAAATCCAGCAGGGTCAGCCAATCAGCCCGGTTGTGTTCGTGGACCCCATCACGGAAATGGATGGCGAGTCGCGCGTCCGCCTTGAGAAACCTGTAAACTTCGGCCATGGCACGGTGGGACTGCCAGGTTCCGGTCGGGTTGGCCCAGGCATCCCCGTGTGCCTCGGTGCAGAGTAGGGCCCGCGGGGCCACCAGCGCTTTCAAACTGTGTTGATCAAAGGGAAGCGCCTCTTCACGCCCGACATACTCCCGCAGTCGGGGGCCGAACCATTGAGGGAACCCCCGCAGCATATCCGCCAGCGTCTCGCAGCCCGGTCCTTCCCAGCGCAGACAGCCCGCGCCGCAGCAACCGGAGTTGTTCGGTGCCGTCAGCGCGATACGTTCATCGGTGGCGCCGGCAAGCAACGCCGCTTTACCGCCACGCGAATGGCCCGTCACCGCGATCCGGGCGGCATCAACTCCCGGCAGGGTCAGCAGGAAATCAACCGCCCGGTGATAGCCCCAGGCCCAGGCCGCCAAGGCTCCATAGTCACCCTCCGGACAGGCCGCATACAGGCCGCTGGTGCGCGCCCGACTGTCAATGTCCGCCACAATCTCCACGCGGTTGAACACCGCCAGGAGATAGCCGCGGTTCAGGACCTCCGCCGTGATCTCATCGGTGATGTAGCGCCAGCAGCCATCGCCATCCAGAAGGACCGGGTGGGGACCGTCTCCCGCCGGCATCATCAAGTCGATCAAGAACGAATACCGGGGTTCAGGGCCCGTCGTCAGCCGGTACTGACAGTGCTGGACCTGTCCGAAACGGCGTACCGGGTGGGAATGCAGTAATTCCCCGCTGACCGAGGCCGGCGTGGGCGGCAGCCGGCCGAATTCGATCCCGAGGATCTGGTCATACAGCTCCTGGCGCCGCAGGCGCCAGGTCCGGGCATCGGTCACTCGTCGTCCATCGTCGAACTGAAACAAGTCGGGCAGCATGGCGGTCATGGTTGAAACATCCCCTTACTCCTGGTGGAACCTATCGTTCGGGAGTATCTTAGCGACTTCAAAAAAGAATACACGTTTTAGCGTGTCTCCCAGTACGGCGGGCACTACGCTGCCCGCCGATGCCGGGCGACGTAGCGCCCGGCCTACTTGAATGCAAACACGAAGGGGCGCCGTTTCCGGCACCCCTTCGGCTCACTTAGGTTGTTCAGTTTCCTTTTTCGTCATATCAGCCAATGGCCACACCTCCTGTTTCCCCGGTCCTGATCCGGATACAGTCATCCAGATTGA
>CAYOIT010000027.1:0-36375 GCA_964404035.1 uncultured Verrucomicrobiota bacterium | reverse complement strand
CGGCTGGCCGGCTCGCGCACGGAACGGCACGAGCATGTGGTTCACCGAGAAGGAATTCAGCAGATAGGCGGTGTTGTTCGACATCACCGGCTTAAACAATCCCGCGTCGTCCAGCGTCACGCCGCCAACCGGAACCGCGACCTGATTGGTCGCCGGCTTCCAGGTGGCCGGATCGCTTGCCGTCAGCCGGGACTTCGTCAAATCAGCGCCGGAAACCCCGCCGGCCATAAGCCAGCAGGCGCCCAAACTCAGGACTGACCAGACAACTGTTGTGTTTTTGAACATCATTTATTCTCCCTTAACACTTGCGAAACGATAGATGGCGATTCCATCCTTCGAGGGCGCCGCCGCCAGTTCCCGGCCATTGACAACGCAGCGGCTTTCCTTCGGCAACACGAATTCGGCGGCTTCAATCCCTGCGGGAATCACGCTCGACAACTCGAGTTTGTTGCCGGCCTTTTTCCACTCCACGCTCAGGGCTCCCATCGGGGTGGCGACGCTGCCTTTTGCCCATTCCAGACCGGTTGTATTGGGTTTCACCCGCACGAGCCTGAAACCCGGGGTCGTAGGTTTGACTCCCAGAATCTCTTCCATCAACCAGCGGGCGGGCGTGGTGCCGACCGGCTGGTTCAGGCTCAACCCGCCCCAAGTCTGTGGATAGCCAAACTGCGGCGGCTGGCCATTGACGGGCATACGCCACTCCGGATTCCACTCCTCCCACACCGTCGTTGCGCCGGTGGCGATCATCCCGCCCCAGTAGTCGCGCACCAAATCCAGCGCCTCGGCCTGCCGGCCCATCTGACCCAGAACCGACAGCACATAGGCCGTGAAGAAGGGTGAATCCGTCCAGCGGTTTCGACCCGGGTAGGCGGCGGCGAAGGCCGCAGCATACTCGTCCGGCTTGAGCACATTGCCGAGAACCAGATTGCTGATCGCATGCAGCCCGTGCTTTTTCGCCCAGTCGTGATGCGTCTTGCGCCATTCGGATTCGTGCCGGTCTGCGACGGACGATGCCTTCGCCACCACCTGTTGCTCCCCCGCCTGTCCGGCAGCCCACGCCAATTCACGTCCGAACTGGACATACTTGGCCGTGAAACACGTTTCCAATTCCGGCCGGTTCTCCGGCGTGGCGGGGATCACCCGCCGATCCCAGTCGAAGAACAGGCCGTAGCCCCCCGGCGTCGGCACCGGGCCATCGTATTTTTCAAGGATGGCCAACAAATCCGGCAACCGTTTCAGAAAATACTCCCGGTCACCGCTGAGCCGGTAGTAATCGACCAAGCCCAGCCCCCAATCGAGGGTATACGGGGGAATGCCCTGCAGATCGGGAATCGGCCGCGTCCCTGTTGGCAGCAACCGCTCGATGGCGGCTTGAAGCAAAGGATATTGGCCAAATACATAGCCGACCGTGGCCTGGATGGCGCGCGAATCACCCGCCCATGGCGCCCGGTCAACCCGGTCGAGCGTCAGAACCTGCAAGACGGGCTGCGGGGTCGGTTCGTTGCCGACCGGCTGTCCCATAACCGAGTGGGCCGAGTAGGCGCACAACTCCCAGACCCGCGAGAGGGTCTCGTCGGAACACGCAAAGTCGCCGACGTAGGGGCACTGGTAATGCTGGTATATGCCGTGCAGGCGGCGGACATAAAACCCGCGCTCCTTGAAGTTGCGGAAATGAATCCACGCATATCTCAGGCTGGTCCATCCCGCCTGCGCAATCGCGGGCCGGAACACCTGGTTCGAGCCATTGGCCTGGACCGTCGTGCGGTAGGTGCGGGTCGGCTGCAACGCCTCGCCGGTCTCGATCACCACCTCGGTGCCCGCCGGCGGGTTGGCATCGAACTCGAAGGTTCCCGGAAAGTTCAGGCCAAAATCCACAAAAAGAGTGGTATCCGGACGCCCCTGCCCCATATCGATCCCAAGCCCTAGAGGCTGGCGGCTCGTCCTAAAGTTTTCGTAATTGTTGACAGCAAAAGGGTCTCCACGATTTTCGGTCGACGTGTAAACCGGGATGATGGGAGTTTGCTCCAATCTCAGCTCGGCGAGCGGCGGAGAGGGCGTGGTGACGTGACGTGCCGGATCGAGAGTTCCCAGCGGCCAGCCTGTTCCTGTTGTGTTCATGTTCCGTTTTTCACTCCGAACCGGTAACTGCCGCTCTGAACCCGGGCGGTCGCCCGACCGGTGAGGGGATCGCGCGGGCCAGGCGTCACGAATGGGCTGGCGGCCAACGGTTTTCCGTCCTCCAAAATAATGACATCAGGCGATTCACTTCCAGGGAACAACACCGTGGCCTCGCTCGATGGCGGAACCTGCAGGTCAAGTTTGAAACCCCGGTGCCCGCGCGTCCACCGAACCGACGCCATTCCGCGAACCGTTTCCAGCGACCCCGCCGCCCAGTCCAAACCCTCAGGCGTCTCCGGAGCCACAACGAAATGCCGGTAGCCGAACTTCTCGGGATCGATGCGAATGCCCGCCAGCCACCGGTACATCCAGCCGCTGACGACACCAAAGACCGGGTGATTATGCGAATTCATCCCGAGATCGCCCTCATAATTCCAGCGCTCGGTAATCGTGGTGGCGCCGTGTTTGAGCATATCCATCCAACCGGGGTAGCCTTCGACCGTAACCACCTTAAAGGCAAGGTCCGCGCGCCCTTCCTCACTCAGCGCCTCCAGCACATACTTCGTGCCGACAATGCCGGAAGCGAGGTGCCCCTGACAACGGACGGTAACATCGTCAACAAGATGAGCCAGAACACGGCTCCGTTCACCGACCGGCGCAAAGCCGAACACGAGCGCCAGCGCATCGGCGGTCTGACTGCCAAACGTCCCTTCGGCGGCGTTATAGAACCGCTCACGCAACGCGGTCTTGAGCTCGTCGGCGATCCGCTCGAACCGGGTTCGCTTATGCTCCCACCCCAGAGGCCACTGATTGGTCAGCGCGGCGGCGCATTGCAGTTGTTTCAAAAAGAACGCGCTCGAGAGAAGTACGCGATCTGTTGGACACAAGCTCGTGCCATGTCCAATGAACAGCCAATCTCCAAATTGGGTAAACGGAGCCAAAGGCGCCTCGGGCTGGGCCATCACCCAGTCGATATGCTTTTCGATCATCGGGAAGGATGTTTCGACGATCCGGCGGTCGCCGTGGTACAGCCACATCAACCAGGGAATCAGGGTTCCGGCCGAGGTCCACACGAAGTCCGCCTGAAATGCCTGATCCTGGGTCGCACAATAGCCATTCGCATACCAGGGCGGAGCAACGGGCGACCACCGGTTGCCGGCCTCCGTCTGGATATCCTGAATATCGTCCATCCACTTATGGTAAAAGGCCGCCGGATTCAGATGGTGCAACACCGTCTCGGCAGTGAGCTGCGCGTCACCAAGCCAGCCCTGGCGCTCGTCGCGCTGGGGACAATCGGTGAAGACGCTCAGCATGTTGCTGCGCAAGGTCCAGTCAACATTCAGGCTCAACCGCGTCAACCGGTCATCCGAGCACTCGAACTTGCCCCGGCGCGGAATGTCCGAGTGGACGACCTGTCCCGTCACGCGCCACCCGGCGGGCAGCCTCGGCTCGCCCTCGACCTGCACATAGCGGAAGCCGTGATAGGTAAAGCGCGGCTCCCAGACCTCCGTCCCCTTTCCCTTCAGCGTGTAGCGATCCGTGGCATGGGCGCTACGCAAGTTGGCCTGGAACACCGAGCCGTCCGCATTCACTTCCTCGCCGAATTTCATCCGGATCATCGTCCCCGCCGGTCCCCGGACCGACAGCCGCGCCCAGCCCGCAAAATTCTGACCAAAGTCCACCACCTGCGCACCGCCGGGCAATTTCCGTATGGCGACGGGTAAAAGTTCCTGCGTGATGCGGATCGGTTCATTCTTCTGGCCGACCATCTTGCCACCGGCCTGGCCGTGCTGCGGAATGACCGAGCCCCAGTCGCCGGCCTCGTCATAGCCGGGCTGATCCCAGCCTGGCCGTTCAAGCCGGGCATCGTAACTTTCACCATTGAAGGGATCCGCCTCGCGCCACGGTCCGGTAGCGGTTCGCCATTCCGCTGCGGCCGTGCCGATGACCTGGCGCGTACCGTCGGTGTATTCGACCTCGACCTGGCACCGGTACTGGGGCGCCCCGTATTGGAACCGCTCAAACCAACCCCCGGCTACAATCATGCCCAGCACATTCTCGCCTGATGTCATGGAGGCGGTAATGTCAAAGGTCTGGTAAGTCACGCGCTTGCTGTAGTCGGTATATTCCGGCGCCAGCACTTGGGTGCCGAGTTTCACCCCGTTCAGCCGCGCCTCATAGTAGCCAAGCCCGCTCCCGTAGAATCGGGCACGAATGACCTGCTTGCGGGGTTGCCAGAGTTTGAACGGACACCGGAAGAGGGGACACGTGGTTCCCTGGGTTCCCAGCCAGGGCCCTTTCCATTCCGAACCCTGCAACAGCCCCAGTTCAAAGAACGCCGGTTCACTCCAATCCGTTACCCGATCCTGCTCATTCCAAGTCTGCACTTTCCAATATAGGCGCATTCGGCCGGCGAGAGCGCCGCCGCCGTAAGGGATCGCCGGGCCGTCAAAGGGAATCTTCCCGGAATCCCAGGCAAAGTGGTTCCGTGCCAGCGCCTCCGGCGAGAGCGCCGCGACGATGCGCACGGCGGTTTGCATCGCGCCCCGCGCCTTCCAGGGGTTCACCCAGGAGAGCACAGGCTGGAGATCGTCGATCCCCAGAGGATTCTCAAGGGCATTGGTACGCAGACTGACAGGCGCAGAATAGTCGGATGCATTCATTGAGCTGTTCCTTTGGTAAACATTCATTCTCCCTTAACACTTGCGAAACGATAGATGATTATTCCATCCTTTGCTGGCGTCGGCGCCAGTTCCCGGCCATTCACCACGCAACGGCTTTCCTTCGGCATGACGAATTCCGCGGCTTCAATTCCTGAGGGAATCACGCTCGACAACTCCACGTTCTGGCCGACCCTTTTCCACTCCACGTTCATCGCCCCCATCGGCGTGGCAACGCTGCCCTTTGCCCATTCCAATCCGGCCGTATTGGGTCTCACCCGCACAAGCCGGAAACCCGGGGCTGTTGGCTTGACCCCCAGAATCTCTTCGATCAACCAACGGGCGGGCGTCGTGCCGACCGGCTGGTTCAAACTCAATCCACCCCAGGCCAGGGGCCGGCTGAATTGAGGCGGTTGCGCATTGACCGGCAGGCGCCACTTAGGATCCCACTCCTCCCACACGGTCGTGGCGCCGACGGCGATCATGCCGCCCCAGTAGTCGCGCGCCAGATCCAGCGCCTCGGCATGCCGTCCCATTTGGGCTAGGGCGGAGAGCACATACGCCGTGAAGAACGGCGAAGTCGTCCAGCGGTTGCGATCCGGGTAGGCACGCGCAAAAGCCGCCGCGTACTCGTCCGGCTTGAGCAGACCGCCGAGGATGAGATTGCTGATCGCGTGCAGGGCATACTTTTTCGCCCAATCTGGCTGGGCCTTGCGCCACTCGGACTCGTGCCGGTTCGCCACGGCGGCCGCCTTCGCCGCGGTCGCGTTCTCGCCTGCCTGTTCCGCCGCCCAGGCCAGTTCGCGGCCGTACTGGACGTACTTGGCCGTGAAGCAGGCCTCCAACTCGGGGCGGTTTTCCTGCGTGGCGGGAATCACGCGCTTATCCCAGTCGAAGAACAGGCCGTAGCCCCCCGGCACCGGCACCGGGCCATCGTATTTTTCAAGGATTGCCACCAGATCCGGCAACCGTTTCAGAAAATACGCCCGGTCACCGCTGAGCCGGTAGTAATCAAACAAGCCCAGCCCCCAATCGAGGGTATAGGGGGGAATGCCCTGCAGATCGGGAATCGGCCGCGTCCCCGTGGGCAGAAGCCGTTCAATGGTCAACTGGATCAGAGGGTACTGGCCGAAAAGATAGCCGACGGTGGCCTGGATCGAACGGGAATCCCCCGCCCACGGTGAGCGGTCGCAACGGTCGATGGTCAGTGTCTGCAGAATGGTTTTGGGCGTGGGATCGTTGCCGAGCGGTTGAGCCATGGCGGTACGGGCCGAGTAGGCGCACAATTCCCACACCCGCGTCAGCGTTTCGTCCGAGCAGGCAAAATCGCCAAGGTACGGACTCTGGAAATGCTGGTACAGACCGTGCAGACGGCGGACTTGGAAACTGCGATCCCGGACACTGCGGAAATGAATCCACGCAAACCTCAGGCTGGTCCAGCCTGCCTGCGTGATCGCCGGACGGAACACCTGGTTCGAGCCATCGGCCTGCACCGTGGTCCGGTAGGTGCGTGTCGGATGCATCGCCTCGCCGGTCTCGATGATGACCTCCACACCCTTGGGCGGATTGGCCTCGAATTCGAACGTACCCGGGAAATTCAACCCGAAATCAACCAACAGCGTGTACGTGGCATTCGGATCCCCTTCCGCCGCAATCGCGACGCCGTTGCGGTCATGCCCGGACGGAAGATTGAGATCGTATTCATTGACTTTGAACAGGTCGCCACTGCGCCTTTCGATCACCGTGTAGACGGGGATGATGGGCCGCCGCCGCTCCAGGCGCAACGCCATCGGAGCCACCGGCGGGGACGGATCCGCCACGCCGCGCGCCGGATCGAGATGCCCCAGCGGCCAACCTGCGCCGACGGCCCTCGCGGACGATCCTCTCAGCAGGCCCTCGCCCCATTGTCCGGCCACCGCCTCGCTGAGTTTGGCAAAGGGCGGCAACGGGGTTGGCGCATCGAACGCGGTGGCAGCCAGGTTTCCCCAGTCCAAGCCGCACGCGGTGACCCAGGTGGAGCCATTGCTTCCAGTGCGCGCATTCACCCTTTCCAGTCTGAACGTCAACACGTTGCCGGGGGCGCACGGTTGCCCCAGCGTCCCCGCCAATTCCCACACGCCGTTGGTGACGCGGGAGCTGAACTGGAAATCGAGCGGCTTCCACGATTCTCCCTGACCGGGTGTCAGTGGGATGCCTTTGCCCTGGGCCGTGACGGCGGCCCGGTAGAAGGTTGCCGGCGGCGCGCTCGCCTTCGTGCGATCAATTATTCCGACCTCAATGACCGCCTGTTCATCGGCGAGGGCTTCCCCGGCGGCCGACGGGAGCGGGGTGCGCATGGCGATACTCAGTCCACTGTCAGTGTCACCAAACGACCAGGTCACCGCTCGGCCGGCTGGCAGGACTGTGTTCGTGGCGACCGGCCTGTCCGCCGCCGCGGTGAATACGGCCGCGCCAGCCCACTCCGGGGCGTCGAGTATCCCGGCAAGCTTTGGCTCGGCGGCGAAGTGCGGCACGAGCACCACCGGATGGGAAAACCGCACCTGGTCGCTGATTACGGAACGTTTGGTCGCCCAAGGGATCAACTTCTGAACAAAGGCCACCGCCTTTTCCTCGATCATCGTGTTCCCCTCGAAAAGCGTGAAGCGTGCCGTGTAGTCGCCCTCCGGGAGCACGCCCGTTGGGAGCGCTTTTGAACCCGCTCCGTCGACCATGACAATCCAGTCTTTGGCCAGGGAGTTTCCCTTCGCGTTCAGAATCTCCACCTGACACCGGTCAGCCTTCTGCACTTGTTCCCGGACACCAAAGGATTCCGTCAGATCCACGCTACAGGCGGTGAGCCCTTCGCCGGGAAGGCTGGCGACCTCCCGGTACCAGTCCGCCGTGGGCAGGGTATGGTTTTTGAGCCAGGGGGCGAGGCTGTTCGTACGGTAGGTTTCGGTCATTCGGGCCAGCGGCATCTTGTTGTAATAGAGAACCGTGTCGCCTTCGCGCACTTCAAGGAAGACGGTATTGCCGGTCTCATCGATCGGCATACCCGTCTTGGCCAGCCGCAGGACGGCCTGCCCGTTGGCCGCCAGTTTAACGGTTGCTTTCTCGTCACAAACGGTCTGGCCGGCCTTGTTGATGATCTTCAATGAGCCAGCCAGTCGATGGGCTTTAGCCGTGGCATCGCTCAGGTTGAAGATCACCTCAGGGCTACCGTCCATGATGTTGCCGACATCCGCCAGTTGCACCGCCGGGGCGGCGGGATCGAACGTGACTTCCGGCATGGTGTCCCAGCCCATGTAGAAGCCCGGCCCCCAGGTCAAAAAGTTGGCGCCGGCACAGGAGTCGCTGCGCGCCAGCCACATCACCAGCGAGCGGCCGTCGATCTTTTCCAGCTTCATCTGCGCCAACTCAACCGACATCTCCAGATCCCAATAGGTGGGCGTGACGCTACACTTGATCTTGCCGCCGGTGCTCCAGAGGTCTTCCGCCCCCACGATGCCGCTGTTGATCCATTGATCAATCATGGCCCCGCGCGGGTTGACCATCATCTTGTAGAACCCGAAACCGTTCGTATTGGCCTGGGCCCGGGTGTTCTTATTGATCTGGAACTCAATGTGATCCTCGAAAAGCACAGCCATATCGTCGGCGGTTTTGCAGCGCGCCTGGGGATAGGCGCCGCCCTTGTGCGGGGAACGCATCGCCAGGTACAGGTACTTGTCGTCATACCCCATGTAGAATGAGACCTGCTGGTTCGGCGCCGCAATGGTGGACGAGGCGCCGCCCGCGACCACCAGCGCTGAGATACCTGCCGCGCCCTGCCATTCGCCGGGCGTGAGTGTGCCGTCAATGGTCGGCGGCGTCTTGAGCTTCGGCACGCGCAGTTTGGGAATGTCCGCCGGATCGGTCGGCGCGGCCCAGGATGACGTGGCCAGGATCAGCATTGCGGCTACCGCTGTCGACAGAGCATTCATCGGTCTTTCTCTCAATTTCGTGCTCCCTATTTCTTGCGGCTGACAAAGCCCGCGTTGAGCCAATCGGCCTGATCGTTGTCGTTGCCATCGCCCGCATCGGTCACGACGAGTCGGAGCTGACGGGCGCCGGCTGGGAGCGGCAGATCGAAAAGCCAACCCGGTTGAGAGCCGCGCAACAGCGCCGTCCGGCCGACGAGTTGCTCATCGACGTAGACTTCGTAGATGACGCTCCCCAATTTCCGCGCGGCCGCATCCACGGCCGCCATCGCCACAAACCGCTCGTAGCCAGGTTTTATCTTGTAAACCAGTTCCGACTCGGCATAGACGCCCATACCTTTCTGGTACTTCCGTCCAAGGTGTTCCAGTGGCTGTCCGGCGGAGTTGCAATCCTTCTTTACGGCGCCCAGCCAGGCGGTGGCCCTCACGGGGTTGAGGTCGGAGAGGCAAATGTCGGGAAGCGGCGGATTGACGCCATCGACCACGTAGGTGAACGTGGTGCTCCCGATCCCGCCGGCCGCAATGGCCTTGGCTTTGACGATTGTCCTCGCCGCAGGCATGTCAAGGGGGCCGGCATACCGGGGCGACGGGGTCGTGGGGTCGCTGCCGTCAACCGTATAGTGGATCTCGCCCTGGGGGAAGGACAGCGCCGCCACAATTTCGAGCTTTTTCCCGTCCTGCGAGGGGCGGATGGTTGGCGGGAGGCATGGGACCTTGTTGAAAACCGCGCGCGTGGCGGAAGCTACCGGTTGCCCCCCGACGAAGGCCGCGGCTTTCACGGTTGTCGTCCGTTCGATCCGGAACGGCGCGGCATACCGCAGTGACCCGGCGGTGGGTTCGCTCCCGTCGATGGTGTAGCGGATCTCGGCCGCTGGAACACGGTACGAAGCCATCACCACCGTCGTGTCAGTCAGAAATGATTCCGCGCCCCGTATGCCCACCGGATCCAGAATCGGAAAACAGGTAAAGCCCGGCGCTTCAGTCAGCCAGTACGGCTCCAGAAACCGCTCCGGGTCGCCGACCACCGCGAAACGCAACGGTCGGTCCGGCTGGCGCGTCAGCCAGTCGCGCGGCTTTGTCGGGTCATGGGCAAGCTGGACGGGCAGCTCTTCGCTCTGGGGCCCGACGGCGGCCAGCAGGATCGGTCCGTACTCGATGGCGCCACGCTCATGACCGGAAATCTGGTCCGCACCCCTGTAGCGCGTGACCCTGAAATCCATCGGCAGCGTGAACGTGATCGTGTCGCCGGCATTCCAAGTGCGATTCAGGATGGCGTAGGCGCCGGGCTTGCCCACGGTCGCCGGGGCGCCATTGACGGAGATCGGCATGTCTGCCGCCGCCCAAGCCGGAACGCGTATCCGCAATGCCATCGCGGTCGGCGACGGGGTGGTGACGGTGATGGCGACATCCGGCTTGAAAGGGAATGCGCCCCGCAGGGTCAGGCCAAGGGACTTACCAGCGTGTTGCCACTGTATGCTGGACGGCTCGTAGAGGTTGACGTAGAGGCCGTCGGCGGAAATCGAGTAGATGTATTCGGGTAGCGAACCCAACAGCCGCGTGCCCTGGCCTTCGCAGCATGTGTTGCAGAGATCGCCGCGTTCCTTGTTTCCCTGGAGGCGTGCATGATAGCGGATGCCGCCATTCCCGGCCTGATTGGCGAGGGAGACGTTGTAGATGGATTTCTCGATCTCGCCGACGTATTTTTCTTCCGCCGGAAAGAGCTGATGCAGGCGCTGGTTGAACTTGATCCAGAACACGCTGCCGCAGGTCTCTCCCGTGCAAGTCCGGGTGATGAAGCAGGAGCCTGGCTTGTACAGTCTGCCCTCGCAGATGGCCATGGCGCCGCCCACATGCTCCCATTTGTCGTGGATAAGATCCCAGGCGCCCAACATGGCGTCCAGATACTTCTTGTCGCCCGTGGCCCGGTAATGGTCAAGGTAGGCCTCGAAACTGGTGATCAGATAACTGTGCGGATTCATCAGTGGATACTTCCAAACCGCCCTCTCCTCTCGCGCCGCCAACTGGTCCAGCCACCAGTCGCACACATAGTATTTTTCAGCCACCTGCAAATCCTCCGGCTTGCCGACGGGCGAAAGGTACGTCCGCGTGCTGGCGATATGGCCTTGATGATTGTTGTTGCTGAAATAGAGTAATCTGGGCAGCAGGTCCCATTGGTTGAACCAGTCGGCGTGGCCGCGCAGCAGACCATAGGCCTTCGGATTGCCTGCAATGGCCGCATCAATCAGCCCGTGCGTGAGCCAGGCCCTGGCGTAGTTGGGCTCCTCGCTGACCGGTTTGTCCGGCGGATAGGGCAGGATGTAGCCGTTGGTTCCGCGACAGGCTTCAATGCCGTCGATCAGTTCATTGAGCCGCCGCCGCAATTCCGGGTTGTCGCTCCAGCGCAGGGTGTTGCCGGCACCCATGAGGAATCGACCGGCGCCGGATCCCCTGAGTTCGGTCTCCCAGAATCCGACCTGCGGCTTGTCCATGGCGTCGGGCGGCTGGGGTTGACCGGCTCGCGCACGAAACGGCACGAGCATGTGGTTCACCGAAAAGGAATTCAGAAGATAAGCGGTGTTGTTCGACATCACCGGCTTAAAGACTCCCGCGTCGTCCAGCGTCACGCCGCTGATCGGCGCGGCAGCCTGATTGGGTACCGGTTTCCAGGTGGCCGGATCGCTCGCCGTCAGCCGGGACTTCCATTCCTCGGCACCGGCTTTCTGCAGGCCGCTGACGAAGAAACCATAGGTCTCCGCCAGCGATTCCGGGGTGTGCCTGACGAATGGCAGATCTGCAGTGTAGACCATCTTACCGTCAGCTTCCACCCTGAGTATAAGCCAGTTGCGTTTCCCCCGCAGCGCCTCCTCGTAGGGGGCGACATCGAGCGTGGATTTCCTGAACTCGGCGGTGCGCCAGGCGTCGGAACTTAGCGCAAGCGTCTTTGCATCCTGGAAAACAGCCTGGTTGCCGGTATCGAAAACGGTGACCCCGACCCGGGCCTTCTGCCCTTTCTGGCCTCGCATCCGGACGCTCAGGTCAAGACCGCCCTGGATCAGCTCGCCTGTGCCCAAAAACTGCATCGCTGGCGCCAGCGGATCGAGCGTCACCTGGTAGAACTTGTCCCAGCCGCCGGATACCCAACTTCCGAACCCGTACCCGATGCAAAAGTTCGCCGGAGCCAATTGCATGACCAGTTCGAGCCCGTCCGCATTGCTGATCATATTGCCGTCCAAGCCTTTCATGGTTCCCGTGATGGGAATGGCCATCTCGAGCTGCCAGACGTCCTTGTCAACCCGGGATTTGACCGTTGCGCCGGAGGACCAGGCCGCCTCGTTTCCCGGCGTTCCGTTGTTGTACCAGTAGTCGGAAAATACGTCGTACGGGTTGACGATGATCTTGTAGAAACCAACTCCCGCCTGGTTGACGCGGCCGCGGTCAAGAGTCTGCGGCGAAATCTGGATTTCCAGATGGTCGCTGAAGATGAGCCTGTTCTCGTTGTCACGGTCAAACTGGTTCTTCGTCGTGGCGGAGATGGGCATCCCCTGGGGCACCGTGTAATGCATGGCCAGGTAGAGGTTCTTGTCGTCGTAGCCGAGATAGACGATGCGTTTCATGTCCGCGGGATACTGATCCCGTTCGGCGAGCGGGGAAAAACCGGTGAACGCGCTGGCGCCGACCCATTCCTGCTCGTTGATCGTGCCGTCGAGAACCGGCGGCCTGACCATCTTGGGTATCCGCAGAATCCGCTTGGAGTCCGCCTCGCCTGCCGGCGCACTCAACGCGGCTGCCGCCAGCGTCAACAACAACAGTCCTGTCGTCAATTTATGCTTCATGGGCGTCATCGTCTTTCATTGTCGGCTGCTGATAATCAGGCTGATCATCATCACAGGGTGTTGCCCACATCAAACAACACCGCCGAACGCCCCTCCAGACGCTTGGTGATGAACTCGCCGTCAAACGTCTCCCGCTCCCCGGTCCAGAAGTTTTCACCCTTGACCGGAGCCGTGTGACCCAGGCGCTTACGAAGCACCGAAATCACTTGCGGCTCATCATTCCAGTTGAACAGCGCCAGAGATTGACGAATCCCCGCCTTGGCCGTAGGGCTGTCGGAGGGATAGTCCACGAACAGCACCTCGGGTAGCGGCACCCCGGTGAAAGCGCGGTCGTCTGGACAATGCACGCGATAGCCGCGGTCACACCGATCCGTCAGCTTGCGCATGGCCTTCACGAACGGCACCGGCCAGGTCTCCATGCGACCGCCGGTCTCGATGAGTCCCATGTTCATGAAACTCCAGGTAAACCGGAAGAAGTTTTCGTTGTCCGGATACTCCGCCATAATGCCGACGCTGTCGTTGTTGAGCAGGAAGGTCTTGCGACCCTCAAATCCCAGGGTGGGCAAGGACCAGATGCAGTTGCGCACCTGCTCGTCCCACTTGCCAATCCCCACGTCAATGGTGTTGCGATAGGTGTCGGCATGCTGACCAACGAAGGGATTTCCCATGCTGGTGGCCACACACGTCATGAAAATACCATCCGCCGGCAAGTGCTTGCGGATCGTCTCAAAGAAACGCGTCCGCACCTGCACCGAGGTCAACTGTGGATTCCGCAACCGGATATGGCGATCTTCCACAATCTGGCTCCAGAAATCCATCTTGCAGGCATCCATGCCCCACTCGCCGAATATGACCGACAGGGTGCGGTCCAGGAAGGCCAGCGCCTCGGGATTGCTGTAATCCAGGAAAGCATTGGTTTGGCCAATCAGGTAGAGCGAGCCATCGGCGTTCCGCAGAAACCAATCCGGATGATCCGTGTGCAGTTGCGAGGGAACCGTGACCGTCGGCGACCACCAGATGCCAGGCCGCAGTCCCAACTTCCGCAGTTCGTCGGTGTAACAGCGAATGCCGCGAGGCCATTTCTCGGCGCAAACGTGCTGATTGGGGTCGGGATAGAAGCGATCCAGGAAGGTTGTGCCGATATCTCCCGCGAGATAACCGGCATCCATCAGGAACCACTTCAGGTTCGGGAAGTGATTGGCAATGAACCGCGCCGTCGGCATGAGCGAGGCCTCGGTCTGGTCGGCAAACACACCGTAGTTCCAGGTGCAATGAAAAGCCTCTCGCAGAATCGGCGTCTTCGGCCCGCGGAACGTGAAGCGTTTGGCCAGGAAGTCAATATAGTCCGCATAGGCGTCATCAACCGCGATGTCGCCGGTGAGCTGGATATAGATCCCGTCCAATGACAACTCCCCGCCCGCCGGCACTTCGAACCCGCCGCTTTGGCCTGGATCGTGTTGAATGGCGAACTGGTCAAAGATGCCGGTGTTGACCATGCCTCCCTTGCGCAGTTCAAATGTCGTATAGTTCAGCGCTTGCGAAGCCGCCGCAAAAACAATGCCCTGTTTCCCTTGAAGATCCTTGATGAAAAAGGCCGGAAAGGCCTGATCCTCGCCCCGGCCCAGCCGAACCGTCTCGGTCGGCAACATCCGCAGATAGGGATATTCCATCTGGCAGTGCGGATAATGTTCCGTGCGCACATGATCAGTATGACAGCAACGCAAATCCCAGCCCAACCAGCTTCCTTTTCCATGCAACACGGCTGCGGACAGGACAAATTGTCCCGTGGCCGCCTCACTGATCCAAACGGGCTGTTTGGAGGCGTTGGCAAGCCGGTGTTGCAACACCACGGCGCGCAACCCAGCAACCGGCGTTGCCGTGGTCTGCACGGTAAGCCCAGTCCCAACTTCAGCTTCAGCCGTCACCGCGCCACCGGCTTCCGTCGCCGCCTTATAACGGACCACCACATTTTTCCCCGCCACCGTCAGACGAAGTCCAAAATCCTTCACGCCCATATTGGCATCCGCATCAACAAAACAAAGTCCATTTTCCTGCAAATTAATCATTGTCCGTTCTCCAATTTAATTTTCCTAAGCGAATCTACTTCATGGCGGGAATAACAATTCCGCGCAAAATGATTTTCTGGCAGCCGATAAAGATCAGCGCGACTGGAAGCGATGCGGCCACAAAGGCGGCCATCACCATCCAAGGCTCCGCCGTCGCAGTCTGGGACAGTTGATACAGCCAGACGGCAATCGTCCAGTAGGACTCCTTCTGGCAAACCAGCAACGCCCATTCCCAACTGTTGTAGGCGGCGATGAAGGCATTCAGGGCGTTGACCGCCAGAATGGGTGTGATCATGGGCAGGGAAATATTCAGGAATATCTGCCATTCCCGGGCGCCGTCGATCGTCGCCGCCTCATACAATTCGCGCGGCAGGCCGTCAAAGAAACACTTAAGGATGAAAATCGCCATCCCGTTTGCGACCCCGGGCAGGAAAAGGGCATAGAAGGTGTTTAGGAGGTGCAAATCTCTTAGCAGGAGAAAACTCGGAATCGCCGTAACGGCGCCGGGAAATGCCATCGTGGCGAGCAGGAACAACAAGATCTGCTCCGTCCAGCGCAATTTGAACCGCGACAATGCATAAGCCGCCAACGGATTGATGGTCAGCGAGAGCAACATGACGATCATGATATAAATGGTGGTGGTAACGAAGGCGCGTCCCCGCACCGCCATGAAGTCGAACACCGCCACGTAGTTCTTGCCGAGATCGTGCAGGAAATACCGCCATTCATTCTGAAAGAACGTGACCGCCATGGCCTGAGCTACCGGCGGAAACGCCTCTTCAATGCGTCCCAAAGTCCAGCCGTACGTCCGGTTGATAGCCTCCAGCGAACCGTATTTCTTAAGTAGAAACGCCTGGTAATCCCCTTCCGCCGAACGCAGTTCGAAATCTCCGGAAGCCAGTGTTCCGGCAAATTTCCGCCAATCGGCACTGTTCTCATAGGGCAGCAACCGGAGTGCGGTAAAATCCGGGTGTGTTGTGTCGGAGAGCGTGTTATAGGCGGCAATGGTCCGGTAAGTCTCGCGCAGGGACGCCTGGTAGCGGGTTTCCAGTTCCGGCGTCACCTTGACGGTCATCAGTCGTCGGGGATAAGCCTGTACGACAAATTCGTCCCACATCTGACGCAATCTTCCCTCGCCGCCCGCTGGCAGGGGAAACGGAATCGCGGTCAGGTTCGCGTATGTTCCGCCGAACAAACGGTTGTAATCGGCAATCATGAACGTCGCCGCAGGATCCAGACCGAGGCTCTTCTTTGACTCGGGCCGGTCAAGAAACTTAAGCCAATAATCCTTGAGTAGAAAGGGCAAGGTCGGGCTGGCCGGGGCAGTGGCGGCAACAAACTCGCAAAACAACGACCACTGCGGGCTGTTACGTGGGACGGGCCAACCCGAAACGGAGTCAAGGGACACCCCCCTCTGTTTCGCAAAGGCACGCCACTGCCGCTCGGCGCCGGGCCGGAACTCCATGCACCGGTAGGCATCCTTGAACTCCAGATAGAGCCGGGCCTGGGCGGTTTGCGGGTAATCCCAAGAGAGGTGGTGCATCGGATAAGCCCGCTCATCGACAAAATCGATATCAAAAAAACTGGGAAAGGGAATCTCCCAGTCGGCGCGCAGTTCCTTGATGGCACGATCCCTCCGTTCGGCTCTGGAGCAGGCTCCCGCCTCGGGATGTTGTTTCAAGTCGAGACGTTCATAACGCCCCTGTAGAAACCCGGCGAGATCCCGGGCGTCGTAGTTACAGGTGGTGTTTCGAATGTCGTACTCGAGGTTGAACAGGGCAAAATCCGCCGCCGCCAGCCGCCAGCGGGCCAGTTTGGCCTGATCCTTTTCAACCGCCAGGAACGGCGCCGCAAATTTCTGAACCAGCGCGGGGCTCTCTCCCACGCTGGTCCAAGAGGCCCAGGTTGGGGATCGATCCGGGAACACCAACGACGAGGGATAGTCGTAGAAATACAACACCAGACTACGGACAAAGCGCTCGGATCGATCACCCACTGAACGCGGCCACGCCCGGAACCGGTTGTACTCGAATTTATTGGTGAGGGAGGACGACACCGTGATCAGGAATGGGTAGATCATCGTCGCGCCGCCCAGCACGAGTAACAGATACATAAGCCCAATGAGCAGGCGCGACTTGAGTGTCCTTCGTTCGCAGGGAAGAATAATCGACATCTTAGTTGCCCTCCGCTTTTCTGAATTCCACCCGGCGCAGAAAGCGAATCTGCAGGTAGGTGAAGCCGATCAGCCCGACGCCCAGGAACCAGCCCATGGTGGTCGCGGTACTGAATCGCAGGTTGTTGTAGGCCTCCTGCCAAATCGCCAGGCTCAGCACCATCGTCTCGTTTCCGGGCCCGCCGAAGGTCAGCAGGAAGATCGAACCCATGCCCTGGAAAGCGCCGATGAACGCCCCGACAAAGTTGATGATCATCAGCGGCAGGAGTTGCGGCAGGGCAATATGACGGAAGCGTTTCCAAAACCCGGCCCCGTCAATGGCCGCTGCCTCATAGTAATCCGCCGGGAAAGAGCCCAGCGCGGCGATATAGATCAAGCTCCCCATGCCGGCACCCGCCCAGACTCCGGGCAGGATACAGCACGCCATGGCCCAGAACGGATCCTGCAACCAGGCCTGGGGATTGATCCCGATGGCCTGCAACATCTGGTTGAAAATACCGCTGGCAGTGGGATCATACATCATCTTCCACATCAGGGCGATCACCAGCCCGGAGGTCATCTGTGGTAAAAAGAACAGCGTCCTGAAGAACACTTTTCCCCGCGGGATTTCGGTCAGGAGGAAAGCCAGCAGGACGGGGACAATGAAGCCCAGGCCCAGGGTGATGGCCACAAACTTGACCGTGCGGCGGAGATAAAGCCAGAAATTGGGATCGGTGGCGACCGCAATGAAGTTATCGAGCCCGAGCCAGGTGGAGCCGCCCGCGAGCCGGTAGTCCTGAAAGGCCATGAGTGCGCCCTTGATCAGCGGATAGTAGCTCCATACCGCGATCGAGACCAGCGCGGGCGCCAATAGCACCAACGGCATGAAGCCCCTCGCCTTGACGCCACTGCTCCCCGTCTGTTTGGCCGCCATCCGCCGTTCCTGGATGATCAGAGCCCCGCAAACGATGAACACGATGGCCCCGATTCCGAACAGCACACGCGCCAAGGGGCGGCGCTTGTCCAATTCGGTCTTGGGCAACTCGAACATCAACCCCGTGTTGGCGTCGAGCGTGACCTTCTTGAGTTCATCGCGGTAATCGAAGTCCCGGCCCGTCGGCGAAAGCAGCACACTCACCACCCGCCGGTGCAACACATCCGCCGCCGCCCCCCAGAAACCCGCGTACGGTTCGGTGCGGACGGCATAGGCGCCGGAGGCAATCCCGTCATAGAACGCCCGCGCATTCGGGGAAATCTCGTTGATGTAATCCGTCAGGCCGAGGCGCTGCAAATCCTGCGGTTCGCACCACATCGCGCCCCCCGTCAGCGCCTTGCGGCGGACGGCGTGATCTCGCGCCTCCTCACTCGTTAGCACTTTGAGGCATTGCCAGACCATGTCACGTTCAGCTTTCGGACGGCGCGCCACCGCCTCGGTCATCACCCAGTAGTGTTTATGACCCTGCACCACGGGCTTGCACGTTCCGTCCATAGCCGGGAACGGCATGATGCCGACAAGATCATTCGCTCCGCTGTTATTTCGTGAAAAGCTCTCCATCCCGCCGGGATCACTGAACGTCACCACCACCTCACCGCGCAGGAACATTCCTCCGAAATCGGCATCATCCCCGATCATCGAGCGAGCCACACCCCGGATGATGTCCGTCTCCTTGAAGGCGAGTTCCCGATCCCCCACCTTGACCCGCAGGCGGGAAACATCCTCGGTCGTCAGATCCACCGGTTCCCCGGTCTCGGGGTCACGCAACCAGGGAGCCCCCATCAATTTCTGGTACCAGGCGCAGGCCGCCTGGCCTGCGGGCGAATCGAAGGCCGCCTGCCAGCGCGACGGTGCCCGCCCCAGATCCTCCCCGGTATCCGGAGTCACAAACCGGGTCTCGTGCATCGCGAACTCATACTCTTTTCCCGTGGTGGGCGAGGTGCGCACCTGAACCAGCGGCGAGCCGCCCGCGCTCTGCATCCACGGCAGCCAGGCGAACGGGTAATCGGGAATCGCAAACGCCCGTTGCCCCTTCTGAAATTTGGCGCCTTCAATCCGTTTATTGGGAAGGGTCAACTTCTGGCACCATCGCCAGAACTCAGCCCACGTCAACGGCGGCTTGTCCGGATCCAGTCCGGCATTACGAACCAGATCTTTGCGGAAGATCAGGCCAAAGTATCGCGTGCCGGCATACGGAACGCCATACACCTTCCCCCCTTCGGTCGCCACCTGACGCCAAAGTGGCGGAACATTCTTCCACCCCTCCCAACTCGCTTCCTGGTCGTCAATCTGTCCGTCACCGTTGCGATCCGTGCCGATCCATTCGTTGAGCGGACTTAGAAAGCTCTGCTTGATATCCTGGCGGATGATATGAAACCAACAGTAATAAATGTCCGGCGCCGAGCCGCCGGCGATGGACATCAATAAGGGGGCGCGACCCGCGCCACCCGGCAGGGAAATCCCCCCCCACGGCCGGAGTTCAAGCTGCGGATTCTCCTTGGCCAGCTTGAGCAACAGAGCCGAGCTCACCGGGTCGCGCGGAATGTATCCGTCCTTGATCGTCACCACAATCCGTGAACTGTCCGGAACGGAACCCAAGACCACCCCTGCGGCCAGTAAAGCCAAGGCAGGAATCCAAAGAAGTAAGGGTCTCCGGGCATTCATAGATTTCATGAAATTAGTTGCTCCGTGGTCGGATCGAAGAAATGAACTTTGTCAATGAAGACGGCCACCTCGGCCGTATCACCCACCCGGAACCGCTGGTGCGCATCCACACGACTGATGAATTGAACATCGGCAAGGCGGAAATAGATGTAGGACTCCGACCCCATCGGCTCGATCACCTCCACCACCGCCCGGATTCGCGGCGCATTGGCCAGTTGCCCGGCTGCGGTGGATCCGACATCCTCGGGCCGCATCCCCAACGTGACAGGCTTATCCCGGTACGACGCCAAGGCGGCCTTGTCTTTTGCCGGTACCGCAAGGCGAATCCCGCTTGGCCCTTCGAACACCGCCACTCCAGCCGCCTCCCGGATCTTCCCTTCAATAAAATTCATCGGCGGCATTCCAATGAAACCGGCGACAAACCGGTTGGCGGGCCGGTCATACAGCGAAATCGGATCCGCCACCTGCTGCACCAGCCCCCCCTTCATCACCACAATCCTCTGGCCCATGGTCATGGCCTCAACCTGGTCATGGGTCACGTAAATCATGGTCGTGCCCAATTGACTGTGAAGTCGGCTGATTTCCACACGCATCTGGACGCGCATCTTGGCATCCAGGTTCGACAGCGGCTCGTCAAACAGGAATACCGCCGGCTTGCGCACAATCGCCCGGCCCACCGCCACCCGCTGGCGCTGTCCGCCGGATAACGCCTTGGGCCGGCGTTCCAACAACTCTTCAATGTTCAAAATGCGCGCCGCCTCGGCCACCCGCGTTTCAATCTCCTTTTTCGAAAACTTGCGGAGCTTCAACCCGAATGCCATGTTCTCCCGCACCGTCATGTGCGGATACAAGGCATAATTCTGAAACACCATGGCGATGTCCCGATCCTTGGGCGGCACGTCGTTCACTACCCGCTCGCCAATCCGGATGGTTCCCCGGGAAATCTCCTCCAACCCCGCCACCATTCGCAGGGTGGTCGATTTTCCACAACCGGACGGCCCCACCAAAACCACAAATTCCCCATCCTTGATATCCAGATTAAAATCATCCACCGCCTTGATATTGCCGGGGTAGATTTTGTCAACATGTTCCAACGTCACTTTGGCCACGGATCAACTCCTTTTAATAATGATTTTTCCCTTGCAAATACCCAAGAGGGGGTTTGCATGAGCCTCGTTTTTCATCCGCATAATATGTGCCAATGTTCCAGAGGCTCCTTTAATTGGAAATCAACGGATGAAAACGCATACTGCGGTGCGCACTCATAAGGTTTGGCTGCATTCCGGAGTATACACATCCCTGAAACCGGTTACGGCCTCACCACCGGCACCGCGCTGAACGACTCGTAACCGACCTGCCAGTAAGGCATGACTTCATAGCCTGTCAGCCCGGTGATCCGGAAATGCAGGGGGCGGCCTTGGATCGGTTGCAGGCGCCCCATCAAATCCTCCTGCTTGACCCGGATAATAACCGAACGTCGGCCTTCACCGGCCTCCTCGAGCGGGCCGACAAACGCCATCAGAACCGGACCGTATTCCAAGGCCCAGCGTTCCGACCAATGCGCCGTATCTTCACCCGGATATCGCGTCATCCGAAATGCCGCAGGTACGGTGAAAGTGATCACATCCCCGTCGCGCCAGGCCCGGGCGATGGATAGAAAACTGCCAGGGTGGCCGGTGGCGACCGTTTCACCATTCACCCGCACCGGCATTTCCTTCGCGGCCCACGCCGGTACGCGCAAACGCAACGTCCACTCGCCGGTACAGCCAGGGCTCCGAACTGGCTGCCCGTCCCGGCTGGCGGCGGCCACCGTCAGTTTCACGTCGTTGTCAAACGGGAAACAGGTCTCCAGGGTCAACCGAACTGGCTTACCCGCCACGAAGGCTTCAATCGTGGAGGCCTCGAACAAGTTCACCGTTATCCCCGCTTCGGTCAGTGAGTAGATATATTCAGGCAAAGCCGCATAGATCCGCGTGCCATGTACCTCACAGCAGGTATTGCCGGCGGCGGGCTTTTCCTTGTGCCCGTCGAGCAGGGCGTGGTAGCGGATTCCGTCCTCGGCTTGGTTGGCAAACACCACGTTGTACAACGACTTCTCGATCTCGCCGACATACTTCTCGGCGTCCGGATACAGCCGCTGGAAGCGCTGGCAAAACTTGATCCAGAAGACCGAACCGCAAAGTTCCCCGGTGCAATCAAGCCGGTAGGATTGAGGCGGATAAGGCTTGCCTTCGCAAATGGCCCAAGCTCCGCCGATGTGCTGCCAATTGTCCCGCATCAAATCAAAGGCCGCCGTCATGGCGTCCAGAAACTTCCGGTCTCCGGTGGCCAGATAGTGATCGAAATAGGCTTCAAACCCGGCAATCTCATAGCAGTGCGGACGGTTGAGCGAATACTTCCAGATGGCGGCCGGATCGTGCGCCAGAAGTTGATCGAGCCACCAGTCCTGCACGTAGTACTTCTCGGCAACCTGTACATCTTCCGGTTTGCCGACCGGCGAAAAGTACATCGACAGGTTGGCGGGATGCCCCTGCAAACCGAGCGAGAGATAGATCAGGTTCGGCAACCAGTCGCACTGGTTAAACCAATCCTGCCCGCGCCGCATAACCTCCAGAGCCTTTGGATAGATGACTCCGGCATCCACCATACCCTGGGTAAACCAATTGCGGGCATAGTTACCCTGCTCCCAGTACTTGGGTTTGTCGCGGTCGAAGGCAAAAACATAACCGTCAGCCTCCTGGCATTCGGCGATCCCGTCCACGACGGCTTTCAAACGGTTGAGCAACTCGGGGTGTTCAATCCACTGGAGGGTATTGGCGGCACCCATAAGGAAGCGCCCGGTCTCCGAACCACGTAAACCCTCGGTCCAAAAACCGAACAGTTTAAAAATATCGCGCTCGGCGGGTGGCTCTTTCTGCCCCGCCCGCAAGCGGAACGCGTAGAGCATTTCGTCGACCGAAAACGAGCTCAGAAGATACTCGGCATTGCGTGCGAAAAAACTGCGGAACAGGCCACCCTGAGGTAATGTCACCCCCCCCTGCGGCGTTTTCAGCGCACATAAGGGCGGATGCCACGTTGACGGATCGCTTGTCTGATTGCGTGTGCGATACTTCATCTTGAGTTCATCGGAACATTCAAATATCATAATTTGATCCCTCTTCCCTTCCTCATCACTCTTTAGAAAAAAGGAAGCTATCCTTATTACCTCGCCAACGCAATTAGAAAACATTCACTATTCACTATTTTATTATTGCTTTTTTTGCTGGGGATCGTAGTATGAACCTCACTATGAGTTTGAAGACACCTAAACGGGGGTCGTTGCACGAACAGGTTGCCGATATTATTCGCCGTCAGCTTCTGCCAAACTTCGAGCCCGGTCAACGGCTCGAAGCGGCTGAAACCCTCGCGCAAAAACTCTCGGTAAGCACCGGCACGGTCACCCGCGCCTTGTTTGCCCTGGCCAAAGAGGGCTTGGTCATCCAACGGCATGGCAGCGGGACGTATGTCTGTGAACCTGAAGAACACCGCTACATTGCCGTACTGTGCGGGGAAGACTGTCTGCATCCACGATTGAACACCTTTGCCCTCCGGCTCACCTTGGAACTTGCGACGGATCTTGCGCAGGGTGATTTCGCGGTACGAACGCTTTTCAATCTCTCCCGCCCAAATGAGAAAATGCACCCATTCCCGTCGACCGAATTTGACCGTGACCTCGAACGGGGCGCGGTGGCCGGTATCGTGGCGGTGGAAATGGGCGATGTACCCCCTCTCCAAGAGCGCGCCCGGGCCGCGGGTGTGCCGCTGGTCGGGGCGGGCTGGGGATATGACTATAACATCCTGACCGACTACACCGCGATGGTGCGCGACGGTACTGAACGGTTGCTGAAGGCGGGTCGGCGGAACATTGCGTTCATCGGCTGGGGCGCCACGCCCCATGACAACCATCCCGTACATGACGAAATGGAAAAGACGTTCACCCGCCTGCTTCAAGCCTATGGCGCGCAAACCCGGGACCGCTGGGTTTGCCGTAATCTCCCAGCCAATTGGACCGGTTCGGGCGTGGATGCCTTCCGCGGAATTTGGTCGGCCTACCCCGAGAAGCCCGATGGCCTGCTGATTCTCGATGACGTCATGTCACTCGAGGTGGCCGATGTGATTGCGCAACAACACGTTAAAGTGCCGGAACAACTCATGGTCGTCGCTCACGCCAACAAGGGCCTCCAGGCCAGATACCCCTTCCCGGTCGCCCGATTGGAAGTGGATACGGAAGAGATCGTCAAGGAACTGGGCGGGATGTTCCGAACCCTGTTGGCGGGTCAAACCCCGGCCAACCCCCACTTGCTCATCCGCGCCCGGTGGAGCAAATCAACGTCTGAGCTGGGAGTGGAGACACCCATTCCCGTTCATTCCTATCGTCGCCCCAACTCAATTAGAATACCCATTGCTTGAATTTCTTTGTCTGAAAGCGCCCGGTTATAAATACGCGCATCCCGAAGCATCCCGGCAAAGCACCCATAACCGAAGGAATCGCCCAAGGTATCGCCGGGATGAACGATCATGCGGGAGACCAATCCTGTCCTGACCAACACGCCGTTGACCCAGATCCTGGGCTGACGATTGGTATAGACCACTGCCACATGCGTCCAATTCGTCAGCACCGCGTCATAGGAGGCCAGGGCAGGCATGTAGTTTCCCGTATGCTCGAAGACGCTGATGCCATTGGTGCCGACGGAGAGGCCGGCACCGACATGCCCGGGAGAACCATAATACGACGCCGGCCAAATGGCGTACCGTTGTCCTGCTATTCCCACAGTCCCTTCAACCGACTCCGGCACGGCCTGGCGACCGGCGGTCGGATACACCCAGATCGGCATCGTAAAATTATTGGTGATGTCGGGGAAACCATCAGTCTTGCCGACGACCTGATTGGTTAATCCTTCGAACCGCAGCGCCCCGATGGAATCCGGGCACCAGACAGGCCCGCCCAAAAGCGTGCCGTTAAGTTGATTGGTTCGCCTTGGGATCCTCTAGTTCCTGCAGGATATTGATCGCCTCGACTGCCGCCTTGCCCGATCCTTTTCGCACGACCTGACGCAGGAGAATGGCCCCCACATCGCCCGCCTCCTGCAGTTGCTTCCGGGCGAGTCCCAGCCCTTCGGCCCGGTCCGAATCCAAGGTTTCGATGGCAAAGTGCAACGGCAGAGCCTCCCGCTTCTCCCGACGCAGCCGTTGATCCGCTTCCCGGACTTTTCGAAGATCGGGATGGGACGGGAACCTCGTTGCTTTCGTTCTGCTGCCTGCATGATACCGCTCCCTTTTCTTTCTTCAACCCGCCTGCATTCGTGCTCGGCTAGTAGTTAATCGCCCGTTGCCGCTGATAGATCGGCAGGAACTGTTTTTCCTGCGACAACATCAGTACGGCCATCGACGTAGCATACACCGGACCCGCCTTCACGCCTTCATCTAAATTGTCCGGGGGAAACGGCCAGTGCCCGTCGCTTTCCTGCCGTTCGAGCAGTAGCGCCACCAGACGGTTGTAGTAATCCTCCCACAAGGCGCCTCCGATTTGGAACATGCCCTGCGTCATGTAGAACGATGCGCAGAAGAAGTAGCCCCGGTACTGGGCGCCGCCCCAGGACGGCTGTGCCTCCGTAAGCCAGCGCACGACTCCGGATTCAAGATCCATCGAACCGGGAGCCAGAATTTCCTTCAGGAACAAAGCCACCCCCGTCAGACTGCGGTGACTCTTGCCGCTGCGTTCCGTGTAGGGCGGCGTATAGCCATAGCCATCCTTTTGCGCGCAGAGATTGATGTATGCCAGCGCGGAGCGAAAGCATGCCGGATCGATCACGAACCCGCACTGCCGGGCGCTGTACAGCACCAGAAGCTGCCACGAGGTGTTCGACAGGTCGGAGTTCCCGTCCGTCGCATCATAGGTCCAGCCGCCCTGATTGCGCTTCAACTTGGACATAGCCTGACCCGCCAGAGTCAGGTCGAGAGCCCGGCGGCAGAAGGCGGTCAGGCGCGGGTCGCTTTCCGGAGGGACCATCCCGAGCCTCTGCAATACCGCCAGCGTGGCGATGGCGTGTTCGTACAGGTTGACGCCGACCATCCCTTTTTCATTTTGTTGAAGAAGTATAAAGTCGATGCCGGCTTTTAGCGCGGCTTCGTGTTCCGGGACAGGACGGTGGCCACGGTTCGCGAGAATGGCCAGGCAGGATAGACCCGCCACGGCGGTGGGATATTTCTCGCACTCGAACGAGCCATCGGCTTTCTGCCGACCGATGATGTAGCGCAAGCCGGCCTGCACCGCGAGTTCCATTTTCTCGGCCGACCGCATACGGGGCACGCCTTCCGCCGCCGTGTCGGCCTGAACCCAGACCGGAGCCGCCAGCAAACAGACACAGCCCACCCGCATTGCCCTGCGGACGGTCAGCGCCCCTAGTGAAAGGCCGCTTCTAACGCGTGTGTTCGTACTCACGGAATTTTCCTTTCAGGTTGTCAAAATAGGTCTTCGTCTCGGTCTTATGCCGCGGCGGAAGAGCCAGGCGAAGGCTGGCCTCAAACTCCTGAACCAACCAGTGTCGGCGTTCCTTGACGTCCTTTCCGCCCTTTCCCGTCATCATGGATTTGACGGCGCGCAACATGGCCGGCGAGAGGGATAGCCCGGTCGCCGCTTTCCAGTCAAAGGCGGCCCGCCTCAGACTGACGGCATCCGCCTTTTGCTGGTAATTGAAAAGTCTTTCCGACGACACGGTCTTCCAGCCCAGAATGTTCCCCTCGAACTGGCGTCGCGCCGCCAACATCGCGTTCTCCTCAAGCGTAGCCGATTTCCGCGCCACCCACAAGGTCGGTGCCGACGCTTCCCGGATCAGCGTCCGCTGTAACTGTTCAACCTGCCGCTCCGCCTCAGTCAGCGTAAAGGCAAACAACGCCATTTGCCCCTCCATGTCCTTCGGCTCCCCGGGCAGACCGCGGAGTCGCTCGGCAATCTGCTGCAGCGGCACCATGACTTCACGAGCCTGCTCGACATCCAGCTTTTGGAGACTGGCGAGAAGCACCGCCGTCTGCTGGCGCGTCGCCTGAAGCAAATCCGCAAGACGCCGCCACCGCTCCGCCGACGCCACTCCGCCAGACTTCACGTCCGCACTCATGGTGGAAATTTGCTTGCGCAACACCTCAACGCCTGGGCGCACATGATCGACCATCAGGCCGTTCTGCAAGTCCGGGTTTGCCTTGAGAACGTCACTCACAACACGACGCGCCTCCTGCTCCGTTAGCGTGGACGCCGCGGTCAGGCCTGCCGCCTGTTGCGCCAGAGTCTCAATCACACCCGCCATGGGCAACCGGCGCGCTTCCGCCGCAAAAAACTCCGCCCCAACCTCCCGCCCCTCGGCAACCGTCCCCAATTCGGCGCAGGCTTGAGCCAGACCTTTGGCCGTGCCGATCACGAACGTCAGGCGCAACGGGAACGTTTCCCGCTCCCTGAGGTCAAATTCCCTGCCGACAAAGGTTCGCATGACCCCGACGGCCTCGCCACTGCTCGCGCGAAAATGATCCAGCCGCTCCTCCAACCGCACCAGGGCGCGCGTCCATCCCAAAGTCCAGGCCGGAGTCGCACTTCCGCCACCCAGCCCGTCCACGGCGAGATAGAGGCGCAGGGTTTCGAGCAGCGCACTGCCCCGGCGATCCGCCTGGTCGTAAGCCGCCAGGATGCGGTTCCGCTCCTCGATGGAAGACGCCTCCGCCTTCATGGACAGCCGTTGCGCGGTTGCCTCGAGTTCGGCGCGTAGGGTCGCCTGCGCTTCTAGAAACTTCGCGACGGCGGCAGGTACCGCCTGGGAGGCGGGCGACAGAATGGCGGCGACCCGCTCCTTGAAGGCGGCGATCTCCGCTACGCGACGCGCAAAGGCGGCGGACTCGTCAGCCACCTCGGGCGCGAGCCGTTGCAAAATCCCCCGGTGTTCGCGTAGAAACTGTTCCCGGTCGTAGTCACGGTTCCACTCGCCCATGGCCTTGTTCTCGCGGATCCCTCCGAGCAGCGTCTGAAGACTCCGCTCACGATACAGGACTTCGGTGTGGCGCACACAGGGCGGCTCGTCGGTGAACCACGCCCTGCACGCCGTCAGGGCGGCCGGTTCCAGAGCTCCGTCCTCCACCAGCAGGCGGTCAAAAAGAAAGACGCCGATCCGGCTCTCGGGCGCGGTCGCGGGATCGTTCTCGAGAGCGCGTCGTAGCAGTTTGACCCCCTCCCGCTGGCGGGCGCGCCCTTCAGGCTGACCCGGCAAGCTGTCGACAAATGCCTGAATTTCGCTCCGGACTATCTCCTGAGTCTGCGCCCGTAGGCGATCCAACCGCCCGGCAAGCGGACCCAACAACACCTGAGAACGGGCGATCAGGCGATTGAGCGCCTCACGAAGCGCCAGGACGCTTTCCGGTTTCCCGGCGCGAAGGTTGTAGGCCGTCGTGTTGACGGCTTCCACGTCCGCCTCAAAAACAGCAAAGGCCGAATCCGGCGAGCGGCTTTCGCGGGATATCTCCGCCAGATACCCCATCCATTTCTCGAGCGAAAGGCGCAATTGCCCAGCCCGCTTTTCAGCGCCCGCGAAGTTGCCGTCAGGGCCGGGCACGAGACGATCCAATTCTGCCCGGAAGGCACCCAACGCCCGCAACAAATTCCGATGAAACCGGAACTGAATCGCCGCCGGCAACAGGTCGGCGCCGAGCAACCCCAACCGTTGCAGTCGCCGGGTGCCCTGGGCGTCGCTCAACAAGGCCAGGGAAGCCAGGGTCAACGACGCGCGCAGATCCTCCTTGTAGCCATGGAAGGGGGTGAGATCCTGTTCGACGATAAATCGCTCGAGGAAAGGCACGGGGTCGCCTTCCAGCGGCAGGGTGTCAACACCGAGCTTTTCCCCGAGTGTCCGTACCCGCTGCAACGCGGCGGCATCCAGTCCCAGTCGGCCCGGCGCCGGTGCGTTCGCGCCAAGAAGCGACAACTCCACCAGGGCGCTCGAGAGCACACGCAGAGCCTGGATACGCTGTTGCTCCTCCAGCCCGGGATCGAAGGAGATGACTTGGATTAACACTTTTCCGGATCGTCCGTAACTCCGGTGGGTGTCCATTCCTTCCAACCGCATTTCCACGATATCGCCGGGCTCAACGTTCAATTCCTCCAGCCGCACCGACGCCTCGACACGCGCCTCACGGACTGGTGGCGTAAAGGTTTTAACCGGAACCCGGCGCGGTTCCTGCGGCGCATCGGGATCGGGATTGACAACGAAACTGAGCGTCAGATCCTGAAGCCCCAGATCATCCACCGCACTGACCCCAAACACCCGCTCCTCGGTTGGGAACATGCTCACCACTTCCTGGCCGCCTTCAATCACGATTTCCGGCGGCTTATCCTTGATACTTAGAAGTTGTCGCTGATCCTGATCCAGATTCTCGAACCCCTCGCGATTCCGGAGGGAGAGGCGGAAGAAGAGGTTTTGTTTCAATTCCACGACATCCCAGATTCCCGTGCCCCCGGCCAGCGGCACCGGGATGCGCGATTCAATCCCATCCTCGCCGGTCACAATCGCCAGGGCTTGCTGCAACTCCTGCCCGCAGGTAAAATGCGTCGTGACCCTTGAGCCCTCAAGCGCCCGAACCTCGGGCGGGTTCTCGTAAACCGCAGGGTTCAGTTGCGCATAGGCGGGCGTCTCTACCGTTATCATCAAATGCTCCACCCGCGGCTGTTCAACGACCCGAACCCGCCGCTCGTCCGTTTCACCATCGCCAGCGCGAATGCGGAACGCAAAATCCGAGCGGGCATTATAGACGGTATAAAGAAAAGTATCCGGCCCAACGCGCAGAAGCTTTTCCTCTTTCGGCGTTCGAGATCCCTTACCGGGAGTTAGTCCGATGAAGGCCTCTTTCGCCAACCGGCCGGAGAGGCGCACTGGAATCGTGATATCGCTCCCCTGACCGACGGGATTGGGGAAGGCTCCAATGGAAATCCTGGTGAAACTGGGATGCGGTAGAACCGTCAGGGGGCGATAGAAGCGGGCCATCATCAAGGGGAACTCATAGGCGGGAATGGCCAGCAACACCCCGTAAACAATCGCCAGGGCCGCCAGGGCGCCCAGCGCCATCGGCCGCCAGCGATCACGTGGCTGCGGGTGTTGATCAATCGCGCGCGCCAGTTTTTCGGCGCCATCCGCGAGAATCGTTTTCATCACGGAACTTTCGGGATACGCCGTGCCTGCCGGGGCGAGTAATTCGTACGCGGCCACCAAATGCTCCTGCGGTTTTTCCAACCCCGACTCAATTTCGTAAGCCAGCGCCGTCGTGGGCCGTGACCGGCGCCAGGCCAGCCAGGCCGCACCGGCCAGCCAGGCTACCACCACGGCGTGCGTCACCCACCACCCGGTGACGCGCGCACCTGACTCGAATCGAAACCAGCGGTCCAGATGCGTCGCCGCCAAAACCAGAACGGCATACACAATGGCCAGCCACAACGCCTGGGACAAGATGAACACCCGGCTCTTGCGCTGGTGGTACATCCGGAATACCTCCCATACCGCAGGAGGAAGATGCTTGAAATGGTCTCGCGTTGTCATCAGATTTTTCCCGCCCATTTTCTAAAAATCCATTCGCCCGTTATAAGTAAAAAGAGGAGTGCCAGCGTCAACCCATGACACCAAACCGGAAAGATATAGCGCTGTGTTTCACGGGCCTGCTTCCCCTCCAGACCCGGCGCCAGTCCGGCGATATTTGCCAGATCCACATACTGCCCGTCCGTCTGCGACGCCAACTGCCGGAGGAAATTCTCCTCGCGCGACACGCGGCCGTATTCAGGCGCCCGCTCATGAACCGACACAACCCCGCGCTGTCCTCCGGCCTGTAACGTCCACCGCCCGGCCCGCAAGGTGTTGGTGGTGTAGTGAGCCACACCCGGCATCAGCAACTGGGCGGGAAGACTTATCGTCGTCTGCCCATCCTCGTGCTTGAGCAACAGCGGCGTATCAGCCGCCCCGGTCAGTAGCACATCAAGCGGGGTGGCATCATCAGACCGGTGCCCATCAACCTGCAACCCGGGCCGTTCCAGACGGATCCGGCTGCTCCAGGTCACCAGATCGACCCACAGACGCGTGTGGGCGTCGAGATTCGCCCCGTTGAGGTAACTCCACGCCATCGGCTGGTTCCAGAGAACAACCTTGCCCTGATCCAATCGACGCCAACTCAACAACGGACTACCATCCTTCATGGAGTGAACCAGGCAGACGCTATTCGTCGCCGCCTGAGGATGCGCCGCCTCGCGGGGCGCCGTGCGAAGGAAACTTGCCCACGCGCGGCTCATGCGGTTCCCGGCGCCTTCAGGCGTAAGAGCCCAATCCGATACCGATTCGGTTTGCGCCGGCCGTGGGATGGGGATCGGCATAATCGCCGCCAGGGGATTGTTCGTGTACGCGGCAGGCAGATGGCGCTCCCCCGCGATCAAAACCAGGGTATGCCCCGGCAGGCGACTCCAGTCCGTCACCTGCTTCCATTCGTCGGCGCCAAGGGTCGTCGGAGCCACATCACCCAGCACAATCATGTCGTACAAATCCAGGATCGCCCGCGATTCGGGCCAGGAACCGAGACCCACCCCGCGTTCCAGTTTCCCTTCGGGCGCACTGAGCGTCACGAGCCGGTTCAACTCCACGTGCGCCAACCGCATCAGAATGCCCGCCACGAAACGCGCCTGCCAGTGCGGCCGGTCTTCCAGATACAAGACCCGCATCTTGCGCTCCAGCACTTCGATCGGCACAGTCTGGCGATTATTCGCCTCGATCATTTCCCCGGCCACCGGCGTCAGACTCAGCGTCACGTCGGCCACGCCAACTGCGTCCAGCGCCAGTTCCACACCGGCTGTGAATTCACGACGCCCCTGTGGCTCGAGGGTGAACGTCGCCAGGGTCTTGTCGCCGCGCGTGGCCGTGACGGTCACGGTCTTGAGCGCCTCGGCTGCGGGAACGGCCTTCAGCCGCAAGCCCAGGTGAACCGGTTGTCCCTGCACGGCGAATTCCGGCGCTTCGACCTGCAGGATCGCCAGATCGGGCGGCTCGCCGGTTGACCCGACCCCCAGTGTATAAATGGGAACAGCCCGGTCGCGGAACAACTCGGTCACTGTCGCGACCCCGGTGTTGCCGCTGTTCTGACGGCCATCCGAAATCAGAATAATGCCACTCAGGGGCATCTTGTGCTCTTCCGCCAGCGCTCCGCGCAACGCTCCCAGCACGTCGCTCCCCCCCGCTTGCGCCTTCCAGGCTTCGCTCGCCCCCCCATGCAACGGCCGGATTTCGAAACTCTGTCGTTCGACCTGCTTTTCACAGGAGCGGATAAAGTCCTCGCTGAGAAAACGCCGGATCAGTTCCAGCCGGGTCCAGCCCATGACCTCGGTCACCGGCGGTCCGGTCACCGCGCTATCGGCCTTCATTTCCCGTTCCGCAAAACGTTCCCGGAGCTTGCCGAGTTGCCCCAATAGCTTGCGGGTGCCCTCGCGAACCGCACCCGGATCCGTTACCGCGCCTCCGAACAGCGAGCGCACCTCGATCAGGCATTCGCGACCGGCCTCGTCGGCCTGCGGCGTCAGCGCACCGATCAGGATGTCCACCGGCCCGCGTCGCGCCTCCGTGTATTTCCAGTACCGATCATTCTCCTGAAAAGCTCCCTGTTGCAACTCGAGAAGCCCCCGAACGTGCCGCCGCAACTCATCGATCTTCAGTTGCGCCTCATGAAACGGGGAGGCATCCTTGAGCAGTCCGGTGCGCCGCGCATACCCAGCCGCCCTCTCAGGCTGGATCGCCAGATCCCGGATTCCCATGGAGAGGGAATTATCGACCACCATGAGAAACCGGCCGCCATACTCCGTGAGGCGCTCCAGTTGCAGTCGCGGGCGGAACAGCAGGAACACGACCAGCGCGACCGTCACGAGCCGCAGGCTCAGCAGGATCAGGCGGTGGCTCCGGCGCAGGGTGACGACCTGCCGTTGATAAAGCCAGAACATGAGCAGACAGGCCGCCGGAATGCAGAGCAACAGCCACCACGGCGAAGCGGCCGCAAGGCAGTCCAGCGTCAGGCGGTAATGCGTGTCCTTGATCATGTCGCCACCTTCCAGGAAAACCACGATTCGGCGAAAAGCAGCACGAGCAACAACCCGATCAGCCAGACATACGTTTCCCGCCCTCCCCCGCTTTCGGACAGGTAGCGGCGCACTTCCCCCTCATCACGCAGGATCCGCCACCCGAACTGTTCAACCAACCGGCTTTCCTCCTGTGCCGTAAACGGCGCCACTTCCCCCTCCGCCCGGTCATCATAGACGCTCACCAGCCGCTCCTCGGTTCTACTGCCGACAACCGTACGCAGGGCATACACTCCATTGAGGGTGAGCGTGCCCGCATAGAACTTCACCGGCTGACCGTCGCGCACACCCGTCGCCAGCACCTGATTGACGGGTTCCCCCCGACCGCCCAGGGGGCCGGTCAGGATCGTCACGGTTTCCGCCGCACCCCGCACCACAATCTCGTCGCCACGTCGTACATTGAGCGGCGCTTCCTGACCCGCCGTGACGTAGGCAAGACTGCGGTGCAGAAAGTGGGCGTAACTGCCGAGCACCGGCAGGTTATTCCAAATGCCGGAGAGGCCGGACGTCAGCATGAGCACACGGCCGAAGCCAAGCTGGCGGCCGGCCAGCCAGAGGTCGCCGTTGTCGAGCCGGGCCAGCGACTCGGCCCCGGGGGCCAGTTCAGCAGGCCAGTAGCCGAAAATCTTCACGCCTGACAGACCGTCCGAATCACGCGTGTCAAGGGCTTGGAAGCAGGGATGCGCAAGGGTCGCCAACTGGATGCTCCAGTACTTGATGCCGCTGGTGGGCAGTACCGCCGGCACGGAACCATACCGCGCCGGCCACAGGGGGGACAGCGCGGGGGGGGGCGCGGACGTCGTGAGATTGGGTCCGCCAAACACCAGCAGGCCGCCGCCCCCGCGCACGTACGCCTCGAGCGTCGCCTGGCGTTGACCGTCCAACGCCAGCGGATTATCGAGCACCACTGCGTCAAATCCCATCAGGGCGGCGGGAGAGATTTCGGGAATGGCCGCCACGGTCAAGCCCGGGGCATTCGTGTCGGCCGCCGGGATAACCGACAAATAATCGACGGCATTTTCGAAGGCCCGCGCCGGAGCGTCGGCACAAACACCCAGTCGCAGACGGTCGCGTACCAGCACCGACGCCGTGATGGTATTGTCCCAGGGAAGTCCATCCCCGGTCTTGAGATCGATCTTGACGGCGTGAACACCGACTTCTCGGAAGCGCACATCGAATGGCACATCCCGAAACCGGCCGGGAAGCACGGTGGCCGTCTTGCGCTGGGTACCTTCCCCGGGCAACGTCAATTCACAGGTCACGGGTTGCGGGTCACGGGCCTGACGACTGCACTGCACTCGCACCACAAGCTGGACTAAATCATCCTTGAGGATCGTCTGACCCGGAACGGTTAGTGCGGTAAGAGACAGGTTGGGCTCTGCGGCGGGCCCGGACATGAGCCACAGGGCGCGCGCATTGGCATCGGCGTCCGTACGCCGCGCGCTGTCCCAATTGGAGGCCTGTGCGTCGCCTACCAATATAAGATCAAGTCGATCACCGGCGCAGCGACGACGCACTTCCTGCACGGCTCGAGCCGTGTCCACTACCCCGTCACGCACCCGCAGGCGCCCCAGTTGTTCCGCCAGTTTCTGCCCATCTCCCGTGCTCTGCCGTTCCACGACCGCGTCCAGTCCGCCCGCCAGAGTATAGATCGAATACGTCTCGCCGCGCGGCCAACGTTCCACCACCGTGCGCAGCAATTGCAAACCATTCTCGAAAACCGGCTTCGCGCCGCCGGGGGCGTAAGTCATACTGTAACTGTTATCCACCAGAATCACGTGATGCAGGTTTTGTGAAGCAAGCTTGTCTCCCTCCGAACGGGGCAGGAACGGGCGCGCGAAGGCGTAGGCCAGCGCCAGACCCACCAGGGTGCGCGCGGCGAAGAGCAGATAATACTTCCACTTTTCCTGTTCCTCCAGACGCGCGATAGCTCGCTCAAGCAGATAGGTGGCGCCCCATCGCACGCGCTGGACCCGCAGTCGCATGACCAGGTGAATCACGAGGGGAATCAGGCCCAACAGCAGGAACCATAAAAACTGAGGTTGATTATACCCCATGCCTCAGCCTTCCTCCTGTCGACGACGAAGGTAGTCATTGAGTGCCTTGGGAATGTCGGCGTCGGTTCGCAACGGGACGAAATCCACGCGCTGTTTGCGACAGAAATCCTGCCAGTCCCCGAGAAAGGCCGTCACTTCCCGGCGGTAGATCTGCTGTAGCAGGGTGGCGTCAACGCGATGGCGCCGACCCGCCGTCTCCGCACACCGGAAATCGACCCAGCGGTTGAATTCAAAGTCCATCTCCCTCGGTGAAAGCAGGTGAAAAACAATCACATCGTGCTGTTGGGCGCGCAGGTTTCGAATGACCTGCCGAACCGCATCCGGGGGAAAAGACAGATCCGAGACAATCGCCACGACCGAACCCCCGCGGGCCTGTTCCTCAATCAGGTGTAACGCGGGCGCGAGATCCCCTCCGCCACGGCGGGGCGCGGTCACCATGCTGTGCATCAGGTAGCTCAGATGCCGTGACGAGGCCCCGGGCCGCAGGGCCAGGGGAGTCGCCCCCGCGATCACGACGCCGGCGCGATCCTGCTGGTTAATGGTCAGACAGCAGAGTGCGGCCGCCAGCCGGGCGGCGGTTTCCCACTTGCCCGGCACGGGCACCGGCGTGTCATTCACATAGCGTACCTCCGGCTCGGTGTCCATGGAGTCGCTGTAATCCAGAGCCACCCACAGGGTCATGGCCGAATCTTCCACATACTGCTTGACGTAATACCGTTCGGTGCGGGCCAGAACTTTCCAATCCAGGGATTTGATTGGATCACCGATGGCGTAGGCTCGATGATGCAGGAAATCCGTGCTGACCCCCTTCCGTTTACTGCGGTGCAAACCGTAGCGCAGGCCGCCCGCCAGGGTGCGCGCACCCAGTTCAAGTTGGCGCAACACATCGCGAGTCTGCGGAGTCAGGAGTTCCGTGGTCATATCATCAACCTTTGGCGCCGGGACCGGAGAGGGTACTGAGAATCTTGTCGATCACCGTATCGGTGGTGATGCCTTCGCTGATCGCCGCGTAGCTGAGGATGATGCGATGGCCTAATACCGGATGCGCGACCGCCCGGACATCATCCGTATTCACGAAACTGCGCCCATTCATGAGGGCGTGCGCCTTGGCGCCCAGAATCAGACACATGCTGGCCCGGGGACCCGCGCCCCAGGAAAGGTATTCCCGGCAATACGGCAGGGCGTAGTCCATCGAAACCCGGGTGGCGCGCACCACCTGCAACACGTACTGGTTGATCTCGTCCCGCACCATGATTTGCTCGACCAGATCCTGATAGGCCAGGATCTCGGCGCCGGTGAGCACGACCTCCGGCTGAGCCTCGTACTTGCGGGTAAAGCGGTTGATCACCTCATTCTCCTCCGCCAGTTCGGGATACCCCACGCGCAACATGAAGAAGAAGCGATCCAACTGGGCCTCCGGCAGGTTGTAAGTGCCTTCCTGCTCGATGGGATTTTGGGTCGCCAGAACAAAGAACGGTTTGGCCAGGGTATGGGACTTACCCCCGTACGTGACACGCCGCTCCTGCATTGCCTCCAGCAATGCGGCCTGCGTCTTGGGCGGTGTGCGGTTGATCTCGTCGGCGAGCAGAAGATTCGTGAAGATCGGTCCCTTCACAAACGTAAGCTCCTTGAAGCCGCGCTCGGGATTCTCCTGGATGATCTCCGTGCCGACAATGTCGGACGGCAACAGATCCGGCGTGAATTGA
>CAYOIT010000026.1:0-37326 GCA_964404035.1 uncultured Verrucomicrobiota bacterium | reverse complement strand
AAATCGAGAAAGCGCATCCCGATGTCATGCATATGCTGCTCCAGATCATGGAGGAAGGGCGCCTGACCGACAGCTTTGGCCGGACCATCGATTTCAGGAACACGGTGATCATTCTGACGACCAACCTGGGCTCCGACTTCATCCGCAAGGGGGGGCTTGGTTTCACGGAATCGAGCGATGCGGTGGACTACGAGACGCTCAAGGTGCGGATGCTGAACGAGGTCAAGCGGGTGTTCAAGCCGGAGTTCATCAACCGCATTGACGATCTGGTCGTGTTCCGCCAGCTGGGACGCGAGGACACCGTCAAGATCCTTGGCCTGGAACTGGCCAAGGTCACGGCGCGGTTATTGACCAAGGGCATCACGCTCAAGCTGACGCCCGAGGCGCAGGACTTTCTGCTGGAAAAGGGATTCGACCAGGCGATGGGGGCCCGTCCTTTGCGGCGTGCGGTCCAGCGGTATCTGGAGGATCCTCTCGCCGAGGAAATTCTGCGCGGTGATTTGCAGGGCGCCGAAACGGTTGAAGTGGTGAAGGCGGATGCCGGGCTGGCTTTCAGTGTGGTGGCCGGCGCCGCCATGAAGGTCTAGTCCCCGTCATGGCGGGGACTTTTCCCCCGGGCAACACCGGTAGGATGCCTGTATCAATGTGAGTGGCGGATCCACGGATGGAACCGTTTCAGGGAGAGAACGCTTGTTCGAGTCATTGACCAGTTCGCTCGATTCAATTTTCCGTAAATTGCGAGGCTACGGCAGGTTGTCGGAATCCAATATCCGCGATGCCATGCGCGAAGTGCGCATGGCTTTGCTGGAAGCGGATGTGAATTACGAAGTGGCCCGTGACTTTATTGCCAAAGTCAGCGAGCGCTGCGTGGGGCAGGAAGTGCTGGAGAGCATCACGCCCGGGCAGCAGGTCATCAAGCGCGTACATGACGAACTGGTCGCACTGCTGGGCGGGAATCAATCCCACCGCTTGGAACTCAATCCCCGTCCCTCCCCGGTCATGCTGGTAGGTCTCCACGGATCGGGCAAGACCACGACCGCTTCGAAACTGGCGGCCCTCTGGAAGAAAGACGGACTGAATGTGCTGCTCGTGGGCGCGGATATCCGCCGTCCCGCGGCCGTCGATCAACTGGGAGTCCTCGCGCAACAGGTTGGGGTCGAGATGCTGGCCCCCGAAAAGGGCGAGACGGTTCCCGCCCTGGGACGGCGCGCCCTGGACGCCGCCGAGGCGAAGGGCCGGGATGTGGTGCTGTTCGATACCGGCGGGCGGTTCCAGATTGACGAGGAACTGGTGCAGGAACTCAAGGACCTGCGCACGACGGTGAAGTGTCGGAATACCGTGCTGGTCGTGGACGCGGCCATTGGGCAGGAATCCGTTCATGTGGCGGGCGTGTTCCACAAGGCGCTCGAACTGCGCGGGTTGATTTTGACGAAATTGGATGGCGATGCCCGCGGCGGCGCCGCGTTGTCCATTCAGTCGGTTACCGGATGTCCGATTCTCTTTACGGGGGTTGGCGAACGGGCCGGAGATCTGGAACCTTTCTATCCCGAACGTATGGCCTCGCGTATTCTTGGGATGGGGGATATTGTCAGTCTCGTCGAGAAGGTGCAGGGGGCGGTGGATCTCGGCCAGGCCGCAGACATGGAAAAGCGGTTGCGCTCGAACCGGCTTGATCTTGAGGATTTTCTAGCCCAACTGGGTCAGCTTAAGAAAATGGGGCCGTTGGAGAACCTTCTCGAGATGATGCCCATGGGGGGGCAGATCAAGGCCAAGATGAAGGATGCCGCCGGAGCGGGGCAGGATTTTTCGCGATTCGCCAGCCGGGCGGAGGCGATTATCCGCAGCATGACCCCGAAAGAGCGACGGCATCCCGACCTCTTGAATGCCAGCCGGAAACGGCGGATTGCGAGCGGTAGCGGAACCCAGGTTCAGGATGTGAACGAGTTGCTTAAGCAGTTTGATCAGGCGCGTACGATGGCCAAACGGTTAAGCGGTATGCAAAAGAGGTTGCGCCATCGCCGGTAATGTGTAATAGTGGCGCGCTTTTTGAGTCAAGCGCTTACTAGTCGCTTCATGCGCGGGGGCGTCGTTTTTAAGGAGGCAGGAATGGCGGTAAAAATCAGAATGACCCGTACGGGGGCCAACAAGGACATCAGCTATCGCGTCGTGGCGACGGACAGCCGCTCTCCCCGCGATGGGAAGCACCTGGAAGTCGTCGGTTGGTACGATCCCAAGAAGACGGGGATGAATTTCGGTTTGAAAATGGACCGCATTGAGTACTGGACGAGCAAAGGCGCTCAACTCAGTGATACGGTCAAGAGCCTGGTCAAGAAGACCCGCGCGGCGGCCAAGACGGGCGCATGAAGGAATTCATAAGCTATATCGTCCGGGCACTGGCCGAGTTTCCCGATGAGATCTCCATCGTCGAAGTGGCGGGAAAACAGACCACGATCCTTGAGTTGCGCTGCAATCCCAAGGATGTCGGGCGTTTGATCGGCCGGAGCGGAAAGACCATTGCGGCAGTGAGAACGCTGCTGAGCAATCTGGCCGCCAAGCAGGGCCGGCGTGCGGTGTTGGAAGTGGCGGAATAGGCGCCATGGACGTGCCGTTGAGGGTTGACGTCGTAACGATCTTCCCGGGGATTCTCAAGGGTTTCCTGGAAGAGAGCATTCTCAAGCGGTCCGTCCAAAAGGGATTGGTGACGTTCAATACCGTCGATTTGAGACGGTTCACCACGGACCGCCACCAGACCACGGATGACCGTGTGTTCGGCGGCGGACCGGGAATGGTCATGAAGCCGGAACCGCTGTTCGATGCGGTGGAGTCGGTGATGAGCCCGGGTGCGCGCGTGATTCTGATGACGCCGCAGGGGCGCCGGTTCGAGCAGGCAGTGGCGGTGGAACTGTCGCACGAGCGGCATTTGATCTTTATATGTGGGCACTATGAAGGTGTAGATGAACGGGTGCGAATGCACCTGGCCACCGATGAGATTTCGATTGGCGACTACGTTCTGACGAACGGAGTGCTGCCGTCGGCGGTAGTGATTGATGCCGTGGTCAGACTGGTGCCGGGAGTGTTGGGGAACGAGGACGCGACGCGTGAGGAATCCTTCACGAATGGTCGGCTGGAGTATCCCCAGTACACGCGGCCGAGAGTCTTTCGGGGATGGGAAGTCCCCGAGGTTCTCGTTTCAGGAGACCACAAGGAAATTGCCCGTTGGCGGAGCGAACAATCGGATCGGCGGACGAAAGAAAGAAGACCTGACTTGTCAGAGCAGAGGGAACTATGATTGCTAAAGCATTGGCGATGATTCACAAGGAAAACCTGCGCAAGGATGCGCTGCCCGCATTTGCGATCGGCGATACCGTCAAGATTCAGGTGCGCATTCGTGAAGGTGGCAAGGAACGTCTTCAGGCTTACACCGGCGTCGTGATCGCCCGTGACGGCCTTGGTGCCACGGAAACCTTCACCGTCCGGCGCATTGCGCACGGCGTGGGCGTCGAGAGGATCTTCCCGGTGCATTCGCCGAATATTTCCAAGCTCGAAGTGGAGAGCTCCGGTCAGGTCCGCCGGGCGAAGCTTTATTTCCTGCGCGACCGCGCGGGCAAGAGCGCCAGGCTGCGCGAAAAGTCGAAGAGCACGAAAGCCTAGGGAACACGCCTTGCTCCAGTTTGAACGCCAGTTCTGGGAGCAGGGAAACGCGCGGCTGGCCGGAGTGGATGAAGCCGGCCGCGGCCCCCTTGCGGGGCCGGTGGTGGCGGCGGCACTCATTTTTGACCGGGCCTTTCTCGAAGCCGAGCAGTATGGACTACTGCTCGGCATCGATGATTCCAAGACCCTTTCCGAAGCTCAGCGCGAGTATTTCTTCGAGCTTCTCACCCGGTGCGGGTCATTGACCTATGGCGTTGGCTCGGCGGATGTCGCCGAGATCGACCGCCTGAATATTCTCCGCGCCACTCACCTGGCCATGGGGCGCGCCCTCCTTGCCCTTTCCCCGCCGCCGGATTTTGTTCTGGTGGATGGGTTGCCCGTCAAGGGGTTGCCCTTCCCGTCGCTGGCGATCATCGATGGCGACGCCCGTTGCCTGAGCATCGCGGCGGCGAGCATCGTGGCCAAGGTCACCCGGGACCGCATGATGCGGGAACTTGACGGGCAGTATCCCGGTTATGGGTTTTCGCAACACAAGGGCTATGGCACCAAGGCGCACCTGCAGGCGTTGCTCGACCTCGGCCCGAGCCCGGTCCACCGCCGTTCCTTCCGCCCGGTGGCGGAGGCCATTCGTCTGCGGGCCTCCGGAGGGGGGGCGCAGGGCAAAGTCATGCGGACGCCGGAACTCTTCTGAATCGCTTGGAAACGATCGATGGGAGGGACACTATGAAACTTCCGCGGCTGCCTTTTCATCTTCGTGCGGGGTTATGGGGAGAGGACAAGGCTGGCGATTTCCTGAAAGACAAGGGGTACACCATCCTGGGCCGGCGTGTGCGGATCGGGTCGCGGGATGAGTTGGATCTGGTAGCCCGGCAGGGAGAGATCCTTGTGTTTGCCGAAGTTAAGACGCGTCGCACCGAGGATTTCGGCCGTCCCTTCGTTGCCGTGGACCGCGCCAAGCGGCATGCCCTCTCGCGCGCGGCGGTGCGCTATCTGCAGAAGCTGAAGGCGCCGGTCTCTTTCCGGTTCGATGTGGTCGAGGTGATCGGGACCGAAGGCGACGAAGCACCAGTGATCCGACACATCGAGAATGCCTTTCCGCTGGATCGCTGTTACACGCTGCCATGGTGACCCCAAGGGTCGGCGGCCATGGCAGCGGTCGGTTGCGGTCGGCTGACCCTCAGATGGTGGCCACTTTGCCCGTATCCGAGCTTTTGTAAATGGCGTCCAGCATTTGTTGGACGGCGACGCCGTCCTCGCCGGGGGCTTCGCAGGCGCAGCCGGTCTTGACGCAGTCGACGAAGTGCCGCACCTTCTTAATGAAGCCGTCGGTTTCGCCCAGATGGGTGGGCGTCACGTTCATCATGTGACCAGCCTCATCGCGGAACAGGGTGGGGGGATCAAACTGCGCGCCGCCCTTTTCACCCATGACGGTTACGTTCCACACATCCTTTTCGATGTGGGCCGCGAAGCTCGATTCGATGACCAGGGTGGCGCCGTTCTCGAAACGCAGCATCCCGATGGCCAGATCTTCCACGGTGTAGGTCTTGTGATCCCAATCACCCCACGGGGCGACCGCGGCCGGTTTGCGATTGCCGAGGTAGGTGTAGCACGAGCCGTTGGCCGAGACGGGCTTGGGCTTGCCCATCATGTAGTGCGCCATCTCCAGAATATGGACCCCGATGTCGATCATGGGACCGCCGCCCTGGATATCCTTGCGGCCGAAGACGCCCCAACTCGGAATGCCGCGGCGCCGCAGGGCCTGGCAACGCACGTAAAGGATCTTGCCCATGCTGCCGTCGTCGACTGAGCGGCGCACCAGCTGGGCCATGGGGTGAAAGCGCCATTGGAAACCGATCATCAACAGTTTTCCGGACTTCTTGGCGGCATCGCACATTTTCTGGGCGTCGCCGGCATTCATGGCCATTGGCTTCTCGACAATCACCGGAAGACCGGCCTTCAGGGCATCGACGGTGGGATGGAGGTGGAGTTTGTTGGGGGTGCAGACGGCCACAGCGTCCAACGCCTGCGTCTTGAGCATTTTCTTGTAGTCGGTGAAGCGGACGATACTGGTGTCCATCTTCTCCACCTCGGCAAGGGCACTCTCGGAGACGTCCGAGGCGGCCACGATGGAGGCTGTGCCGGCCTTCTTGAACATGTTGATGTAATGCCGCCCGATGCCGCCCGATCCGATGAGTCCAACGCGAAGCTTCTGATCCGACATGATCCGACCTCTTTCTGCCACGCAGGGCGCAGCCTTGAGTTGATACGAAAAACGCGCCGCTTGTACCCCCTTCATGAGTCAAACTCAAGCAAGAAACAGGAGGCCGCCCGGCCTCAAGGATGTTCGATCGACAACGTTTCGAGCAGTTTGGCTCGCACGTCTTCAATTCGTCTTGCGCCCGAGGCCATCAGATGGTCGATCATGATGCCGGCGGATTTCTGGGCCTTGGCGTCAACGAGTGAGGAGTCCACCGGTTCCAGCAGGAGATGGTGATCCGCCTGTCCGTCGCTTTCCCAGATGGCTGAGACCCGTCGCCGGACAAGGCCGTCGCTTCGATCCACCGCCAGGAAGTAGAGTAAGTTCATGCGCCGGAAATGCGATGCCGGTACCCCGTTTTGCCGGCAGAGCTGATCGCGTGCCTCGGGGTACGTGTCAGCGTGGAGGTTCGTTGCCAGCATATGGCCAGCCTCCTGCAGATCGAAGTAGCGCCTCAGCGGTTCATCCCACAGGTAGGCATAGTAAGCCCCGGCGCCGATCTCGTGGCAGACATAGCAGCGGCGTTGTCCGGTCGCCCGGAGCCCGGCCTGGATCGCCGGCTCATCCTCTGCGGGAACGAGTCGCACGGCAGGCGGGACGAAGTTGAGCAGGGCCCCCATGACGGTGGTCTTGCCGGCTCCACCCGGCAAGGCGCCAATCATGAAGGACGCACCGCGACTGATCGCGGCCAGGGAATACGCGGCCTGATCGCGGGTCATCGTCCCGGCCTCAATCAGGTCTACAACGGAGAGCATTCGACCGCCACGCTGCTGGCAGCGGTTGATTTCCTCACAATGCTGCTGGAGATCGGGAGTCACTTAGCCGGCCGTGCTATACGCCTTCGAAAGCGACCATGGTGTGCGCTTTCACCTCCGGGACGACGAGCTGACAATACTCGCCTTCCATGGTGAAGGGCAGGGCCTCGCCCGAGGGTGCCAGGGTGACGGCCGTCGGACGCTTTCCCGTCCGCACGGACAGTGGGATATCGCGCACCGGATACAACTCCTCAATCCATTCCACATGGATGTGCCGCCGTTGGGGCTGGAAGTTCACCAGGTGGGCCACCAGTCGCTTGGGCTTCGCCTGGCGATTGACGGAGATCTCCATGGCCGAGGGGGCATGGGTCTTCACCAATGGCTGCGGAAGCACCTGGTCCAGCACGCGCGCCACGATACTCTTGTAGAGCGAGTAGGCGTGTGAGCGGTAGGCCTTGAAAACCTCCGCCGCAATGTAGGCAACGCGGCCTTTCACCACCGCGACCGGATAGGCCGTCTTCTTGTCGTAAGGGGTCTGGTTGTGCGAGCAGAAGTGCTCGTACGTCCGGTTGAAGTAGGAACTGACCAGGTGACCCATCGCCGCCGCGCCCGCGACCGGTTTGACAAAAGTGCTCGCCTCGTAAAAGACGAAGTTGCTCTGCGGCCAGCCCTGGCCGAGGTCCTTGCCCAGGTCCAGATAGCACGGCAGGCTCGGATTCTCGCTGACGTACTTGACCGGCAAGCCGGGGCAATGGAAGGTTCCGTCCTGCAGCGACGCTTTGTGAGAGGCGATCACCGCGCCGCCCTTGGCCATGAACGCTTTCAGGGCTTTTTGCAGTGGGGGGGTGACCACACCCTGGTCGGGTAGGATCACGACTTTATAATCCTGAAGGTCCGTGTCCGGGTAGATCAAGTTGAACTGGTGTTTCAGTTCCAGGAGCATCCGACCGGCGCCGTCCGCCGATTCCTGCATGCCGCCCATGTGGCCGGCGCCAACGGCCTTACCGGCTTCTTCCGGCGTTCCGGGCAGCATCATCACGCCGATCTCCGCGGCCGCCTTGGCCCCCACGCACCACGGTTCGCATTGTTCCACGTGCTTGAAGGCGGTGCCGATGACTTCGTAGGCGCCCTTGTCCAGCACACCGCGGGGATGACACTGGTCTCCCACGTTCATCACGGCGCCGGCGGAGAGAATGGTGCCGGCCTCGAACAGCAACTGGTCGGCGGTTTTCACGCCACCGAAGTCGGCCCAGCTCTTGTGGAAGCGGGCCGTCATCCCCTGGAGCGGACGCGGCAGAACGCGCCCGTAGCGGGCATGGATCGGGAAGAAGGCATAGCCCCACCCGCCGGTGGGCAGTGCTTCGATCTCAATATGCGTGAAGACGTCCAACTCCTCGGCAATGCCGGGCCGCATGCGGCCGTTGAAGAAGATCGTGGCGTTCTTCTTGATCTTCCGAATCGCCTTGGTCAGCCGCTGGGTGTACTCGCGGGTGATGAGGAACTCGTGTTTGCGGTGATCCTCATCGCTGGCGAAATCCAGGCCGCGCTGCTTCATACTGTCGTAGCACCGGGGACAATAGCAGCCGGGTTCCGGGCAGTAGCACATATCGAAGAACAGCCCTTCGACGTCATACCACTTCAACACCTCGACGGCCTGTGCTTCGAGTTCGTCGACATAGGCCGTGTTGTTCATGCAGTGGTTGTACCACCCGGGGGTCAGGGCTTCGCCCCACTTCCAGAACTTGTTGTCCTTGAGATGGCCGACCCAGTCATGGTGGACTTTGGCGTTGTGTTCATCCACCCGCACGCTGATATACGCCGGCGTCACGATGTCCCGTTTGCGACAGGCTTCGATCTGCTCGCCCAACAGATCGAACTTCAGGCTCGGATGGATGGTCCCCGCTGCCGTGGGATAGTAGCTCAAGCCGTGGTGGCACTTGGCAAACAGGGTGATCCAGTTCACACGCGCTTCGTCGAGCATGTTGCCGAAAGCGTCGGCATCAAACTCCGCTCCGACATCCGGGATGTGCTCCGAGGTGTGGAAATCCAAATGAATCTGCCGGAATCGTGAGGCGACCAGGTCCGGCCCGGAACAGGTGATCGGGCTTTTCGATACTTTCTTGATTTTCATGAGACTCCTTGCTGTGGAGCGAAATCCGCCCCGGTGCTGCAAACACGGGCGGTATCCTACGCAAAAACCTGTCCTTCGTACAATGGAGGAAAGAAGAGGCCGGTCCTTTCGTCAATCTCGCGACCCTTCACGTCGGGGCGATGTCAGGCCTGGGGGAAATGGGCGATGAGGTCTTTGTAGCGTTGCCGCAGAATGGCCATGTCGGAATCGACCGCCTGAACGGTGAAGCCCTGGGCGGTCAGGTCGTGAACCTGGCTCTCGTCGCGATTGAGAAGTCCGGCCTGCTTGCCGGCCTCCTGTGCCGCGGCGGCCACCGCCTGCAGGCAGGCCTCATAAGTCAGGCTGGATCCGGAGGCCTTCAGATCGAAGGCGAGATCCGCCGGGCCGACGAACAGCACATCCACCCCGTCGACGGCGGCGACGTCGCGAACATTGCCGACGGCCTCTTTGCTTTCGATCTGGGCGAGGATGAGCGGCTGCACTGAAACGTCAGGCGTTTCCAGCCCATATCCGCAGGCGCGGACAGAGCGCGAGTAGCCGCGGTCGCCGCGCGGGGGAAACCGCACTGCCCGTACACAGGCCTGCGCGATCGCCGCCGTATCCACGTGCGGGATCATCACGCCATCGGCACCCCAGTCGAGCACGCGTTGGATCAGGTCGGGGTACGGCGCACCGACGCGCACGATCACGGTAGACCGGCTGCCCTTCAGGGCCTGGAGATTCTGAAAGAGGGAGGCTTCGCCGCCACAGCCATGCTCGAGATCAATGAGCAGCCAGTCAAAGCCGCAGAGGCCCGCCAGTTCGGTGATGACAGGTGACCCGATCGAGAGCCAGGTGCCAAGGTGGAGACGGTGTTCACGCAGGCGGAGGATGGAGGCAGTGTTCATAAGAGTATCGGCGTCATGATTTGGGTTTCATCTCTTTCGCGGGTGGCGTGTCTTGTCGGTTCAGAGAGTCGAGATCCCGGTTTTCGGCGAGGCCCTTGATGGCCATCTCGATCCGGGTGCGGGTGAACGCCTCCAGATCCGCGCCTGAGGTTCCTGCGCCGATCAGGAAGAAGCTGTCCGTGCGGCGAAAGTAGCCTGCGCCGACACGGATCACGGCTTTGACCAGCATGTTGCGCAACAGATGCAACCAGAAGCGGGCCACTGAATTCTCCGGCAGCGGGCGGACACGGGCATACCCTGCCAGCGCGCGCCGGATCACCGGGGCATCGTAAAAACACCCCAGCAGCGAGAGGTCGTCCATCGGATCGCCTGAGATGGCGTCGTCCCAATCGATGAAGGCGGCGATCTTCTCCGGAGAGCCGAGGATGTTCCAGAGCGCAAGGTCCTTGTGGACCAGACAGCCCTTGTTCAGGGCCAGCAGACCTTGGTTGCGGGTGATGGCCGCGAGCACGACCGCGGCTTGGGTTTCGGTGAAGAACCCGTTCACCACCAGGAAATCAACGTGGCGCTGAAGATTGAGAAGGAAGTAGTCGGCGTACGAACTGTGTAATCCCGTCAACGCGCCTCGCTCATGCGCCACCGAAGCGCTGAAAGGGCCGAAGCCGGTGGGCTGGATGGCCTGCCACCGCGCGACGGCCTCGCCGATCGCTTCGGCGACGGTTTCGAGTGCAAGGGTGCCTTGCTTATGGAACTGGTTCAGATCGGGATGGGGGATGTATTCGAGCACCTGCCAGGCGAATGACGTGCCGGTTCGACTGCAGTCGCAGGCGAGCACCTGCGGCGCGGGAAGGCCAAGGCGGTGAAGCTCGGCGGTGACGGCCGTCTCCACATCAAAATAGTTATCGCGCTCCGGTCCATCCTCGGTCCGGACGAAGGAGTCCCGCCCTCCCAGCGTGAGCCTGAAAGTCCGGTGGTTGCCTTGTCCCTCGGCGGGGCGGAGGGAGAGGGGGGTGCCGGGAAAACGCGTTTCCAGCGCGTGCAGGAGTTGTGACTCCAGCAGAGGATGGTCGGGGCGGATGGCCTCGGTGCCATGGAAGGCGGCCGCGCGGTCGCATTTCCAGTAGTATATTCCGTATCGATCCATAGGCGATCAGACCTGCGGCAGAGGCGGCAATTTGGCGGCGACGTAACAAGCCTGGTGCCGGTTGTTATCGAAAACAATGTGCAGCCACTGCTTGTCCCGGCTCACAAAGCCCTCCGGGTAGTTGAGGTTGCCCTTGGGACCGTCCACCGATTCGGCCACGAGTGTGCGTTGATAGGGCCAGGTCTTCATGCCGTCGAAGCTGATCCAGAGCGCAAGCGGACTGCGGTGGGCCGGGTTGGGATTGTGGACAAGCGCGACCATGTCGCCGCCCAGCGAATAGAGCGTGGCTTTGGAGCCGGGGTTGGGGAGGTTGGTTTTAACCGCCATGTCGGGCCAGGTTCGGCCGCCGTCCTTCGATTCGGCCGCATAGAGCACGCCACCAAGTCGGTCGGCGCGGATGAGCATCTTGAGGGTGCCATCGGCGAGTTCGACGATGCTGGGTTCCGCCCAGCCGAAATAGAGCGGATCCTCGGTGAGGCGAATGTTGCCGTGTTCACTCCAGGTCCGGCCATCATCCCCGCTGATCAGCACGCCGTTGCACGGGTCGCAGAGGGTTCGATCCTCGGAGTAAGAGGAGGGGTCGTCCTTGGGTGAGCGCAGATAGTGTTGGAACGGCACGATCAGCCGGCCATCCCGAGTGATGATGTGGCTGCGGATGAAGCAGTTGTGACCGAGCCGGCCGGGCAGAAGCTCGGGCTTCCCCCACGTCTTGCCGTCCGGCGTGCCGCGCATGAGCCACGATTTCCACTGTTTGGCCCACGAATAGGAGTCACCGTGGGTGGCGAAGAAGAGCAGGGCCTCCTTCTCCCTCACGACCAGCTCAGTCGGGCCCTGGCCGACCATGTCGCCGGAACGCGGCAAACCGGTGGCGAAGGGTTTCAGTGCGTTCCAGGTTCTTCCCTGATCGGTACTGAGCGAGACGCCGAAATAGTTCTTGGGGGAGGGTTCGGTGGAATCCCCTGCGAGAATGAGGAGCATCCACGTCCCATCGGCGAGCTCGCGAACGGTGGTATCGCAAACCATGCTGTCGGGCTTGATCCCATCGTAGGCGAGGACGTGACGGTCCTGCCTCGCATCTTCAAGCGCCTGGGCGGCCCAATCGATGCGGTCAGTGCGTGTCGATTTCGTGGTCATAAGGTTGGATCCTTTGCAGGTTTCCCCGCTATGGGGGCCGAAGATCAAGCAGGCGGTCCTGATCGGAGTCAGGACCTACGTGAGTGTTGTGTCCTTCATGCCGGACGTTTCTTCAGGGGGCGGCTGATGAGCCTTTGGAGTTCTGATTGGGGACTGGTGAGCTTGCCGGCCAGGATGTCCGTTTCAGTGAACCGTGCGAGCAGGATTTCGCCGTCCGTGGCGCGGTTGCGGTCATAGGAAATGTACAGGGTCCCGTCCGGTGCCTGGAAACCGTCGGGATAGGAGACGCCGGGGCGTTCGTCCAGCATGAGGCCGCCTTTCCAGGTCCTGCCGTCATCTTCCGAGAGAAAGGCCTTGAGCCTGTTCCTCTCGGTTCCCCATCCGGCTCCCGTCTTGGCGAAAGTGTCGACCGTGTCGCCGTGTTTGACCAGCAGCAGGCGCCCTGAAGCCAGTCTGCGGACATGGAAGCGGGCGACCGGTTGCTGGATTCCGGGCGGTTCGGTCGGCAGGCTCCAGGTCTGGCCCTGATCGGACGAGACGGACTGCATGATGCCTTTGGTGGTGCGAGCCAGCATCCAGAGGGTGCCGTCCTTGCGTTCGATGAACATGTGCTCGTCCCAATCCGGATTCGGGAAGACCACATGGCCGCGCCGGTGCCAGGTTTCGCCCTGATCGGTTGAGGCGAAGACGTTGGCCCCCCGCAACGGGTCAAGATCCTTGAACGCGCCTTGGAAGGGACCGAACCCGCCGCTGCAATTCAGGGAGATAGGAAGAAGCCACTCGCCGGTCGAAAGGACCGTGGGCTTGTTCAGTGTGAACCCGTGCCAGAGGCGGCGGGGGGCCGACCAACGGGGCGTGGCCTCGTCCGGGTTTTCGCAGGTCGCGGCCCAGACGCCTGAACGACCGTCGAATTGCATCATCGACTGGTTGAAGAAAAGCCAGAGCTTGCCGTTGGGATCGGTCCAGAGGTTGCCAACCAGGATGCTGCGATACATCGGCAGCCTGGCGGACTGGGCGTCGATGACCAGACAGGGCTTGGACCAGGTTTCGCCATCGTCGTCGCTGGTGGCGAGCACAAAGAAAGCCTGGGGCCCGTCGGCACCCGCGACCCAGCAGGCCCACAGGCGTCCGCCGGGAGTGCGCGTGATGCCGATGGTCATGCCGTAGTCGAGTTGGTCGTAGTCGTAACGGGGCAAGGGCTGCGTGTTAAGAGTTGGCGGGATCAGCGCCAGGTCGGCAATGGTCTCCATGACCTGGATCTCGAAGGTGCGGATTTCGTCGGGCGACATGGCGGCGAAAAGGGCTTCGGGCCTTTGGGGCGAAGGGGAGAGGGGCATGGTCTGTTTCATAGAAAGAATGTGCTGGTTCAAAATATGCCTACAAGTTGCCATGCTGTAGACGATGGCGTCAAGAGAGGCTTTGCAGTCCATCTTTTACGGGCGCATCTGCATCCTGTTCAGCGGTTGATTTTCCGGATAACATGGAACGCTCAAACGGGGAGAACGATCGATGGAGAAGAAGGTTTCCTTCAGCTATGGCCGATGGCCGCGGCAGGATAACGGGCAACCGGTATGAGGCCGGATCTATTTTTGTGGCGTCAGATACTGACCCTGGCGGGACCGTTGATCCTGTCGATGACCGCGAACATGGCGATGCAGTTCATCGATGGCCTGTTCCTGGCGCGCTATTCGGAGGAGGCTGTGGCGGCGGTTACGCCCGCGGCAATGGCCTCGTTCTGTCTCGGCAGCCTGGTGTCCGGGGCGGTGGGCTATACGTGCGTGCTGACCGCCCAGTATTATGGCGCGGCGCAATGGACACGGATCGGCCCCGCCGTCTGGCAGGGACTGCGTCTTTCCGCTCTGGCCGGGATACTCTCCGCCGCGGTCGGCTTGCTGGGCCGGCCGGTCTTCGCCTGGATCGGTCACGCGCCGCAGGTCCAGGCCTACGAGGCCCAGTACTTCGCGATCATCAGTTTCGGAATGGTGGGCTCGTTTGTGACGACCTCGCTTTCCGGGTTCTTCGCCGGGCGCGGGAAGATGCTGACGGTGATGAACATCCAGTTGGTCGCTGTCATGTTGAACACCGGCCTGGCGTACGGGCTGGTGTTCGGACGGCTCGGGTTGCCGGAATGGGGCGTTGCCGGCGCCGCCGTGGCGACGGTGATCGCCCAGGCGTTTTCCGCGGTGGCCTTTATGATCGCGTTTCTCAGCAAGAGAAACCGGGAGACCTTTCATACGTGGAAGGGGCGCCATCGTGATGATGAAATGATGGCCCGGCTTCTCCGGTTCGGTCTGCCCAACGGGTTCCGTTTCTTCGTGGAAATTGGCGCCTGGTCCTGTTTCCTGTTTTTTGTGGGCCGCATCGGCACCACCGAGTTGGCGGCCACGAGCATCGCCTGGCGGATCAACGGCGTGGCTTTCTTCCCGATCGTCGGCCTTTCGGAGGCGGTCCGGGTTTTGGTGGGGCAGGCCCAGGGACGGAACGACTCCGATCAGTCAGGCCACGTGACCTGGCAGGGGTTGTTGTTGGCCGAAATATGGATGCTGGGCACGGCGGCATTGTTTCTCATGTTCCCTTCGCAATGGTATGCGCTGTTCCTGGGGACTGGGCCGGGCTCGGAGGTGGTGACCCGGGTAGGGGTGGGGCTATTGCCTTATGTGGCCGCCTATTGCCTGCTCGATGCGGTCAACATTCTCGTCTGCGGGGCCTTGGTGGCCGCCGGGGATACCCGCTGGACGCTCTGGGCCACGGTCTCGACCTACAGTGTGTTCACGGCGGCGCTCGTCTCGGCCGACCATTGGCGGCTTGGGCTGCACACGGAATGGTGGATGGCCACGGTCTTTGTGATGGTGCTCGCAACGGTGTGGCTGGTCCGGTTCTTTTCCGGCCGTTGGAAACACATCCGCGTGATTCAACCCGGGGAGTAGCCCCCTGTTTCCTCCCGTATCGGTTTTCCACTTGAGTCACCCTGCCGGGAGTCTACAGTGAGGGAAGGTGGAGTGTTGTTTGACGGCCAATCAGGAGTGTAAGCATGACCAGGGCAGGATGGATGGGGATGGTTCTGCTGACGGCAACGTCGGCGGTGGCGGAATGGGTTCCTTTCGTGATCCCCATGGTCACGACCAACGTGAGCCGGATAGCGTTTGAGTCGTCGCCGATTCTGACCAATAGTCCGCGGCTTGAGGCGCGAGACGGACATTTTCGGGTCGATGGCAAGCGGGTCCGGATCTGGGGCGTGAACCTTTGCTTTGCCGCGACGGTTCCGTCACACCAGGAAGCGGAGCGCGTGGCCGCCCGCATGGCTCAAGCCGGCATCAACGGTGTCCGGCTGCACCACATGGACACGAGCGCCTACCCGTCCGGCCTTCTTGATCCGGCCAATCCCCTCCGCCTTCAGCCGGAGGCGTGCGAGCGGCTCGACTACTTTATTGCCCAGTTGGCAAACCGTGGCATCTACGTGAACCTCAATTTGCATGTCGGCCGCGCGGTCAGCCGCCAACTGGGCCTACCCGACCCCGGCACCGGTTACGACAAGATCGTCGGACTCTTCATGCCTCCTCTCCTGGCGGCCCAGAGGCAATATGCGCAAGACCTGTTGGGGCATACGAATGCCTATCGCCGGCTGCGCTATGCCGATGACCCGGCGGTCGGCTTCGTCGAGATCAGCAATGAAGACAGCCTGTTCATGTGGGGAGCCGAGCAACGTCTGCGCGATCTGCCGGCGCCCTATGCCGCGGAGCTGCGGGCGCTCCATGCGAAATGGCTGCGTACGCAGTACGGTAATACGGAAGGGGTTCGCGCCGCGTGGGATCGTGGCGTTGAGCCGCCCGGCCCGAACTTGCTCGCCCCGGATCGCCTGGCCGATGGCGCGATCGACGGTGTGCCGGGATGGCGGCTGGAACAACATGCCCCCTGCGTGGCCCAGGTCACCCAACCGCCCGGGACGACGGGTGTGGTGCGGGTTGAGATCAGCCATCAGGATGGCGTGGCCTGGCACGTGCAGGCGAAGCAGTCTCCTTTCTCCCTGGAGGGAGGGCGGCACTATACGTTGTCCTTCCGCGCCCGGGCCGGTGGCGCCCGGTCACTGGGCTTTAGTGTGATGCAGGATCGCGCGCCATGGGGCGGGCTGGGTCTCCAGGCCAACGTCGGTCTCTCCACCAACTGGCAATCGTTCCGGACCGGATTCGTGGCCGCGTCGTCCTGCAGCGTCGCCCGTCTTTCCTTTGCGCTGGCTGGCCATGATGCGTGGGTGGAAGTGGCGGAGGCGCGACTCTCCCTCGGGGGGCAGCAGGGGCTCATGGCCGGCGAATCGGTGGAGAAGGCAACGGTCGCTTTGTTTGGGGAGGGAGAGAGCGAGCCCCGATCCCTGGACCGGATGAGGTTTCTTGCCATGACGGAGCGGGCCTATTTTGACGGCATGCGACGCTTTCTCCGTGAGGATCTCGGGGTGAAGGCTCTGGTGACGGGGACCATGGTGTTCGGTCCCTGCGGGCTCTACGGACAGGGCGGAATGGACTACGTGGATTCGCATGCCTACTGGCAGCACCCGCATTTTCCCGGGCGACCGTGGGATTCGACGAATTGGATCGTCGAGCAGCGGGCCATGGTGGATTCGCCTGGTGAAGCCACCTTGCCCCGGCTCTCGACGGCGCGGGTGGCGGGAAAGCCTTTCACCCTGAGCGAGTACAACCATTGCGCCCCGAATGATTTCCAGGCCGAATGTGTCCCGATGGTGGCGGCCTGGGCGGCGGCCCAGGATTGGGATGCCGTCTGGCTGTTCGCCTGGTCGCATCGTTCGGACGACCCGGCCCGCGCCCGGTTTGAATCGTTCTTCGACATCGACGCGAATCCCGCCAAACTCGGGTTCATGAGAGCCGGCGCCGCCCTGTTTCGCGAAGGCGCTCTTCCGGCCCTGGCGGCCGAACATACCGTGCCGCTTACGTCCGCCGGATCACCGCCGTTGGAGTCGCTGGCCCGTCTCCATTGGCGGGGAAGAAGACCCTGGGGCGGGCCGGATCTGACCGCCGCGTTTGAGAGCAACGGCAAACTCGATTGGGAACGGATGCTGGCGGAACGGATAGGCGTGTCCTGGGAAACCACGGCGGCCGGCGGGAGTGCCCCGTCCTCTTCGCTGACGCGGCTGGAGTGGCGGGCCGGCGACGGCTCGAAAGGGGGAGTGTTCGTGGCCGCAGGGAGCGGGGCCCGTGTGCTGGTCCGGCATCGCGGGGTGGGAGAAGTCACCGAGGCGGCCGGCATGCGCGTGGTGGCGCCCGCGTTTGCGGTGATCACCGAGACCACCTTGGATGGCCTGCCCTTCGAGACCAGCCGCCGAATCCTGATTACCGCCTGCGGGCGCGCCGAGAACACGGCCATGGGGTTTTCGGCGGATCGCCGCACCGTTGGCCGTGACTGGGGCCAGGCACCGGCCCGCATCGAGCCCGTGTCGGGAACGATCGCGTTGCCGCCCGGCCAGTGGCGGGGGTGGGCGCTTGGCCCGGATGGCGTCGCTCGATCGGAGGCGCTCATCGGAATTGTGAATGGCAGGCTGGTCATGCAAATCGGCGGGCCGGCAGCAAGTATGTGGTATCTGGCCGAACGGCCGGACCAGGTCCGCTGATCGCCCGGTGTCGAGAATCAGAACAGGAGAGGTTATGCAGAGCGTCAGATTCGGTAATGGAGTGGACATTGAGTTGCAGCAGTCGGGGGATCAGTTCATGGGCCTCGGCGCCGTGGTGTGCGGCACGACTCCGCTGCGCAGCGGACGCCTGCCCATGTTCGTGGATATCAGGAGCCCCTACGGCATCGAACTTTGTGACTACCGGTTGCTCAAGCGTGAGGAACTGGAAGGCGGGACACGCCTGATCTTCAGCATGAAGCGGAGGGAAGGCGGTCCCCTGGAATGGCAGCTCCACGAGTGCCGCCGGCTTTACAACACGACCGATTGGACCCGTACCCTGCGACCGGCCGAGGACACGGAACTGATCCTCGACCTCAAGGAGGTCAACCGTCAGATCGGGAAAGACCGCTACGCGGGATTCAGCTACCAGTATCGCTACCGCAGCGCCAGCGTGCCGATCTATACGATTCTGGACCGCGGCTCCTGGGAACCCGGGGGACGGGCGATCGGCAACGAGTTCTGGATGCGCAACTGCTTCTGCCCGCCCGTCTATCGCGCGAAAGACGTCGCCGAGCACTTCTCCACGGAGTGGTTCCTGGCCGATATCACCAACCCCAACATCGTCCAGTTCCTGCCCCTCCAGACCGAGCTGCAGGGGTTCAGCTTCACGGCGGCGGAGGCCGGCATCCTGGTGACCTGGGCCACCCGGGTGGCCCACGTGCGGTCGCTGTTCGAAAAGCCGCGTGGCCAGAACGAGTTCGTTCACCTGCACGAGCACAGCGGCGACCTGGGAATAGAGTTTGTCACGTCACCGGTGGAGGTCCTGTTCTCGGCGGGGCCCCGCGACGCCGCCGGCCGGGTCAATGCGTATGGCGCGATGGCGGAGCTGGTCCACGAGACGCTGCATGCGCAGCTGGGCATGCGCCGCGAGCGCATCACGACCTACGCGCAGATCGAGGAGTGGGGCGATGCGGACCTCGATCTCTATCGGACGGAAGGCTTGCCGAAGCTCCTCGAGGCCGGCACTCGCACGGTGTATGTGGCCAACCATTTCGAGAACAACATGAACACCTACGGGCTCAGCAACTTCTGCTGCACGGTGGACTACAAAGTGGCCGAGACCGTGGGAGAGGACAAGCTCACGGCGTTCTGCCAGACGGCGCGCGAGGGCGGGGCGAAAGTCGAGATGTGGGCCAATACCTCCCTCTCCACGCTGACGTGGATGCAGAGGATGCGTAATGGCCGGCCCAAGCGCATTCAGTTCCTGCCCCTCGAGGACTCGGTCATGGAGGCCTTCGAAAAGGCCAAGGCCCCCTTTGTGCGAACCACCTTCGGGAGCATAGAAGCCGACCATTATACGCCCCAGTTCGCGGTCATGAATCTTCGCGACCCCGTGGTGCGCGAATACTGGATGAAGCGATGGACGTATGCCCACGACACGATCGGTCTGGAGGGGATCTTTCTGGACAGCTCCTTCAACCTCTCCAGTGACAAGTTCCACTACGCCTACAATGCCGAACCAGGGCGGAAAAGCGGGGCCACGGCCGACCAGACCGACTTACTCGGAGGCATGCGCCCTGCGCGTGCCCCGGCCGCCCAGATCCTGTCCCAGTACCGCGCCCACCTGGACCTGATGGTGGAAATGCAGCAGGCCGGCTATGTGTACTGCAACGAGGATCTCGGCGTGTTCGGCATTCACCGGCACGGGCCGGGGGTGGCCAAGCGGCTGGCGACGCTGTGGATGTGGACCGATTGCGTCTGCGGGTTCGATGCCAGGGGCATCCGCGCGGCGGGGGGCGATCCCGACGAGGTGTTCTTCCGAGGGTTGGCCTATCGCATGATGTGGTGTCTTCACTGGCACGTTCCCAGTCGCACCTTGACGTTCAACTATAACGGCGCACGCGACGGGGAGGATCTTCCGAGCGACTGGCATCTGGCCTTGTGGAAGGCTTTTTCGGCCACAGCCGACTGGATGGTCGAACGTGAAGTCCTTCCGGGCGAGCATGGGGTTGTCTACCGTTCAGGGGGACGCGAAGTGGTGTGGGCTTTCGCCGACATCACGGTCCCGCTTCGCGGGCGGAAGACCGTGAAGGACGTGCTCTCCGGTACCACCGTGACCACAGACCGTCTCCAGGCCGCGAAGCATCACGTCTACCTGGCGGAATAGCCTGGAGGCGGCTATCGGGTGAAGGGGGTGACGATCGTCTCGATCTGGCGGTCGTCGATGCGATACCACGCGATCCGCAGGTTGAAGTTGTCCTCGACGAAGACATCGAGGAGTCCATCGCGCGGGTCGCGGTTGACGGCCACCGCTGCATACATGTCCAGGAAGCCGCTGGGATTATTCGGCGGCGCTCCCATGATCTTTGGATCGGGGCCGCAGACGCCAATCAGCAGGCCGTCCCGCGTGTAGTGATGAATCTGCCCGGCACCGGGTTTGCCGCCGATGAGGCATCCGCCCCGGCCGCCGGGGATGAAGTCCATGCTGACGCAGACGTCCGGCAGCACGGTCTGCCACTTGCACTGATCCCCCTCGAACCCCGCGAGAACGTTGCCGCCCATCCAGGCTCCGCCATGCTGGGGCGTCCCCGGCCGCTTGGTGTGGCCGTAGACATAGGTCATGCCGTCGTCCCCATGCTGGGCCATCTTCATGCTCATGGGCCAGAGGAGCGACTCCTGGGCGATCACGCGCCGGACTTCCTTCCACTCGTAAACCGGATTGCCCAGCTTGTTCGTCCCGCCCATCGGGATCATCCAGATCGAGTTCTGCTCGGGGGTGTTGCCGCCCCGGTCGGCCGAGGTGATCCAGAGGTTCTTCCCGGGGTCGATGGTGATCGGGCGGAACTGCCACATCGGTCGGCCGTCCTCGGGTTTGGCCCAGTAGACGATCTCCCCGGGCTGGGGCGTGTGATCTCCCTGCTCGTCGTTCCAGGACCACAGATAACGATTCTCCTGTTTCCAGGATTCCTCGGAATGCTTTCCCGTGGGGAGCGGAGTCGAGCGGCCGAGGATTGAGACGAGTCTTGTGACCGGACCGTGGTTCGGGTCGGCCGCCGGTTCGATGCGGTACACCTGGACCCCATCGCCCGCCGGCATGAAGGCGAAAGTCTGCCCGCCGAGGCGGCCGATGCGCAGCGCGCTTCCCGGTCCGCCGCGGTAGGGTGTGCCTGAAAAGCTGTTGCCCAGAAACTGCCAGCCGCCCGTTTTTCGGTCGAGCCGGTAGGTGTGTTCCATGAAGGAGTAGAAGGTGTCGGGATCGGCCGGGTCATAGTTGCCATTGGACGAGAACTCCAGCCCCATTTGTTCCCACACCAGTTTCCCATCGGGGGCGAACTTGGCAAGGCGACCGCCATTGAAGAAGAACTCGTTCTGGGCGGTGATGAGGTTGCCGGCTTCATCGACCGCCAGTCCGTGCAGGTTTCGAAACCGGTCGGCCGCCCGGTCGCCCGGTTCGGCTTTGGCGCCCAGAACACGGTGCCGGGTGGCGTCATTGCCTGTGAGGTCATAGACGCACACCTGGCCGGCACCGTGATCGGCGACATAAAGCGTGTTCGCCTGACCCAGTGCTATCGCAATGACGTTGGTAAGAGCCGTGACCGGCGTCCCCAGCGGCCGTCCATCGGCGGAAAAAACGCTGACCTTTGTGCGTTCATGCCCAACCCAGATTCGGCCGTCCGCGCCCACGGCCACGGCCTGCGGCAGCCGCACGTCGATCGCTCCGGTCTGTTGGCCGGTGACCTTGTCATACCGCCGCACCTGGCCGGCGAGTGTATCGGTGACGTACAGTGTCCCTTCATGGACGGCCAGGGAGAGGAGCGGCATTCGCATGAGGGCGCGGTCGTCTTCGCTGCTGCCGGCGGGAAAAGCCGCGTTGCCATCGTAGACGACGAGGTGTTTGCCGGCCTTCGTGAAAGGTTCGAGCCTCCATGCCGATGCCTTTGGATTGGCCGGGTCACCTGGCAAGCGGAGTCTGAGGATGATGAACTTCGACTTGGTTCGGTCCTGCAGATCGCTGTAGCCGGAGGCGTAAACGAAGTCGTCATCCACGGCTACGGCTTTGAGCAGCCCTCCAAACGGATGGCCGGAGTGCGACAGTACCCGGCCGGTTTCCGGCGACCAGCGAATCACGTCGTTATGGGGTTCATCCCAGTCATGCACGGTGTAGACCGCGCCGTCGCGGCCCAGCGCCACGGACTCGAAATTGATGGGCACGTGATGAAACGAATCGGGAGGGAAGGCCGTGTTGCCGATCGTGCCGATGTTGGTGTAGGTCGAACGGTTGGCGACCACCTTAAGTGTATAGGCGCCGGCCGGGGCAGGGGTGGCCAGGGCGTCGTTGCCATCCCATGTCGTTTTCTGTTGGCCGGCGGGAAGACTCTTGAGGGTCCACAGCACCCGCACGAGCCGGCCAGTGGCGTCGTAGATCCCCGCGCTGGTCAATCCCGGCTGGGGCAAGGCAAACGACAGGGTGATCTCCCGCGCTTTGGCTTCCGCCGCCGCTGAAGGCTTGTGGATCTCCGCCAGACCCTGTTCGATGAGCCGGTCGGACGCGCCGCCCGCCGTCGCGACGGCGATGCCCAGCAGCACCCCCACAACACACTCGAAAACGCTCGGCATGGCAGTACCCCTCACGGATTCTCGTCCACAAACATCCGGGTCTTGCCGTACGTGTTGCCCGGCCAGTCGTCGGTTCGGAAGGGCGAGGTCGGCAGCCCCTCTTTGTTGAACAGGCTGAACGGCGGATTGTTGCCCCAGGCGTAACGAACCGCAACGGGATGCGGAACTTTATCGGACCAGATCAGGATGGAGTCGCCATCGATCGCGCCTTCAGCCGGAACGAACGTACGATCCTCGCCCGCCACGATGAACCCTTTCAGCGTTCCCTCCCGCGCCACCAAGCCGCCGCCCACGTCCTTGAACCGCAGTCGTGCCTTGCCGCCTTCAATCGCCAGGGTGTCGTAGGCGGGGCCCTTGTAAACCAAGCTCTGGCCGTAAGCCACGGCCCGCGCTGCCAGTGCCAGTCGCTTCCCCACGTCCTGTTTATTAGCCGGGTGGACCTCGCCGTCGCCAAGGTCGATGGTCACCGCCATGGCGGTATTGGTCAACGCCAGCCCGGCCAGTTGCGACTCGCGCAACTCCGCCCAGTCCGCCGCCCAGACCGGATCGGTCACCGGAAGCGTCTGCGGTTTCCCTGCGGTGGAAATCTGCACGAACAGGAACGGAAACGCACCTTGGCCCCACAGATGACGCCAATCCTCAACAAGGAGAGGGAACAGCTTGCGATACTGGTGCGCGCGGCCGTCGTTAGTCTCCCCCTGATACCAGATCACCCCGCGCATCGCATACGGAATCAGCGGGGCGATGCCGCCGTTGAAGAGGCCCGTGGCGCGATGGATGAAGTTCGGATCCTGGGGCGCCTTCGGAGCGGGTGGCTCCGGCTTCTTTTCAGCCTCGGCGGCGGCTTTCGCCTTCAGCCATTCGGCGTGCACCTTGTCAAATTCGGCCTTCTTTGCCGGATACTGCTGCACGATCTCGTCCCACCGGTCGAGAATGGCCTTCTTGATCTCCGGATTGGCCTCCAGACCGGCACGGCTCATCCACGCTTCCGCCGGAGTCCAGTCGCACGACACCTGAACCAGTCCGACCGGGACACTGAGTTCCTTCTGCAGGTCCCGACCGAAGGAGTACGCCACCGCCGAGAAGCCTGCCGCAGCGTCCGGCGTGCAGACGGCCCACTTTCCCTTGAGGTCGCTTTGGGGTGTGGCCGCCACCTGCCAACCGCCTTTGAAGAGTCGCAACGCCGGCACGTCTGCCGCGGCGACCTCTTGAGTGGCGTTCTGTGCCCGTGTCAGCGGAAAACTCATATTGGACTGGCCGGAGCATAACCAGACTTCACCGACAAGGACGTCAGCGATCACCACGGGTTGCTGGTTGGTGCCGGCGGAGGAAACGATCAACTGGCGGGACTCGGCGGAGGCGGGCATCGGGTCCAGGCGAACCTGCCAGCGGCCGTCCGTGCCAGCCTTGGTCGTCTTCTTCAGGGCTCCAAACTCCACGGTGATGGAGTCACCGGGAGCCGCCGTGCCCCAGACCGGCACGGGGGCCTGTTGTTGCAGCACCATGTGGCCTGAGAAGAAAGCGGGGAGTTTCACCTCGGCACCAGCCACCATGGCAACCGACACCAGAGCCGCGCAACACCAGAGAGTCTTCTGCATAATCCTAACGCTCCTTGCCCGTCTGTAGACCACCTGAACCAGTTTAGACAGATAAGACCACATGCAACCATAAAAAGCTAAAGTATCTTGATAAGTGGTCCGTCGCAAGCGAAAATAGGCTTTACTCGAAATAGTCTTTGTGTGACAATCTGGTTCAATCTGGTAAGGAATGGGCTGAGGCGGGTAATCGCCCACAACCCAAGTAGGCTGGGCGCTACGTCGCCCGGCATCGGCGGGCAGCGTAGTGCCCGCCGTACTGAGGAAGATGCACGCAAGACGTGCAGGGCTCCGGGGAAGAAGCTCTATGGCGGATTTCGCAAATGGCAGAGGGGGACTGGCGTTGGCGGATGTAGCCGCCTATGCGCCGGCAGAGCAGGCGGCACATCTGATCCGCCAATGGATCACCGCAGGTGAACTCCCTCCGGGCAAACGGCTCCCTTCGGAGCGCTCGTTGGCTGACAAGCTGAAGGTGAGTCGCGCCGCCGTGCGGTTTGCCTTTGAGACCTTGGAACGTGAAGGCACGATCATCTCGGCGCCGCGTCGCGCCCGCATCGTGAAGCCGGTTAATCCCGCGGCGCCACTCAATGGCCTCATGACCCGGACCATCCTGACCCTCGCCATGCCCGGCTTTGACGCCCGTCGTTCAGCCAAGGATCACCCGTCGTGGGGTGGCCGCCTGCAGCAAGGGATGTTGGATGCGTTCATTGAAGGGGGGGTCGGAGTCCTTTTCGTCAGTGAAGAGCAGCTCTGGAGCCAGACCCTGCCGCACTTGGTTTCGGCTCCTCCTCGCGGTCTTGTCGTCGCCCACACCGTGAGCGATCTGCCTTCGCGCGAGGCCCTGCTGGCCACGTTGCGCGTGGGAGAAATACCGATTGTTGTCTGGGGTGACGAGCACGAGTGGCCCGGCTGTGATGTGGTCCTTTCAGATCATGAACAGGGCTCGCGCAATCTGGCGGGTTGGCTGCTCGATAACGGCTGCCGCCGGCTTCTGCGTTACCGCCCGGTCGAAGCGCAGGCGCACGACTGGATGCGGCGGCGCGATGCCGGATTTGAGGGTGCGCTGATGGCCGCCGGGCTTCCTGTCCTCGCCCCCGTCGAAGTTCCGGGGATGGAAGAGACACCGGTCGATGCCGCCGCCTTTGAGAAGAACGCCCATCTGCTGGCGGGGTATCTCTTCCGCCATCTTTCCGGCCCGGAGGCCGCCGACGCCATCCTGGCGAATTCCGATGTCTTTATTTCCGAACTTGCGGCGGCCTGCCGGATTCTTGGCAAGACCCCCGGGCGGGATATTGTCCTGGCCGGCTACGATAATTGCTGGGCCGATTGCCGCGAGCGCCGGTGGGATGATACGTCGCCCCGGGTGACCGTGGACAAGCAGGATCGGCAGATTGGAAAAGCACTGGCGACCTTGTTGTTCGACCGGATTGGAGGCGGACTGCCTCCTGAGCCGCAGCGGCGGATGATCGAACAGAAGCTGGTCGTGATCGAGACACCATAGTCCTGCGAGGGGGATGCGGTCCATGAATCGAAGACGAGTCAATCGAAGACTGACGGTGAGCTCGCTGGTCGTGGCCCTAAGCCTGACAAGCCCGGTATGGGCGGCGACCGGTCGGACCGAGGTTTTCATACGGCTTGTGGATGCGGCGAGCGGCACCCCCCTTGAGTTCTGGGAGAAGACGGTCGAGCCGTCCAAGGCGGGTCCCACGCTGCACTGGCGCATGCCCAAGACCGTCTATGTTGACGGGCAGCCCTGGCGTTACGCCCGCTACGGCGGACAGGGGGGCAACCTGACGGGCCAGGACGAGGAAGCGGCGCCCAAGGGCTGGGCGGACCTGGAACGTGAACTCGGGGCCACCGGTTCGGCCGAGGGCGAGGTTCGCAGCGACCGGGCGGCGGAGATTCAGGCCGGCACCGGGTTGAAGGCCCTGGTTACCGGGAGCCTGGAGGACGGCGACCACATTTTACTGCCGGGCGGCGTTCGATTCCGTCTGCAGAAAGGCGAAGTGGTTGAAGTCGATGGAGGACTCCGCAAGTCCGGACCCACGTCCCTCCGCCTGCAGTGTTTTCCTGTGGATCTCAACTTCCCGGCCCTGCTCAAGCCGGGGACGGTGCGCGAGATCACGTGCCTCAGCGGGAGCAACACGGTGTTTGGGGAGTCTTTCACTGATGATGCCCCGCTCGCGCTGCGTTTGTTTCTTCCAGCGTCAGCGGTGGGTTACACGGTCAAGGCCAGCGCAATTGGCGCGGTCACCTTCACCCTGGACGACAAGGGCGTACACGTTCAGGGGCCGCCGGTCCTGAACGAGGGGCTGCTGCTGACAACCAACCGTTTCACGCTCGGTGTTGTGGCCCGGACCGGGTCCGTGGTGACCGCCCCGAAGCCGGTGTCACCCGCAGACGGCCCCGAGCTGTACTTGTTTACGGACCGCCACCGACAGGCCTTTGTCGAGGGCGAAACCGTCGCGCTCTCGGTGCGTGCCTGGGGTGAGCCGCAGGGCGATGATAAGGTTACGCTGGTTCTAGACGAGGGTACCGACAGCAGCGCTGTGGACCTCGCGCCGCAGACATTGATCCGGACCGGGTCGCAGGGCGCCGCGGAACTGGAACTGGCCACCGCCATGCTGCGGCCGGGCAAGTACCGCGTCCATGGTCGCTGGGGCAAGATCGCTTCGTCCCCCATGGCGTTGGAGATCGCTCCCTTGATGCCTGAGACGAATATGAAGCTCTTCGGGTTCACGAAATGGAGCAAGGGCAGCTATGATCCGAAAGACTTGGCCGCATTACCGCGCAGCGGTTTGAACCTTCTGGTCGCGACGGGCTCGGACAAGGCCCGGTCACCCATGGAGCCGGCCGGTCCCGGCGGGCAGGCGAAGTCGCAGGCTCCGCCTGAGAGGCTCGAAGCGCGCACCGAACAGGAGGCCGGCGCCGACTTTCTCCTGGCGCATGGGATAGAGAACGTGCCGGTTGCCAGCGGATTGATCCTTTATTTCAACGTCGGCGAATACTGGCGCAGCCATGCCGATGATCACCAGCAGTCGGTGCAGCATCTGGGGCAGGAATGGCGCCGTTACCCCAACTTCCGCGGCATTGTGCATTGCACCGGTGACGGACCCACGCCGGCCACCATGGGAATGGTCTGGGCGGCCGGCGCCGGCGCGTTCGACGTCATTCACGACCAGCGCGTCAAGAAACTGCGCGAGGTCTTCGATTTCAAAGTGGGTAAGCTCAAGGTTGACGATGCCGCCGCCAAGGCGGAGTTTGAGCGGATCAACAGCCGGATGCAGGGTGCCGTCGGCTTCGGGGTGGGCATGGACGCCAGCCTCAAGGTGGAGGGCAGTGACGCCATCAAGTTCGCCTGGGCCCGGTGGATCAACGATCTTTATCCTGCCTGTTTCCGTGAGGAGCGCAAAGCCCTGGCCGCTCTGATCGACAACCCCATCGTCAACTGCAGCCATAGCTGGGGCACCGGCGCCGGGTGCGGCATGTGGGAGGAAACCTTCTACCGCGACCAGGACAACCCCGTCGTCGATATTCACGGCGACTATGGCATCATGCCTCTGTCCTACAGTTCGGGCAGCGATACGTTGTGCATGGGCTCAACGAACCGGCCGTGGATCACCCTTGACCTGCTGCCCGAGCGTCCGCTGGCGAATGGGCTGAAGCTGTTTCTCGAGGGCCTGTCGCGCAATCCCGCCGGTATCGGCGCGCTGGATGGGATCGCGGGCGGCTGGAGCCTGCAGAAGGACCCCAGCGAACGCATGACCGTGGTGATGAACCTGGGACGCCGTTTCGGCGATGTGTTCGCCTCTCTGCGGCGGCGTGATGAAATCGCCGTGCTGGCCTCGATGCGCCAGGACGCGGTCGCCGGCCAGTCCGAAGCCGCGATCTGGGGCGCCCATTTCCTTGCCACCAAGGCTGGCTACCAGGTCAACGTGATCACGGAAGAAGAGTGTCTGCGCGACCCCGCCACGCTGAAGCGTTTCAAGGCCGTCCTGTTGCCGGGCATGACCGCCGCCCTGCCGTCAGAGCTCTCGGCGCAGCTGGCGCGCTTTCAGGCGGAGGGGGGGCTTCTGATCAGCGACGACAAGACCACGGCTGAACCGCCTGGCGCGATCAAGGTTCAACTGGCCGATATGCTCTTTGCCAACCAGGTTGATTTCCGCGAGGCGTACAACCGCTTCGAGCCCCTGATCCAGCCTTTCCGCGACCGCGTTGGCGCGAAACTTGCCCCGTTCTTCAGTTCCTCCGTTGCTCACGTCCACCTGGTACGCAGCGTGGATGAAGATCTGGAGTACTGGACGCTCTTCAACGACACGCTGTTGACCCCGGCCGAGAATCCTAACGGTCACTTCATCCAGTTCCTTTACAAGGGGGTGGAGACGGAACTCAAGGCTGGCCGCAATGGCGTTCTCTACGACGTCTTTCGCCGCTCCCGGGTCGAGACGCGGAAGGCGTCCACCCTGGCCTGGCGTGCCGACCTTCGCTATCTGCCCGGCACTGTCTATCTGTGTGCGGACCGGCCCATTGCCAGCCTGTCCGTAACGGCGCCGCGCCGTGCCACCCGCGCTTCGCTGGTCCATTTCAAGGCGGCGGCGCTGGATGCGGAAGGCCAAGCCTTCACCGGCAAGCTGCCCGTCGAACTCGCGGTGACGGATCCCTCCGGTGCCGTGCGGTATCGCCTGTATCGCACCACCAATCGCGACGTGCTGCTCAAGATTGCCGCCAACGATCCGGCCGGTCGCTGGACCTGGACCGTGACCGATCAGGCCACGGGACTCGCCGCTGCCGGAGACTTTACCGTTGAGGGTGAGACCGCCAAGCCGTCGGTCCAGTCCGCCCGGGACTTGGTCTTCGACGGCTGGGCCATCGGTCAGGCGCTGCGTGAGCGTCCGTTTGAGATTGTCCTGTATCCCGACCAGATGGCCCTCAAAGAGGTGGCCGATGCCCTTGCATCCTCGTTGCAGCAGGCCGGGGCCAAGGCCTCTGTCCGGCTGGTGCTGCCAAGCGCCCAGCGGCTCTTCCCCATGAACTGGAACACCTACACCGTTGAAGATGAGGAGATTCAGAAAGCGATTATGGAGGGTGAGGCGGTCGGGTTGCGTGTCAGGGGCAAGAACCAGTTCGGAAGCACGAAGAACGATCCGATGAAGAATGCCTACTATTCCCAGTATGCGGCCTCGGGTGAGCGGGTGCTCTATCGGAACATCATTTTGCTGGGGCGCGGCGACGTGCCGGACAACCCGCTGCAGGATCTCATCGCGCACCGGACGAAGCTGCTGCCGCGCAATCCTTCGCCCAGCTTTCCGGCGCCCGGATTCGGCCTGGTCGCTTACGCCTGGGGACCCTTCCACTATGGGCACGATGCCATCGTGCTTTACGGTCGGGACGCCGCCGGTCTGGCTCGCGCCACCGTCAGCCTCGTCCGGCTCGCCACGGATCCGGTGCCTCCCCGTCCCGTTCCGGTCTGGCGCCAACCTGACGAATACGGCCAGAGTTACAGCCGGCTCGGACTCAAAGGCGGCGCCGACGAGGCGGTTCTCACAGGGCGCGAGCGTACGGCGGAGAGCCTGCTGCCCGAGAGCTATGACCAGCGCATCGTCGCGGCCTGCAGCGACGCCGGCCGCCTCGTCATCCGCCAGGAGCCCACCGCCGACCCCAAAGGCCCTGTGCTGGCCACGGTCGATCTCAAGAGCGGGGTTGCCCGGCGGCTCAACTCGGAGGTTCCGGCCTTCCGCCGCGCGGATCTCGATGTGCTGGCGCGGAGCGACACCAACCGCCTGGCCTCGCCGCTCATTCTGCAGGCAGGCCCGGGTCGGATTCTGCCTGTGAGCCGCGGACTGGCCCTGATCAACCAGGACACGTTCACGTGGTTCTACTCGCCCTTCGCGGTGTCGAAGACTCTGGAAGAAGCCCAGTTTCCCCGCCTTTGCCACAGCCTCGCCCTGTCGGCCGACGGACAAACGGTCGCGGCCGGGTTCTACGACCTGGGCGCGGGCGGCGGCTACGGGCCGAAGTACCGGCAGTTCAATGCCGCCGCGGTCGTTCTTCTGGACACCCGGACAGGCAGGGAGATTGCCCGCTTCGGAGGTTATCTGGCCAGGCATCTGGCGCTCACTGACGATGGATCGCGGTGTTTCATCATCGATACCGCCGAGTGGGAAGGCGGTCGCAGCGTGTGGAATCCGCACGGCGGCCCCACCTTCGCGGTGTTCGATCGCCAGGGTAAGGAACTCTTCCACCTGCCCGCGCCCTCGGCTGCGGCCTTGAGCATCAGCGGCAACGGCAAACTGGCCGTACTGTCCTACGACGACACGCGCCGCTACGTGTCGGTCATCGACGTGGACCAGCGGCAGGAAATCCGCGTCGACTACGCCCGCATCGACCTGGGCACGGCCGTCGCGCCGGACGGTTCCTTTGCGGTTATCACTTACGCGGATGGGCTGGTTCGGAAAGTCGCGCCGGACGGTAAGCTCCTGTGGGAACAGAAACTGCCGGCGCCCGGCGTCCCGGTGGTCACGGCGGACCGGACGATCATGGTCTGTGCTGACGACGGTCAGGTCTATTATCCCGAGACCAAAGCCGCACCACTGGCCTTCGCCGCGGCGCCCATCGACAAGGTCACACCTGTGCTTGAACAGGCCCCGGCCGGACTGGTACCGCCCGGTCAGCCGTTCTGGACCACCCTGCCCGGCGACTTCAAGCCGCAGCCGCTTCCGCCCCTCGCGTTGCCGGAACTGGCCGATTTCAAGGGCGAGAAGAACGTCACGATCGAAGTGCCAAGATTGGAACCGCTCGAGACGCTGTTATTCACGTTCCGCTATCGCCTCAAGGATCCGTCGGATCGCCTCACGGTCAGCCTGCCCGTGGGGTCCGACCGGGTGTCCTTCGTCTACCCGTACCTGGCCCAGTCCCGCCTGGTCGCGGTGCCGCTCCGTCTAGCCAGGCCTGGTCCGGTGGTTCTGACCTTCGCGTCGGCTGGCGGTGCCATCGTGGATCAGCCCCAGGTGCTGCGGTTGCGGCTCGGGAGCTTCGCCAATGCGGCCGCCGCCGGCGTGCAGCAGAAGGGCGCCGAGGTCAATACGCCGCGTGTGATGGTGCCGAACATCCATGGCTGTCTGGGCGATCCGCGCGTGGAGCAGATGGCCTTCGGGTTTCCGGAGGGGACGTTCAAACTGCCGGCCGACGTTTCGGCCAAACCCAAGACCGACGCCTTCAGTTATTTCGACGGCAACGTGTACGCCGGTACGCCGATGTATCCGACCGTGTATCCGGGGCACGCCTCGTGGGACCCCGCTGACGCGAGGCCGACCTTGCGCAGTGCCCAAATCGTCATGGAGTTCTCCAAAGCCCGAAAGATTGGTGCCCTCGGTATCTGGGAACACCCGAATGATCGGCCGGTGGCGGGCTTCACACTTGAATATGCGGCGAGCGCCCCATCCGGTTCCGGCAAGATTGCCGAAAAGGACTGGGTTCTGGCCACGGAACAACATGACAATATCGATTACTATCACGTTCACGTCCTGCCGCAACCCGTAGCGGCCAGGTACTGGCGCTATACGGTCCTGGAGACCGCCTGTCCGGTTCAGCGCGTGGCCGAGATTGAGCTTTATGAGTCAGCCATCGATTCGATCGAGCATGATCTTGATCGTGTCGGAGGGAGCGATGCGCTGCCGGAGTTGTAACCGGTTTGGCAGGATGGCGCAGGCGGCGTGAGACCGGCGGTATTGCGGTGGGGTGGGGAGATGGGCACAGTGAAGAAGAAAGAGCGGAGGAACCAATGATGAACAGACGGATCACGGCGGTATGGACGGGCATAGCGTTGCTTGGGCTGGCCTGTGCCTTGCAGGCGGCGACTACGAATTATGTGGCGGTATCCGGCAGTGATACCGGCGGAGACGGCTCCAGCGCGACTCCCTGGCGCTCGGTCACGAACGCGGTGCGGAACGCTACTTCCGGTGACGCGATCTTCGTGGGAAGCGGTGTGTACACACAGTCGGTTTCGCTGGCCGGGAAGACCAACGTCACCATCCGTGGAGGATACGATGGTGCGTGGACGTGGGACCCGGCCAATCAGACCACGGTGATCCTGACGACCAACGGGACCTCGGTTGTGGTGATCCCCGCGGGAGCGAATTCCAACACGCTCAGTTACCTCACGCTCAGGGGCGGGACATCAACCGATAGGGCGGGCATCGAGTTCACAGCCGGCGCGCCATACTTGTTCGTCGAGGGCTGCGTGATCGTGAGCAACCGCTATGGTCTCCATGTCTCCGCCCAGAACGTGAACCCGTTTATCACGATCAGGAACACCGTTGTGGCGCGCAACACGATGGGTGGAATCTACAGCGATAAGGGCAATTGGGGCTCCAAGTCATACTGCTATCTCTATAGCTGCACGGTCGCCGACAATGGTGGACACGGATTCTACAGTTATGGTGCCGCCGCGGAGATTCAGGACCTGACCCCTATTGCTGTGAATAGTCTGTTCACAGGCAATAACGGTGTCGGTGTGTTTAAGGATGGCAGTAGTTCTGGCGCCACGATCTCCAACTGCCTCTTTTATGCCAATACCAATGGCCCGGTCAAAGGGCGCTTGTTTGCCTTCTTCGGCGTCAAGAGCGGCCGGGATCCGAAATACGTCGATCCGGCCAGTTTCAACTACCGCGTGCTTTCCGACTCTCCGGCGGCCGCGGCCGGGGCAGACCTGTCGGCCTATGGCATCACCAACGACCTGGTGGGCGCGGCCCGCCCCAACGGCACCTGGGACATGGGTGCCTACGAAGGCAGCGGTAGCGGCGAGGGGGCCTTGGTCAACACGGCCTGCGTCAAACCCACCGGCAGTGACGTCACAGGTGACGGTTCGTCGTCTTTGCCGTGGGCCACCATCAACTATGCGTTGGGGAAGATGGCTTCCTATGGTTCTCTCTACGTTGCAGGCGGCACCTACACCGAGAGCGTGGCCTTCGGCCCCGAAAAACAGAACATCACGCTGCGCGGCGGCTACGACCCTGCGACCTGGACCTGGGCGCCGGGCAGTCAGGTCACCGTCATTGATGGTAAAGGGCTATCGCCAATCGTCATCCCGCCCTCCGCGGACTCAAACGTGATCAGTTGCCTGACGCTCAAGGGCGGGACGAATGCCGTCCAGGCTGGGATCCTGTTCAATGGCGTGGCGCCAAGACTGTTTGTGGAAGGCTGCACCATTGTCAGCAACCTGTACGGCGTCTATCACAACCGGAAAATGGTTCAGACGCCCACGCTGCGCAACACCTTGATCGCGCGCAACTCCTCATACGGCCTGTACTTCGGGGATCAGGCAACGAATTCATACTCCTGCTATCTGTACAATTGCACCATCGCGGACAACGGCGCCGACGGGTTCTATGCGCATGGTGACGGCCAGGGAGGCTGGAGCGATGCCGTGCCGATCGCCAGGAACACACTGTTCACCGGCAACAAGGGGTATGGGCTCTACAAGGGGGGGCAAGGAACCGGCGGTTTTGTGCAGAACTGCCTGTTCTACGGCAACACGAACGCGCCCATGCTTTACTTCACCGGCGTCAGCGTGCTGAGCGGCAATAAATCCGGACGCGACCCGAAATACACAAACCCGGCGGGACTCGATTACAGTCTGGCGGCCGATTCGCCGGCAGTGGCGGCGGGAATGGACCTATCCGGCACCCCCTATTTCGTGACCAACGCCCTGCTGGGCGTGACCCGCCCGCAGGGCGCGGCCTGGGACATGGGCGCCTACGAGGGCGCCAACGCGGGCGAACCGGCGCTCGCAACGAGCGTCTACGTGTCCACGAACGGGAGCGATACCGGCGGCGATGGTTCCTCAGGCACTCCCTGGGCCACGATCCAGTATGCGGTGGGTAAGGTTGGGTGTTCGGGCCTGGTCCACGTCTCGGCTGGCACCTATAACGAAAATGTGGCGTTTGGTCCGGGCAATGGTTGGATCACCCTCCAAGGCGGATACACACCGGGCACCTGGGTGTGGAGCCCGAGCAACCAGATCGTGGAAATCAGCCGCGGTACGGCTTCACCCATCACGATCGGAGGGGGTGCCAACTCCAATGTGCTCAGTTACCTCAAGCTCAAAGGCGGGACGGCCGCCAAGAAGGGTGGCATCGAGTTCACCGGTCTCGCTCCCTACCTGATTGTGGAGGGCTGTACCCTCACCACCAACCTCTATGGCCTCTACTTTCCCGTCGGCCTGCAGCAGAACAATGTGACGGTGCGCAACACTGTGATTGCGCGCAACGTGTCGCACGGCGCCTACCTGGCTCAGTCGTTCGTCGGCAGCAGCGGGCTCTGCTATCTCTACAATTGCACGATCGCCGACAATGGAGGCAACGGGTTCCACTCCTCAGGAAACGGCGGTGGTGGAGCTCGTGACGTGGTTCCTGTGGCGAAGAATTCCTTATTCACCGGCAACAACGGCTACGGCATTTACAAGGGCGGTGACGGCGGCGGCGGGTCCATGGAGTACTGCCTGTTCTACGGCAATACGACCGGCACCGTCGTGTCGTACGCCGGATTCACGAACCTCTTAAGCACCAGCGTGAAGACCGGACGCGATCCCAAGTACGTGAACCCGGCGGGGATGGACTACACGGTCCAGACTGACTCGCCGGCCGCGGCGTCCGGAAAGGACCTTTCGGCCGCGCCGTATCTGGCTGCCACCGACATCCTCGGGGTCGCCCGCCCGCAACCGGTCGGCGGCGCGTGGGACATGGGGGCGTATGAAGGCCCCGGGCCCGGCGAGTTGGATCTGGCTCAACGGGGATACGTACGGACCACGGGCAGCGATGCTCTCGGCGATGGCTCGACCAATCTTCCCTGGGCCACGATCTCGTTCGCCGTTGGCCACACGGTCTCCTCGGGCATGGTCTGCGTGGCAGGGGGCACGTATCAGGAGAACGTGAATCTCGGTTCCGACAAAGGCGCCACCGTACGCGGGGGGTACGACCCGGTGACGTGGGCCTGGTCTCCAAGCAACCAGACCACGACGATCAACGGTAACGGCAATTCGCCGATCGTGATTCCTGCCGGCTCGGATTCCAACACCCTGAGTTACCTCACGCTCATAGGGGGAACCAACAGCGGCAAGGCCGGCATCGAGTTCGTGGGCTCAGCCCCGAACCTGCTCGTCGAAGGCTGCACGATTGTCAGCAACTATTGTGGCATCCGGAACCCCCGGATCGTGTCGCAGACGCTCACGGTGCGCAACAGCCTGATCGCCAGGAACACCTCGGATGGCCTCTATTTCGGTGATCAGGCGTCCAGTATTGTCTATCTCTACAACTGTACCATCGCCGACAACGGCGGTAACGGCTACTTTGCAGTTGGCATCTGGAACGATGCGGTTCCCATCGCAAAGAACACCCTATTCACCGGCAACAACGGGAATGGTCTCCGCAAGGAGGGCAGTGGGACAGGCGGGTCCATGGAGTATTGCCTCTTCCATGGGAATACGAACAGCCCGACGTATGCGCCCAACGGCTTCACCGACCTCGGCAACAACAAGAGCGGACGCGATCCGAGGTACATGGCTCCGGCGGTCATCGACTACCGGGTGGCAACGGATTCTCCGGCAGCGGCATCGGGGAAAGATCTCTCCGGGGCATCCTATCTGGTGACCAACGACCTCCTCGGAGTCTCCCGGCCCCAGCCTCTGGGCGGCAGTTGGGACATGGGCGCCTACGAAGACAGCGGTCTGGGGGAGTCGACGCTGGGAATGCAAGCGTATGTCGCAACGAACGGGAGCGACTCTACGGGGACCGGCGCGACCAACAGTCCCTGGGCAACGATCGGATACGCACTGACCCATGTGCTGTCGTCCGGAACCGTCTCTGTGGCAGGCGGAACGTACCTCGAGAATGTCACGTTCAGCTCGGACAGGAAGAGCGCCACGGTGCGGGGCGGTTACGATCCGGTCACGTGGACATGGTCCCCGAGCAATCAGGTCACGGTCATTGACGGAAACGGCAACTCGCCTGTCGTGGTCGCGGGAAGCGCCGACTCCAACACGCTCAGTTACGTCATGCTCAGAGGCGGAACCAACAGCGGCAAGGCGGGGATCGAGTTCACCGGATCGGCTCCGACCCTTTTCGTTGAAGGTTGCATGATTGTCAGTAACTACCAGGGCGTCTTTAACCCCAGAACGGTACCGCAGACCCTGGCGCTACGGAATACGTTGATCGCCCGGAACGCGTCCTACGGCCTCTTCTTCGGCGATCAGGCCGCCAGCACCGTCTACCTCTACCACTGCACCATCGCCGACAACGGCGCTGATGGGTACTACGCCTATGGCCAGTGGGCCGATGCCGTACCCGTGGCGCGGAATACGCTCTTCACCGGGAACAACGGCTACGGTCTTCGCAAGGATGGGCTCGGCACCGGCGGCGTGGTTCAGAACTGCCTCTTCTACGGCAACGCGAACGGTCCCCTGCTGTACTACCTGGGGATGAGCATCACGAACGGGAACAAGTCCGGGAGGGACCCGAAGTATGTGAATGCCGCAGGACTCGACTACCGCACGGCGGCCGACTCTCCCGCGGCGGCGGCCGGGACGGACCTGTCGGGAACGCCGTATTTCGTGACCAACGACCTGCTGGGCGTGCTCCGGCCCCAAGGCGCCGCTTGGGACATGGGCGTGTACGAGAGCGCGAACGCCGGCGAGCCGGCTCTGGCGAACGGTGGCTACGTCTCCAAGACGGGAAACGACAGTAACGACGGCTCGGCCGGTAGTCCCTGGGCCACCATCCAATATGCGGTGGGTAAGGCGGCGCCCTCGAGCACGATCCGTGTCTCCGCGGGGAGCTACGCCGAGAACGTCCAGTTCGGCCCCGGCACGTGGGGCGTGACTCTCCAAGGCGGTTACACGCCGGGAACCTGGACGTGGAGTCCCCGCGACCAGATCGTCGAGATTAGCGGCAACACGAAGTCGCCCATAGCGATCTGCGGGAGCGCCAACTCCAATCTCCTCAGTTACCTCACGCTCAGCGGCGGAAGCGCCGCGGCCAAAGCCGGCGTCGAATTTACGGGTAGCGCTCCCTACCTGTTCGTAGAAGGCTGCTCAATTGTCAGCAACCGGTACGGGATCTATCTGCCGGGCAGTCTGGCTCAGAACTTGACGGTGCGCAACGTGCTGATCGCGCGCAATACGGCCCAGGGCATCTTCTTCGATACGGCCTGGAACGCCGGAGGGGTTTGCTACCTCTACAACTGTACGATTGCCGACAATGGAAGTAACGGCTTCCATTCTGCAGGAAACAGCAGCGGCGGGGCCTATGACGTCATCCCCGTGGCCAAGAACACCCTGTTCACGGGCAACAACGGGTACGGCATCTACAAGGGCGGCAGTGGCGGAGGGGCGTCCATGATGTATTGCCTTTTCTACGGCAATGCCAACGGGGCCACGAACTGGTTCAACGGGTTCTCCGACCTTGGGAATAACATGATGACGAACCCGCCGGTTTACCAGCCGGGTGCTGTCGCCTACCAGTTGGGCGAAGCCTCGCCGGCCCTCA
>CAYOIT010000025.1:0-38000 GCA_964404035.1 uncultured Verrucomicrobiota bacterium | reverse complement strand
GCCGTGATCGAGACGTGTGGCACGGCAGAGCCCTACAAAACTGACCCTTACGATATGCCGTGGCAGACTCTGCCGCCATGCTGATCAAAACAAAGATCCCATCGAAGGCTGGCGCGGTTTGCTGGGGTGTCGGCGCCGACGGTGTCGCGATGGATTGCGGCCACCGGCAAGGTGACATCCCGGCGTATCGAGGGAACACCCTTGACGGCGATGCGCCTTGACGAACTTATGGCGCTGCGGCCCTATGGCAACGCATACGCCGACCGGCTGGCGCGGGCTGCATGTCTTGACGCCCCGCTGTTGAACTGACCGCCCCGCCGCCCCACCACGCCCCGACCGCCGCCGGTCCGCATGCTGGACACCGCCCGACCGCCGGGCGGATTGCGGGGTATTCTGAAATATTCAAGTTTTTCTATGTGTGGGGTGTGTCCATTATGGGGTGGTTATGGAGCGGAAAACGAAAGAAAACGGTGGAAGACTGCGACAACACGGAAACAGGGTCTTAATCGATAAAACCACTGAATTTATGAGGAAATACGTGGTTTTACGGTGGTGCCGGAAGGGGGACTTGAACCCTCATGCCCTTGCGGGCGGTAGATTTTGAGTCTACTGCGTCTGCCATTTCGCCATTCCGGCCCAATAGGAAGGGGGCTTTATATACCAGCACCCAAGACCAGTTCAACCTAAATCCGGCAGTCAAGACCACTACGCAGGGCTGATTCATCGGATGCTGTAAGTGGATGGTAATTCTGGCCATTCTATTGTCTGACCCGGCGCAAACCCACCCCTAACCCCTCCAAGGAGGGGATCTTTTTAAGACTTTCCGGATCGGTTCCCCTCCTTGGAGGGGCCAGGGGTGGGTTCCACTTCCGCCAATGGGACCGAAGCAATTCCCTGCCTCAATCATCCTAACGCATTGATCATCAAACTACTATTTCGCTTACTTTCGCGTGTTTCGTAGTTGAACTGCTGCTTCTATGTCCAATCCACAACCGTCCCAACCTTTTGTTGACACCCGCCATCCGACTCGGTATCGATCAGACATCGACGGAACACCCATGAGGGCGACCATGACCACAATGACACTGCAACCGTATCTCGACGATCTGGAACGCCGCCTGGATTCAACGGTCGAGGACCGCCTGGAGCACGAGTGGAAAGGCTTTCTGGAGGGTCACTTCACCGGCGATATCTTTTCGCCCCGCCGGTCCCGCGTTTCACCGCCCGGTCTCCCCTGGCCAACCCTCAGCATCAATGCCGCCTTCGATGACCCCGAGCGGATGGTCCTGCGCGAACTCGCCGGCTGCAGCGCGGTCCTGGCCAACGGCGGCGGAGCCATGCTGAACGTGCGCTGCAACTACAGCACGGCCATCCTGCCCAGCCTCTTCGGCACCGAGCTCTTCACCATGGAGGAGCACATGAACACCCTCCCCACGGCCAGTCCGCTCGACGGCGGCGGTCTCGACCCCATGCGGCAACTCCTTGACCGCGGGATTCCCGAGGTGCGCACCGGGCTGGGCGCCCGCGTGATGGACACCGCCGCCCTCTTCCGCGAGGTCTTCCAGCACCACCCGAACATCAGACGCCATGTGCACCTGTATCACCCCGACCTGCAAGGTCCCATGGATGTAACGGAACTGCTCTGGGGGAGTGCGCTCTTCTACGATATCGTCGACGAGCCGGACCTGGTCAGCCAGGTGCTGACCAGGGTCACCGATACCTATGGCCGTTTCATGCACGCCTGGGAGGCCCTTATCCCGTCCGACCCCACCCATAACGTCCATTGGGGGCTTCTGCACCGCGGCCGGCTGATGCTGCGCGATGACTCGGCCATGAACTTCTCGCCGGAGATGTTCGACCGGTTCATCCGCCCCTACGATGCGCGCCTGCTGGGCGAATTCGGCGGCGGGGCCATCCATTTCTGCGGACGGGGCGATCACTACATCGCCAGCGCCAGCACCATGCCCGGCCTGTTTGCGATCCAGCTGTCGCAGCCGGAATGCAACGATATGGAGCAAATCTACCGCCATACTGTGGACAAGGGCATCAGGCTGCTGGGCCTGAACCGGACGGCTGCCGAGGCGGCCCTGGCCGCCGGCCGCCAGTTGCACGGTCTTGTCCATTGCTGGTAGCCCGTTAAGTAGTCGTCCCGCCCTACCCTGAGTGGCCACCCCGAAGGGGTTCGCGAAGCCCGTTACCGGATTCAAAAGCTGTCGCATAACAGCCCGACGGGTGGTATTGTAATGGTTTGGCTCCGTGGTTGGCGTCCTTAGGGTTCATCGAACGGGGGAAGACTCGTATGCAGCTACACAGGGCGGTTCTGGCAAGTTTGGCGGCAGGCCTGGCGGCTGTGACGGTGAGTCAGGCTCAGTCGGTTGCCCCGAATGAGAGTGGGCTGTGGCAAATCTGGGTCGCCAGTACCAATGCAGGCGATGACCACGCCTCCGTGGTGACCGCCTGCAGTGACTTTCGGGCCAGCTCGCCCCAGGACCCCCTGGTGGTCGTGGTCGCGGGCCTGGAAGCCTGGCGACTGCTCAAGATGGGCAACACGCGAGAGGCAGTTCCCTTGCTTGAGTCAATGGTGTCCGTGCCCGAGAAAGCCACCTTCCTCCAAACGACCGGGGCCGAAATGGCCCGGGGTTGGCTATCGCGAATTGACCGCGAGAAGGTGTTGATCAGCCTGAAGAAAGTCTATGTGCGCGATATCGAGTTTCCCGCCTCGCTGGACTTGATCAAGTCCTTGAAGAAGGCCACGATGCCGCCGTTCAGCGACCGGTGGGGAACCCCCTGGTCGTACCGCCTGGGGAGCACGATCAAGGGGATGGACACCCAGCACTATGTTCTGGAATCAACCCGCTTGGGAGCGCAGTCGGACCTGGCGACGGCATTGGCCCTCCCGTACGCAGACCGGATCACCCCTGAACCCGTCAGACGGTTGCCGGCAAGTGCCGATACCGTTGAGTTTATGACGAGCACCGGGAAGTCCGCCTTCATGCCACCGGGCGGGAATGCCGAGGGCGCCACGTTCGCTTACATGGGGTCGAATCTCATCGTCATGGCCGACGGCAACCATTGGCGAATTATGCCAAAGCCGCGATAATCACACGGCGACAGAGCATCGAGATGCCTGCGCTGGCGCATTGATTGGCGGGGCTGCGGTGGTGTATATTTGGCTTAAGCCAACTGGCGGCACCAGTGCAAGGTGCGGCTCAGGCAAGGGGGGGGAATTCATGAATTATCTGGTCTGCGGGATGCTTTCACTACTCTTTGTTGCGGCCCCGGCGTTCGCGCAGAGGGATGTGACCTGGAATGCCACCCCCAACGACGTGAACAACCTCATGAAGAGCATGAAGAATATGATCGGCGTAAGCTATAAGACGCAGGTCGCCTCGTTGGAGGAAGTGGATGTCGATCCCGCCAGGAATCCCATCCTGTACCGGTCCGGCCACTATAATTTCACCTACACCGACGCACAGCGCAAGCGGTTGCGCGAGTACGCGCTGGCAGGAGGAATGCTGGTCTATAACACCAGTCTGGGCTCGGCCCCATTCTATCGCTCGACGGTCAGGGAGTTGGCGGCCATTTTCCCCGAACAGCCGATTCAACGGCTGACCTCGGATCATCCGGTCTTTCACTCGTATTACGATGTAGATCACGTCCAGTACTGTCCTGGCGTGAGAAAGTCAGGATTTGTCGGCAATGAGCCTTGGTTTGACGCGGTGGAAATCAACTGCCGGGTGGTGGCGCTGGTCTCGCGGTGGTGCATGGCCGTGGGCTGGGAAGACAACGTGGAGCCGGACTTCCAGGCCTATGAGCCGTCTTCCGCCAAGAAGTTGGGGGTGAATATCTTCTCCTACTCCTCCGCCATGCGGGCCTGGGCCAAGAGCCAGGCACAAGCCATCAAGTTCGTGGATCGCCCGGACTCCAGTTCCGACAAGGTGGCCATGGTGCAGGTGGTCTACGATGGGATCTGGAAGACGCGTCATGCGGGTCTATCGGTGATTCTGCAGACCTTCAACCAAAAGACCGAGGTACCGGTGAAGTACACGATCAAGGAAGCCCGTCTTACAGATCCGGCCATCTTCAACGCCCCGTTGCTGTACCTGACCGGTCACGAGTACTTCACGCTCCAGAAGAGCGAGGCGGAACAACTTCGCAAGTACCTGGAAAACGGCGGATTCCTGATGGCCGAGGCGTGTTGCGGCCGGAAGGGGTTTGACCTCTCATTCCGCCAGTTGATGACGGCCGTGTTTCCCTCCTCTCCCTTGAAATCCATCCCCCAGGACAATGCCGTCTTCAAGAACCCGAACGATCTGCAACGGGTGGGCGTAACGCCGATGCTGCAGCAGGCCATAGGCTCAGCCGTCATGCAGCCACGGCTGGAGGGGGTGGAAGTGAACGGCCACTATGCCGTGATCTACAGCCCCTTCGGCATGGCCGGGGGCTGGGAAATGTCGCAGAGTCCTTACGCCAAGGGGTATGACGATGTCGGTTCCCAGCGTCTGGGGCAGAACATTTTGATGTACGCGGTGACGCAATGATCGCGGCAAAGCACCGGGGCCTGACGGGCGGGGTCGCGATGGGGTTGCTCCTGGCCGCCCACATCGGGTTGGGCGGCGTGCCGAGCGGGAACGAACTCGCGCTCTATCTGTCGGAAGCCAGGACACCCGCGGCGCAAAAGACGATTCTCACCGAGGCCCTCGGCAAACAGCATTTCTTCCGGTATCTGCGCATCCTTGAACTGGAGCGGGGGGAGTCGGAGGGCTTCCCCTTCGTGGCGATGACAACCACCGAGCCAAGTTCGGGCATGCTGGTCAAATTCAGGGTGGTGAAGAGCCTGTCTTTGGCCACACTTCTGGAGGATCCCGTCTCGAAGACCAATGATGCCATTGCCGTCACGGGGGTCGTCGAGAGCCTGGATCCCGCGAAGCGCCTGTTGGTTCTGAATCCGGTGATCGTGCGCTACAAGGATCGCGCCGTCCCCAAAACGGGAAAGGAAATGCACTACGAGCGCGATTCGTCCGGAATTGTGTATTCCTTCACGGGCGGCAAGGAACCGGTCAATGTCTCCAAGCGGGATCAGGATCTGATCCAGTATGAGAGCAAGATCATCGCCGAGCGTGGCAAGGAGGGCTGGGCCCAGTTCCTTCTGGATGAGATCGCCAAGCGCGATAAAGCCGCCAAGGCCGCGCGCGACAAGCTGGGGATCTACCGGAAGGAGGCAACGCCGGCGGGGGACGCCACGCCCGCCGCTCCCGCCCAGAGTGTGATCACGGACGATGAGGACTGAGCAGGGATCCCCATGGCCAAGACACCAAAGCTATCAGTGATTGCCGACCTCAAGGCGCCCAAGGCGTCACACGGGGAGGGAATTCAGGCGTTCCTCAATTCAGAGGAGTTGCACAAACTCAGCCGGATTGTGCTGCAGTCCAGATATGTGGTGGAGGGCAACCTGTCGGGCGCCCACCGGAGCCCGTTGAAGGGGGCCAGTTCGGAATTTGCCGACCATAAGGCGTATGGCGTGGGAGACGATCCCAAGCACATCGACTGGAAAGTGTTGGGCCGGACTGACCGCTATTACATCAAGCGTTACGAAGATGAGACCAATCTTCGGGTTTATATCATTCTGGACCGCAGTAACTCCATGGCCTATGGCAGCGCCGGCCTGCGAAAGTTCGATTTTGCCTGCCGCCTGGCCGCCGCGTTGGGATATGTGGTCGTCAAGGCCCGGGACTCTGTCGGGATGTTCCTGTATTCAGACAAGATCGACATTGAGGTGGAGCCCCGCAATTCAATGAACCACCTCCATAACCTGCTCAAGCGACTGCAGGGGATGGAGCCGGCGTCCACCACCCGGACAGCCGAGACGCTCCACCAGATTGCGGCCTCGATTCACAAGCGCGCCCTCATCATCCTGATTTCCGACCTGTTGGATAACGAAAACGAGATCACCGTGGCGTTGGCCCACTTCCGGAAGCGGCTTCATGATGTGATTGTTTTTCATGTGCTGGATCCCGTGGAAATCGACCTGTCGTTGAAGCAGGGCTACGATTTCGAGGACATGGAAACGGGAGCGCACATTACGGTTGACCCACGGGCACTGGCGAAAGAGTACCAGCAGGTGTTCGGTGCCTTTCTGGAACATTACCGGACCACGTGCGAGGGCATGAAGGTGGATTACCGCCTGGCGCGGACGGATCAGCAGATCGAGTCCTACGTCAGAGCCTACCTGGAAGAGCGGCGGAGACAGCCGAAATGACGTTATGATGTCCTTCCTAAATCCGATATTCCTGGCATTCGGGGCAGCCCTGCTCATCCCGCTGGTGCTGCACATGATCCAGTCCAGCCGGACGGTGCGCCTGCCGTTCAGCACGATCCGGTTCCTGCAGCTGGCGAAAAAGCGGTCCTCGCGGCGCATCAAGATGGAGCATTTTCTCCTGTGGTTCCTGCGAACCTTGTTGATGGCCCTCCTGACCCTCGCCTTCGCCATGCCCATGATCCGAACCCGGGATTTCGGGGATCTTCTGGGGCGGGCGGCGCGGGATGTGGCCATTGTGATCGATGCGTCCTACAGCATGGATTACAGGATGGGCCGGCAGAACGTCTGGGATCAGGCCACGGACCTGGCGGCCTCGATCATCGAGGGGCTTTCCGACCAAGACCGGTTTTGCGTTTACCTGGCCGCCGATCAGGTGATTCCCCTCTGCGAGCAGTTGACGAACAAGAAAGAGGAGACGGCCACGCGCCTGAGGGCGCTCCCGGTGCCGCAAGGATCCTCCCAACTCTGCCCGGCGACCATGGCGGCTCTGGGCGCCATGAATCAGGACGCCAGCCGGTCAGAACGGGAACTCCATATCATCTCCGACCACCAGCTTCTGCCCTGGGCCCGGTTCAAGAGGGCCGACGGCGGAGCTCCGGACACGAATGCGCCCCCGGCCGAATCGCGCGAGGGGGTCTGGGACCCCGCGACCATAACGGAGAACACCACGTGTTTCGTGTCCCTGCTGGGGGCTTCCGATCCGGAGAATGCGACCCCCATCGACGTTGAGCTGACGCCCAAGCTGATCACGGCGGAGACCTCCTGTGAGGCCAAGGTGCGTTTCCTGCGCACTGGACCCAAGCTTGAAACGACGGCGTCCATCTTTATCGATGACAAGGAATTGGGGCGCCGCGCCCTCACTCTGACGGAGGGCGCCGCCAATGAGACGTCCTTCATCATTCCGCCGCCGGGCCCCGGCATTCATACCGTACGGGTGGAGACGCCGGACGACAGTCTGGCCATGGATAACGCCTTTTACTTCCTGATTCGTGTCCGCGAAAAACTGCCGGCGCTCTGCGTGGGATCGAAAGACAGTACGCTGTTCCTGCGCACGGCGCTGAGCACAGCCGTCCGCAGCGTTTCAGCGATCGATGCCAAACCCATTGCGCCCGAGGAATTGGCCGGGGAAAAGCTATCCTCCTATGCGTGTATCGTCCTCTGCAATTCGATCTCCCTGGCTGGCCAGGACATCAAGGCGCTGGAACATTATGTCGCTGCCGGCGGGTTATTGGTGGTATTCCCCGGCGACAGCGGTGCGGTGTCGGACTATGGCGCCTGGACCTGTCTGCCCTCCGTCCCGACCGCGATCCTCGACCTGCCGTTGGCGGAGCGGAAGCGTTTGTTGAACTGGGACAAGCCGCAGCACCCGGTGGTGTGGGGTCTCAAAGACGGCGCCGCCGCGCCGACCATCGCGGTCAAGCGCCACTTGAAATGCGAGACCTTGAACGAAAAGACCGAAACCCTCGTTTCGACAGGGGCAGGGTTTCCGCTCCTGATGATCCGGCCCAGCGGGCGCGGCGCGACGCTGTTGTTCACCGTCTCGGCGGACCGGTCGTGGAGCGATTTCCCGTTGTCGCCCTTCTATCTGCCCCTGGTCCATCAACTCATTCAGTATGCCGCCGGGGTTGGCGCCGGGGTTCCCTATCTCTGGGCGGCCGACAGTCTCTCGCTGGAGGAGTATCTCCCGGAGGCCACGCGCGCCTCTGTGCTCAAGAACCCGGAAGGGAAGCCGGTATCCATCCGGAGTGCCGTCGTGGAGGGCGAGGCGCTGTCCTACGCGGAAGGCTTGACGACACCGGGCATCTACCGGCTGACCGCCCCTGATGCGACGGGGGCCACGCCCGCGTTGGCGATCAATCTGCTGCGCGGGGAGTCGGACCTTACACCTGTGAAACAGGCCGATATTCCCAGCCTGCTGGGGGTAAGGACCGTCCAGGTGGCCACCAGCAAGGAGGAACTCCTGAAGAACATCGAGGACTTGCGGATCGGAAAGACGCTTGGCGAGCCGCTGTTGTGGCTGGCCCTGCTGGTGGCCATTCTGGAGTCGCTCTATTCGAATCTCCTGTTGCGGAAACGGTCAAAGCATACGGACTCGCTGATCATTGCGCCCTCCGGAAAACTGAAGGAGAAGGAGTCATGATCATTTACGAGCATACCGTGCCGGCGCCTGCGATCGTCGCGGGAATCATGGCGGCCCTGGCGATCAGCGGCGCCGGGTATTGGTTTTTCGCCAGGCGGGACTGGACTCTGGCGCCCTTGATGACCCTGCGGGCGCTCTTCTTCATCCTGCTGGCCTGGTGCCTGTTCATGCCCGGCGAACGGACGGTCCATTCGCTCCAGCAAAAACCCCGGTTCATCGTATTGGTGGACAAGTCCCGGAGCATGACGATGACGCCGGTGAAGGACGCCTCACACCGATGGCAGGCGGCGCAGGACGTTCTCCGGAGTCCCTGGGCAACCGCCCTGGCGGAGAAGTGCGACATCGACTACTACTCCTTCGACGAGGAACTCAGCGCAAAGCTGTCCCCGGAGGAGGCCCTGCGCCTGGTTCCCGACGGGACGTCCACGTTGTTGCGCGACGCGCTCAAGAAGACGGTGGGCCGGTATGCAGGATTGGATGTCACCGGGTGTCTATTGCTGAGTGACGGGATTGACACCCGCGAGGCCTTCACGGACTGGGCCCAGGAAGCCAGGCCCTTCCCGATCTATGCTTTGCCGCTGGAAAAGGACGCGGTGTGGGATGAGGAACCGGATGTCCGGGTTGAGACCATCAGTACCCTGCGCCGGGTGACCGTGGGCTGGCAATCGGAGTTGAAGGCCCTGATCTCGGGCCAGGGGACCCAGGGAAAGCCAATCGCGGTCCAGTTGTTCAAGGATGGTGCCCTGCTCCAGGAGGTGCCGACCCAGATTCCCGCCGGTGGCGGAACCCGTGAAGTCGTCTTCCAGCTTGACCATCCGGTGGCCGGCACCAGCACCTACCTTGTTCTTCTGCCGCCCCTGCCCAAGGAAACTCAGACCAACGACAACGACTCCGCCGTCTCCGTACAGGCCTTGGACAGCAAGAACCGCCTGATGTATGTGGAGGGAGCTCCACGGTGGGAATCCAAGTATCTCTCGCGCGTTCTGAGGGGGAGCAAGCAAGTCACTCCCGCGATCTTCCTGAGGGGGCCCAAAGGCAAGTTCATGACGTTCGGAGTCCAGGGCGATGTGGCTCCCGATATGCAGGAATCGCAGCTTGCGCATTTCAAAATCGTGATTCTTGGAAACTTGAGTGGCGAAGAACTCGGGGAGGAGCGGGCCCGGGCACTCTTGAAATACGTCGAAACGGGCGGAAGCCTGATCTTGCTGGGGGGAAGCAAGGCATGGGCGCAGGACGGATTCTCGAAGACCCCGCTGAAGGCGTTATTGCCCGCCAGGCAGTATTTCGGGAAGGCGCAGGAAGGCGAGTTCGCCGTCCACCTGACGGACCAGGGGCGGGCGCATGCGGCCTTCGCCGGAGATTCCGCGTTCTGGGAAAAGGTGCCCCCGGTCCTTTCAATCTTTTCCGGCGTGGTCCCCACCCCGGCCGCACGGGTCCTCGTTGAGGTGCAAACCCCAAGCGGCGATCAACCGATGATCCTGACGCAGGACTATGGACAGGGCAAAGTGGTGGCCGTCTTCTCGGATTCGCTCTGGAAGTGGCAGTTGAGCCCCGACTCTTCGAAAAATAACCCGTATCCCAGGTTCTGGACGCAGTTGATCTCCTGGCTGTCGCCCAAGGAGGAGAAGATCGGCGGCAAAGACTGGGATGTGTTCGTGGATCGCGAACAGTGTTTCCTGGGCGAGGAGGTCGAGATTACCGCCCGGTGGACCGGCCAGGACAAGATGCCCGCGGGTACCGTTGCCAGCGCGATGATCACCCTGCCGGACAAACGACAGATGCCCTATTCGATGGCCGGCCGGACGGAGCAGGTTCTGGACGGAAGGACGGTCCCGACGTTCAGCGTCAGGTTCAAGGGGGAAACGGCGGGGATGTTCTCCGTGCTGGCGGCCTCCGACACGGGGGGCCGACGACTGGAGTCCGATGCGGTGTCTTTCTCTGTCAAACCGTTCACTCCGGAATCCGTTCCGCGTCCGCCGGCCACCGAAACCGTGAAAGCGATTACCGCCAACAGCGGCGGAACGTTCTTTGAGTCGGCAGGCGATCTGGATCGGGCTTTGGCGGCACTGCAACCGAAGAAACTGGAGCAGGAGATTTCAGAGTACAAATCGCTTTGGCAGCATTGGGCGGTGATCGGTTGCCTCATCGCCCTGATCTCGGTAGAATGGATTGTCCGGAAACTGCGAAACTTGCCGTAAAGTCGAGTGGACAAGGGAGAATGACATGACACGGTTGCAGACGTTGGGGGTGATGGTTTTGTCGGCGGGCCTGGGACTGGCAGCCCTTCCTGGAGTCGCGGAGTCCAACTTGTGCTACAATGGATCCTTCACCGCGAGCACGGATCCGCTCGATGGATGGAATGTCAATTACGAATGGACGGGGAACGTCAAGGGTAGCGGAAACCATAGGAACGTTTCTTTCCTGCCTGAATTCAAGGGCCGACGCAATGTGCTCAAGATGGTGGTGCCCAGGAACTATGAGTCGAAGGTGGAAACCCCGCTGATGGAGTACGAGCCCGGAGCCCGATACAAATGCACGTTCGATCTCTATGCCGATGTGGGCGACGTGAGAATCCTCTTTCTCGGTTACAACTGGCGGCCGGGGATCGCGCCCAACGATGAGCCGAAACTTCAGGACCTGAGGCGCATCTATAAGGGCGACGCCATCTCCACAAGCGGGGCGTCATGGAAACCCGTGACCGTCACCTTCCCTCATGAACAGATTTCGGAACTGGCGTACAGTCACTTGAAGAAGGTCCGTTATGCAACGGTCATGTTGTTTGTGCCGGGAGGCACGGACTATGCGGGCAGTTTCTATATGGCCAATGTAAAAGTGGTGAAACTGCCCGATCAAGCCAAGGTAACGAAGAATGCGCCCAAGTCCGCGGGGGATGAGTAATCCGCGGCCGGGCAGACTCCCATGATGACTCTTTCCATAATGATCGAACAGCTCGACAAGGTCCGCAAGCTGATGAACCGATGGAGCGCGGAAGTCCGCCTGATCGTCGGGCTGTCCGTGCTGCTGGTCATCCTTGACGGCATGGCGCTGGCGGACTTCCTGATCCGCTACCAGACGTTCGGGCGGACCGTGGCGTCGGGCCTGCTCCTGATCTCGGCGGGCGTTGTGGTGGGGCGGGTGTTGCGGGCCTTGTCGCGGCGCCAGACGCCGGAATCGGTGGCCGTTTCGGTTGAACGGGCGTTCCCCCAACTGGATAATCACCTGATCAATTTCCTGCTGTTCTCCGCCGCCGGCCACAAGGACTCCTTTGTGAAGGCGTATGTCAACATGGAGATCCCCTTCTGGAGCGGGCTCGATTTCCGTACGATGAAGGATCGGCGCACGCTGCGGCGCGCTCAGATCGCGCTGGGGGTCGCGGTCTTCCTATCCTTGATCCCCTGTGCTCTGGTCGGGAAAGCCTGGATGGTGGCGATGTGGCGCATGGCGAACCCGTTTTCCGCTGTGGCCCCGGTGAGCCTGACTCATATCCTGCGCACCACTCCGGGAAATACGGTGGTACTGCAAGGCGGCACTATCACGGTGTCGTGCCTGGTGGAGGGCAAGGCTGGCCATGAAGTGTGGCTTGATGTCCGCCCGGCGGACGGGGCGCCCAAGACCTACAAACTGGGAGCCCTGAAGGGGCGCGGCGAGGAAGGGTTCTCCAATGCCTTTACCAAGGTCACGACCGCCCTGCGGTACCGGTTCCGCGCCGGCGATGCGTTCAGTCCGGATTGGTACGATCTGACGCTGCGCCCCCCGCTGGCCTTCACCTCGATCGCACTGAAGGTGGAGCCGCCCCCTTATATGGATCTGCCCTCGAAGCAGTACGATGCGCAGGCAACGGCCATCGCTATCGCGGAAGGGTCATCGGCCCGGCTCGTGGCGCACTGCAACGGACCCGTGACCGGCCTCGTGCTCTCGGGAATCGGCGAGCCGGTGGCCCTGACGCGAAAAGCCGGCGATCTCGAGGGGGAAATACGGCTCACGATCACCAACGGGACCGCATTTGTGCTCGCGGCGGCAGCCGCCAATGGAGACAGGGCGGAAGCCCCCCTCGGCTTTACCTTCATCCCGGATCGCCCCCCCACGCTGGAGATCAAATACCCCGCCAAACCCGTGGCCCTGATGCCCGGAAGCGCGCCCAGCATCGATTTTGCAGTCTCCGATGACTTCGGACTCGCTGAAATCACCATCGAACAACTCTCCGACACCGGGGACAAGGCCATGACGGTGCTCAAGACCTACAAGTGGGTGGAAAACAAGTCCAGGGAGTTCACCACGCTCTGGAAGGGCGGGATTCGGAAAGCCACCGAGACCGGAGTGATGACGTTGCGGGTGGTGGCGAAGGATAATCGCCCCGGCAATCCGAACGTGGTCACCTCCCCGGCGCTGGTCTTCACCTTGGATGACGTCATGGCTGCGGCAAAGAAACGCAATGAACAGGGGAAGACGACCTCGGATGAGTTGGGCCGCGTCATCGAGCTCCAGCGGGCGAATATCGCGCGCACGCGCCAGTTGCAGGGCGCGCTGGAGACGACTACGCCGGAAGAATGGGGCGAGACCGGGGTGCGGCAGGAAACCATCCGCGGGATCGTCAGGCAGATCCTTGAGCGAGGGGGAGGCCGGTACCTGGGGAATCTGATCGAACCGGTTCGGAAGCTGTATGCCGGCGAGATGGCGGAGGTGATTCCCGCCCTGCAAGGTGTGCCTTCCGTCAAGGACGCCGTCGAGAAGACAAAACTGGTGGGGCGGGCGCTGGCCATGGAGGAAAAGATCCTCCGGCAACTGACGTTCGCCACCGAGGCGCTGAAGCAGGCGATGTATGACAGCCGGAACAGTTCCCTGATCGGCATGCTGGATGGCATCATCGTTTCGCAGGACAAGATCATCAAGGTCACAACCCGGTGTTCGACCCAGGGCGTGGCCGTGGCGACCTCCGTCATCGCCGACCAGGATTCCCTCGGCTCCGAGATCATTGCATTCATCAAAGCCTGCCGCGGCGAGGCGGCGGCAGGCCAGGGGGAAGACAAGGACCAGTCCGCCTTCCTGGAATCCGTCGCCCAGGCCTGCGAACAGGATAAGATTGGGGCCGATATGCTCCTGGCGGCGGAGCAGCTCGAAAAGAATGCCGCGCGCGACGCGCTGCCGCACGAACAGAACGCTTACAGAAAACTCCTGGCCACGCGGCTCAAGTTTGAGGAAGTCAAGGCGAAGGATGAAAAGGAAAAGCATGAGGAGATGATCGAAACGCTCCAGAGCGTCAGCGCGAAGCTGGAAAAGCTCAAGAGCCTCGAACAGAAACTGGTCGCCGAGATGGACAAGGTTGAGGAGACGAAAGACAAGGATACCAAACAGACCGACAAGATGGAGGAAGAGGCCTCCGAGATCGGGAAGAATATCAAGGAAGCCATGCTCCAGGTGCCGAAGGACCTGGACATCTTCGCGCACCTGAACGTCGGGAACGATCTGGTGGAGGATGTCTACTCCACGTTTGAGGAAGTCACCCAGACAGCGGGGTCCGGAGATGACCAGGGCGGGCCGGTCAAGGAGAAGGCGGTCGCCAAGCGTGAGTATCTGGCCGAGGCAATGGAGAAGGCCACGGATCTGATCGACGATTTTGAGATGTGGCTGAAGAAAGAGCCTGATGGGACGAAGATCACCGTCGAAGCCGCCGACAAGCAGGAGATGCCTGAGGGGGTCGCCTTGACGCCGCTCCAGACGGAGATGAATGACATCATTGGCGACTTGCTGGAAGACGATAAGGAGAAGCAGGCAAAGGACGACGATGGCGCCATCAATGCGGCCATCCCGGACATGGAAATGGGCGCGGCCGTGATGGAAGGCGATACCACCACCTTCTCCGCGAAAGGAAAATCCGGCAACGAGACGCCAGACCACAAAGAGGAGGATGGTCGCTCGAATGTCGGAAGGCAGGGCATGGCGAATGGTGAATCGGCCGCCGCGTCAGGCACCATAGGCAAGGGGGACGATAATATCGAGGCCCGGCGGACGCAGGATCCCACCCAGTCCGGTCAGGTCACGGCCGACGGCGAGGCGGATACAAAGGCCACCGGCGGCGGCAAGCTGGGGTCCGGCAAGGGCGACGGGTACGGACAGGGCGGAGGCACGGAACGTATGGATTCAAAGGAAGCCGGTTCCGCGGCCGACAGCCTGGCCCAGATCGCGAAGCGGGCAGACTCCTCCTTTGCCCAGGCCTCCATGAAGGGCCTGCGGGCCGAATCGCTGAAGGCGGCCGCGCACCATATACGCCAGGCTTCAGATGCGGTTTCCAAGGGCGCGCCCATCGGCCAGATCGCGGAACTGAAACGCAAGGCGATCGGCGAACTGAAGAAGGCGAAGACCGAGCTTGCCGAAGGAAGCGATGCCAGCCTCGACGGGCGAAGCACCTCCTCGGGGCTGAGTGATATCATTGAGGCGAGCCATGATGAGGCCCCGCCCAAGTACAGGGAACTGGTTTCGGAGTACTACAAGAAACTGAACGAATCGTTATGAGGCTCTAGTCTGCGGTGGCAACTACGACCGGGATGGCGACTATGATTATGACCAGGATAGCTCGAGCGGTGATGTGGGGTGGAGTTTTGGTATCGGTTCTCGCGGAATCCGGGCAAGCCGCCGCACCCCAGGCCACCGTGCCCTCCGATTGGCTGGTCGCAGAGGCCCCCATCCGGTTCGAGTTGGAACTGGGAGCCGGTCCCAGCACGGCAAGTGCCGGATATTTCGCGACCCTTCCCGACGGCGGCATTCTGCCCGGGACAACCTTCGAAACCATGGTGTTCGACAAGACGGGGGCGCCTTTGGCGAGTGGCGTGCTCTGGCACTGCCCCGGGACGGGGTGCGGGCTCGTATTTCAGGCGCCCAAGACGGGGCGGGCGGTGACCGTTTATGTGAGAGCCGCGAAGCGACTGAAGACCTGGACGCCGGAGTCCGGCCTGACGCCCAGTGTCATTCTCTGCGAGATCCATGGCTCCACGACTCAAAAGGCCGCACTCCAATTGCGCGAGTTCGGCACGGTGGGGCCCCTGGTCCGGTACAGCAATCAGGGAAGAGCCGCCGGCACCTGGCAGGGCGAGAGGATTCCGCTCGCCATGAAGGATTGGCGCCCGGGCGGGACAGCGATGTACCTCCTGGCCCATGTGAATGTCACCGACCCCGGACCAACGTGGGTGGCGCCGGTCTCCCGATCCGGCCAAATGGACATCGCCATCGATGGAAAGACGATCGCCTTGGCCAAGATCAACGAGAAACGGGGAGGAATCGGGGCGAACGTCACTCTGACGCCTGGCCTTCACAAGGTGGAGCTCTACGGATACAACACCGAAGGCCGAGCGACCGGCCCCATGATGTTCACCTGGCGCACGCCCAAGACCACGGTCGCAGAACTTGGCGGGGCACGCGCCAGCGATGTCCGGTACCCTGGGACGCCTATGTTTGAGAGCCGCTTGTTGCGCGACGCTGAAGTGGTCAAGTCCGGCGACTGTGCCGTACGGGACATCCAGTCACGGGAGGGGGCCCCGATTGCCTGTTTTGAGGTGTTGCCGCGCAACGTCTACTGGTTCGACAACGAGGACGCGGTGATCGAGTGCAGGTTGAAGGCTGGACCGAGAAGCAATCCGGCGGAGACGCGCTACACGTGGAGTTTTGACGCCGCGCCCGGGGCCGTGGCGTCCGGATCCGAGCTGTCCTGGCTCTTCAAGGGGGGAGTCGATGGGTGGGCGACGTTAACCGCCGAGGCGGCAGGAAAACGTTCCACGGCCCGGATCAGTTTCTGCCCTTATTCGACCGTAAAGAGCAGCCTGAATAACGCCGGGACTCGCGCGGCATTCCGGGACGCCTGTCTCGCCATGCTGAAAGCCTATCCCGCGAACGCCGACCCTGTGGCAAAGTGGAACGTCAGCATGTGGAACAATTTCCATCGCGTCCTGGACCTTCAGCTTGAGAACAGGCTGGTTGAGTATATCGTGACCCAGCGGTGGGACGCCTTCAAGAAAGCGCTGGATGAGGAGAGCCGGGCCAAACTCGAGGATCTGTTCCTCTTCTCCCTGGGCGCGAGAAGCCCGAAAGAGGCACTACCCTGGACGCTCGAATTCTCCAAGGTCACCCTTAACGCCAATCATTCTGCGATGCTGCAACTGAAGAGGGCTGAAATCCTGATGTACTATCTCGACGATCTGGAGGGCGCCAGGAAAGTCATCACCCCGTTGCTCGCGACAACCGGCGACGGAGGCGAATGGGCGAGAATCAGAATGGGCGATCTCGAGATGCTGTCGCGGAACCTGAATGAAGCCACGCAGCGGTACGGTGAGGTTCAGAATCGGGCCAGGGCCGGTGAAGGAGATGTCTCTGGAGTCCCCCAGCGGTTGAAGGAGGCCACACTCTCCGGGCCGGTGAAATCGGCCGATTTTGCCCGGCGCAAAGGACGCGCTCGACGGGATGACGGGAGTGCGGAGGGCAAGAAAGGGCTGGAGATGGAGCCCCCGCCCGATGTGGCCAGTTGGAAGTTGGCCGCCATCAGGGATGTGGCCGCCTCCGAGAACGTGGCCGGGATGATCGACCAAGGATGCTACCAGGAAGCGCTCCAGGCCTTGAAGGCCTGGGAGCGGTCGTTTCCGATGGCCAAGATCAATGGCGATTTCATCCTGCGCGAGGCAAAACTTTACATGGCATTGAAGGACTATAAGCGGGCCCGCGCCATTCTGAACGCCTATTGCGATCTGATCGACGCCTCGAACTTCCTGCCTGAGGCGTTGGGAATGATCAAGACCTGCATGATTTTCATGAACGAACCCCAGGCGGAAGTGGACAAGTACGAGAAGGCGATCCTGAAGCGAACACAGTTCGGCGGCGGGGAGTAGAGCGGGATGCGCCGGGTCGCGGAGGACGACGAAGCATGAAGCTATGCCTACAGATGACGATGGGCCTGGTATTGATGTCGGCGGTTGTTTTGCGGGCGGAGCCCCCCAAAGAGCGCCATCGACTCTATACCCCGCCTGATCCCGCCGCCTCGGGGGGAATCAGCGGCGCCATCACCAGGCCGGCCAAACCCATCCTGCAGATACTGGCCATGCCGCCGGATGAACCCGAACTGGTCTACGAAGGCCAGGTGACAGGCTCGAATCGACAGGGCTTTCTGTTTGAGCATCTGCCGTTGGCCAAGTACGATCTGTTGGTGATCTACGAACGCGAGTTCTATGAGGGATTGGAACTGAGCTATGAGCCCGATACCTTGACCGACAAGGATCGCCAGAGCATCTCCTACATCGTGAACGCCTCGGACCCTTTTTTTAACAAGAAGGTGATCCACCGGGTGGCGGGAACGACCGGTCGGGGCAATGTTGCCCGCTGCGTGGTGACACAGTACCGCGACGGGCCGGGCACCGTGTCGGCGGATTACGAAGCGCTTAAGGGTGTAAGCCGTCGGACGTTCAAGCTGATCTGGCTGAAGGACGTGGGCGTGGGTTGGCAGGTGGTGCAGAAAAGGGATCTTTACCCCGTGACGGTGGCGCTCGATCTGCTCACCCCCTCGCATCATTTCACGAAGGTGTTGTCCAGAATCCGGGTGACGGATCACGTGAAGAACTTGGGTGAGCTTGTGCTTGGCGACGAAAAACAAACGGCCCGCTAGGGGCCTTCGAGGGAGATCGCAATGGCCAGGATAGTAGTGACGCAAGGCAAATACAAGGGGCGCGAACTTGAGCTGCTGGAGAAGACATTTGTCATAGGGCGCGACGACGACTGCCATCTTGCGCTCCATGATACAGAGGTCTCCCGGCATCATGCCAGGATCTATCTCGAAAACGGGGCATGGTGTCTCACCGATCTGGATAGCGCGAACGGAACCGTGCTGAACGATAAGGAGATCACGACCGCGCCCTTGAACACCGATGATGTCGTGGTGATCGGAGGGACGACCTTCGTCTTCAAGAATGGCACGGTGCCAACCCTCCCCGCAGACGCCGCATCCGAAGCCAGGCCTGAGCCGCGAGCGGCTCCCGCTTCCGCGGCCGCCCAACCCGGCATGATGGCAACGGCGGATGACGTGAAGCTCGTTCAACAGATGCGCCAGTCCATGGACGCCATCCGGAAAGAAGTGGGCAAGGTCATTGTCGGGCAGGAGGATGTGCTCAACGAGATCCTGATGTGCATCATCGCCGGTGGGCATGCGCTGTTGATCGGTTTGCCGGGGTTGGCCAAGACGCTGACCGTCAACACCATCGCCAAGGTCCTGGACATGAAGTTCAAGCGTGTTCAGTTCACCCCCGACCTGATGCCCTCGGACATTACCGGGACCGAGGTGCTCGAGACCGATAGGGTGACCCAGCAGAAGGAGTTCCGGTTCATGCAGGGCCCCATCTTCTGCAATATGCTGCTGGCAGACGAAATCAACCGAACGCCTCCGAAAACACAGGCGGCTCTGCTGGAAGCCATGCAGGAGAAACAGGTCAGCATCGGCAAGGACGTCTACAAACTCGACAAGCCGTTCTTTGTGCTGGCCACCCAGAACCCTATCGAGCAGGAAGGAACCTATCCGCTGCCCGAAGCCCAGTTGGACCGTTTCATGTTCAACATTTTCGTGGACTATCCTTCGCGGGATGAGGAGATCACGGTAATTGCACGGACGACCGTCACCGCCGGTCTCGACCCCGAGGTGGTCATCGACAAGCAGGCGGTGATCCGTCTTCAGGAGGTGGTGAGGAAGATTCCCGTGTCGGAACACGTCATCGGCTATGCCGTCAATCTGGTCCGCGCTACCCGGCCAACCGACCCGACGGCACCGGACTTCACGAAGAAATATGTCTCGACCGGAGCGGGGCCCCGAGCCGGGCAGTACCTGGTGTTGGCCGCCAAGGCCCGAGCCGTACTGGAGGGGCGGATTCATGTGAGCTGCAGCGATATCCGTAGTGCTGCCATGCCGGTACTGCGGCATCGCATCCTCACCAATTTCGCCGCCGACTCGGAAGGGTTGAAGTCCGTCGATATTGTCCAGCTGCTCCTCTCTCAGACCAAAGAACCCGGGATCGAGACTTACGAGCCGGAAAAGCCGGCCAAGAAGAAGTAATGACGGGGGAAATCAGATCGTCAGGGGCTTTCCGCCGGGGGCATCGCGGACTTCTGTCCAAGTCACTCCTGTTCGTTGCTCTGGGTCTGGCCTCCCATCCTCTCGCAAGCGCCCCGCCGGTCTCGGAACCCGTCCGGGGCCTCGAGGCCATGCCCGTAGAACAGCGGCGGGTCTTTCTAAAGGGGTCGCTGCTCGATTGGAGGAACGACACCGATGACCACAGGGGCGTGGTCCCCCCCCCCATCCAAAAGCCGTATCCGGCGGACGCCAAGCGGATCGATCTGGTCAAGCCGGAGAAGTTCACGGTCGGCCAGATGCGAGTGATTGACGCCATCCGGGAGCGCCGGAGTCGGCGGGAGTATTCCGCGGAGCCGTTCAGTCTCGAGGAACTGAGTTATCTCCTGTGGGCGTCACAGGGGATTTCACGGATCGACCGGGATGAGCAGGGAAAGACCGTGGCCCAGTTCCGGACGGTACCGTCAGGCGGCTCGCGGCACCCGTTCGAGACCTACCTCATCATCAGTCGGGTTACCGGCGTAACGCCGGGGTTGTATCGATACCTGCCCGTTGAACACCAACTGCTGGTCATCCGGGAGGACCTCACCATGGCAAAGCGGGTCACGGAGGCCTGCTACGGACAGGCGTTTACAGGAAACGCCGCCGTCGTTTTTGTGTGGTCGGCACTCCCCTATCGGACCGAATGGCATTACGGCTGGATTGCCGAGAAGCTTGTGGCGATCGACGCCGGGCATGTGTGTCAGAACCTCTATCTTGCCGCGGAATCCCTTCACGGGGGCGTATGTGCGGTTCTGGGGTACCATCAAGCCCGCCTGGACGCCTTGATCGGGCTCGATGGCAAGGATGAGTTCGTGATCTACCTGGCGGCAGCGGGAAAGACCCCATGAAACGGCCCGTCTTTGAACGCTTTCACCTGGAGACGGCGGAGGAACTCCGCGCTGAAGCCCGGCGTCTGAACCTGACATTGCCGGTAGCCGACACGGTGGCGGCGCTTGCAGAGCCGGTCGTACTGGGTGGCTGGAAAATCCCTAACCGGCTTTGTGTACAGCCCATGGAGGGGTGTGATGCCGGCCCCGGAGGAGTGCCCGGGGCCTTGACCCTGAGGCGGTATCGCCGCTATGCGGAGGGCGGCTTCGGCCTGATCTGGATCGAGGCCACGGCCGTCGACGGGCACTGCCGTTCCAATCCCAGGCAACTGTGGATGAACCGCCGCAATGTGACGGCCTTTGCCGAGCTGGTCAGAGACATCAGACAAGCTGCCCATCACCGGTGGGGGCACGAGATCATCCTGATCCTCCAATTGGCTCATGCGGGGCGCTATAGCCGTCCGGAGGGCGCGGCTGATCCGATGATCGCGCATCACAGACCTGATCTGGATCGGCAACTCGGCATCCCGGCAGACTACCCCGTGGTTTCGGATGAGTACCTGGACCGGCTTCAGGAGCTGTACGTTGCCGCCGGAGTCCTGGCCGTGGAGGCCGGCTTTGACGGCGTGGATGTGAAGGCCTGCCACGGCGATCTGACGGCGGAGCTTCTGGCCGCATCAACCCGACCGGGCGCGTACGGCGGGTCGTTTGAAAACCGAAGCCGGTTTCTCCGCGAGACGACCGCCAAACTGCAGGCCGCCCTGCCCCGGGGTCTCCTGGCATCGCGGATCACCGCGTATGACGGAGTGGAGTACCCCTATGGATTCGGAACGGATCGCCGGGATTCCCGAAAGGTGGATCCATCCGAACCGGTCGCACTCGCCCGGACGTTGCGGGAGGCGGGCACTCACCTGCTCAATATTTCGGATGGCGGCTCCTCCGGAAGCACGGATCATCCCCTGGCAAGGTTCGCGCGTCTGGCTGAAGTCACCAAGGCCGTCCAAGCGGCGGTTCCGACCGTTCCGGTGGTAGGCGGAGGGTTCAGCTGGTTCCGGCACCTGCTGCCGCATGCCGCCGCCGGTGCGCTGCTCGACGGCGGCGCATCGTTGATCGGGATCGGGCGGGCCGCGTTGGCCTACCCGGACTTGGCGGACGATCTGATTCGCACGGGGCATCTGGACACGGATCGCTGTTGTATCGCCTGCTCCGCCTGCCTTCAGTTGATCAAGGATGGCGGGACGGCTGGTTGCCCCATCATGGATGGCGGGATCTATGGCGCGGAATACCGGCACCGCCGGCATTTCGCTTTGGACAATCTTCAAGAGGAGGCCCGGCGTTGTCTCGCTTGTGAGCCCGCGCCCTGTCGTGCCGGCTGCCCGGCACGGATCGATATCCCCGCGTTCATCAAGGCCTTTGCCGAGGACGATGTTGGAACGGCTTACGACGTCATCCGTAACAGCAATGCCCTGCCCGGAATGTGCGCTCATTTATGCCCCGTTGGCAGCCTGTGCGAAGGCCGGTGCGTGACCAACACGTTGGAGGGGAACCCCATTCCCATCCACGATATTCAGCATGCCGTCTCGTGGATGACCCGCCAACGCGGACTCACCGGGGCTCGTGTTCCTGAAGGGGATACCGGGAAGCAGGTTGCCGTGGTGGGGGGCGGGCCAGCCGGCATCGCCTGCGCGGTCACGTTACTGGAACGGGGACATCACGTTGTGCTCTTCGAGCGCGCGGCCCGGCTCGGGGGAACGCCCGAACGGCTGATTCGCTCAAGTCGCTATACGGGATCGCAGGAGGAGATCGAGGCCCTCTTGCAGCCCGCACTGAGTGCGGCCCGGTTGACCTTGAGATTCGGATGTGAGCTGGGCCGGGACCTCACCCTGGAGGCGGTGAGGAGGGATCACGACGCCGTGTTCCTGGCGCCCGGGGTCTGGGGAGAACGTTCGCTGGGCCACCCGGAGGGGGTGATCGCCGCCGTGAGCTTCCTCCAGAAAACCCGATCGAGGGAAATCAGGACGGTGCCCCCGCGGGTGATCCTGCTGGCAGGCGGTGACAGCGCCATGGACAGTGCCATCGTGGCCCGCGAGTTGGGTGCCCGCGAACTGACCATTGTGTATGCCGGTGCGCTCTCCGAAATGCATTGGCACATGCCGGATGCCTGGTTCAGAACGGAAGGTGTGCGTTTTATGACACTGACCCGTCCGCTGGGGTACCGGGTCGAGGCCGATGGCAAAGTGTCCGGCCTGAGAATCCGTATGCATCTCGGCTCGATGCCGCTCTCTTCGCCGGATCCCGAACATGTCCTGGATGCCGACTTGATCATTGAAGCCATGGGGCTGGGCCTCGAAGCATCGCTGACAGCGGCGCTTCGAGGGTGCCAGTTCACCGCGAACGGTCTGCTCAGCACCCCCAACGATTCATCGCTCTCGTGCGGTTCGCCCGGTCTGTACGCAGGCGGCGGAGTGATCAACGGCGGGGCCTCGGTGGTGCAGTGCGTTGCAGAAGGCATGCGGGCAGGGCGTGAAATCGATGCGTTTCTCCGGATGGAGGGAACATGAAACTGGAAAGCTGCCGAAAGGTCGCTTTTGGACGGTGCGTGCCGATTGAGGACACGGTAACCCGGCTGGAAGCCGCCATCGGTGCAAGGCATGATTACCGGCTCTTTGAAACCAAGGTCTCCGATCGGCTCTATTGGTCCGCTCTCTACATTGACGACATTGAATTCCGGTCCATGGGCAAAGGGATCACCGCCCTTCAGGCCAAAGCCGGAGCCTTGGCAGAATGTGCGGAATGGGTCGCCGCGAAGGAGACGGGCGAATTGCCTGGCTACACAGTTGGACATCAAAAGACCATCCCGACGGCGGTCGGAATCGAGGAGTTCATCCCTCATATCGCCGTCTCAAAGGAGGTAGTCGAAAAGATTAAGCGCCTGGATAGCGCCATGTACTGGGTGGATGGCTACTCGCTGATGACAGGACGAACCGCCAAGCTCCCGATTGAGTTCCTGCGGCGGATTGGGGGGCCCAACGGCATGGCGGCCGGCAACCGGCGGGAAGAGGCCCTTGTGCATGCGATCAATGAGATCTTTGAGCGCAGGGTTCACATCACCGTGCTCAAGCAGAAACTCGTGATGCCGACGATCGACGAGGAGACGATCAGGCACCCGGTCATTCGCGAACAGATGGCTTTTCTGAAAGGGAAAGGCATCGAGATCCATCTCAAGGATCTGTCGTTCGGAGGAGTGTTGCCCTGCATCGGCGCCTACTTCTGGGATCCCCACATCCCCGTGAACTACCAGTTCCATCATTTCTTCAAGGTAGGTGCGGCCTTCAACCTGGAGGATGCGCTGATTCGTGTGTTCACCGAGTACACACAGGGCCGCATGCTTGATGAGTTCATCGATGGTTCCAAGGAGAACCAGGAGCGCGTCTTGAAGTACGACCTGCGCGCTCTGAAATGCATCCCTGACGACGGCGACAACTATCTCTCGGCCTTCATGTTCGGATTTGTACCCCAGATCGCCGCCGAATTCCTGAAAGAAGGGGAGCTTGTCCCTTTCCGGAAAGGGGATGAGTTTGACGATTGCCTGCAGGACATCGAGAAGGCAAAGGGGATCTTTGCGGGTCTGGGGAAGGATTGCTACGTGATTGACTTCACGGATTCACAGATCGATTTTCCCGTTGTCGAGGTTGTGGTGCCGGGATACTCGGATGTTCTGCCCTACTACCCTGCCAGTAGCAGGGTGCTTTTCCAACGTTATACGCGGGGAGACATCCTGCGGTCCTATGAAGCGGCTGAGGGGGCTCCGTCTTCGGGGGGGGCCTCGAACAAGGGCTTCCGATAAATTTAATCTGTAACATTCCGCCGCAATGGAGCATTATAGAGGGGTCGGCAGTATAATCGGAGGCGTTATGATGAACAGCAAATCGACGAAACGTCTGAAATATGTGATTCCCATGATCGCGGCAACGCTCTGTATGGGGACGAGCTTGGCCGGTGACGGATCGGATGAGCCAGGGTTTGTGCCTCCTCCCAAGAATCGCACGCCTCCGCCCGCACCGCCTCGTACCATTTCATCGGCGGAAACGACCGATCCGTGTTGCTGCTGCCCTGTTACCCCCATGGCTCGAACCGAAGCCAAGAAACCGCCCCAGCCTCCCGCGCTTATTACAAAGTTGAAGTCAGAGTAGGGGTTGACCAGCTTTGCGGCTGACTCGGCGGGATTGTCATCGATGGGTGCGCTGGATGAGAAAGACGACGTATGAGGGCGGCATCCGTGGTATCCTTTTCGCCCTATTGTCCGGCCTGCTGACATCGACGGTTATCGCCGTTCCCCTGGAGATCAAGGAGCCGGGATTCTCCCTGACCCTCCCGGACGGTTTCAGGGAAGTTCCGGGGGACGGGAATAGTCCGGAGGCCCGGCGGCTCTTTGTGCGGGGAACCTCCGACGATGGACGGTCAAACTCGTATCTGAGCATCAGCCGGTTTGCCGCGGATGGAGAGCAGGCCTTCTGGCCGGAAGGCGCGACGAACAGCACAAAGATCATCGGGCGGTACTCGGAGAGACTGAACAATCAGGATGTCGCCGTGCTGGTATCGCAGGTCATCTCGAACGACACGGTCACCATCGCGCAAAGCGCCACAGTGCCTACCGATCCGGGGACTCTCCTGCTCGATCTCCGTACGCACACGGATGATGACAAGGAGGCTCAGGCCTTGATGCGAAACATCATCCAGTCACTGGCGACCCAGTCTCAGCAGGAAGAGCCGCCTGGCATTCAAGGGTGGCGGGGCGCGGCCATTTGCCTGGCCATGGTGGCGATCATCTTCGTCGTCATCCTCGCCCGCCGCTGACCCTGAACTAGAACGCGACGGCAGCAAACAGCGGATAGGCCGCCAGTTTGTCGCGCCCGTGCAAGAATCCGAGTTCGATGAGAAAGTCGATTTCCGCGACCTTGCCGCCGGCCCGTTCAATCAGTTTCGCAGACGCCAGGGCGGTCCCGCCGGTGGCCAACAGGTCATCAACCAGCAGCACCGACTCGCCGGGCTCGAACGCGTCGACATGAACCGCCAGAGTTGCGGAGCCGTATTCCAAATCGTAGCTTTCCTCCAGCGTACGGTACGGCAGCTTGCCTTTCTTGCGAATCGGCACCACGCCAGCCTTAAGCTTATAGGCCAGCGCCGCCCCGAACAGGAAGCCACGCGCATCGATGACCGCCACCTTCGCGATCCCCTTGTTCTTGTGCCGCTTCGCGAACACGTCCACCGCCGCACGAAACAGAGTGGGGTCACTCAAGATCGGCGTGATGTCCTTAAACAGGATGCCGGGTTTCGGAAAGTCCGGAATATCCCGGATCGCCGCCTTTAGCTTTCGTACGCTCATGGTGTCCTCCTTGGGGTAAGAATTTGCAAACCCTAGCATAGGAGGAGGAATGGGTTCAAAAACAATTGGAGAGGAAGCGGACCAATACCCCTCACCTCAATCCTCTCCCCCAAGAGGAGAGGAGGAAGAAAGCAGTACTCCCTCTCCCTTCAGGGGAGAGGGACGGGGTGAGGGTTGGCCTTTTCCCGGCAGTTGACACCATTTTGCCCTCTGTTAGCATCGCGGGCAGACCAACAAAGGGGAAAACCATGACAACCATGACCAGTCGCGAACGCATTCACGCCATCATTGCCCGAAAGCCTGCTGACCGTTGCGGACTGTGGCTGGGCAATCCCCACCCGGAGAGTTGGCCGGCACTGCATGCCTACTTTGGAACGAAAACCGAGGAGGATCTGAGGCGGAAACTGGGAGACGATCTGCGCTGGATTTGCCCGCAGTTCTTTCCTGATGTCTATTCCGATCCCCGGGGATTCGGCATGTTCGACGCCGGGCTGCAAAAGAAACGCCATGGGCAGGCCGGTCCGCTGAGTGACTGCGAAGACGTGGGCGAGGTCGAGGATTTCCCCTGGCCCAATCCCGACTATCTGAAGTTCGACAGCTGCCTGGCGGCGTTGCGCAATGCCGGCGAGGTTTACCGCGCCAGCGGCTTCTGGACCTGCTTCTACCACAACGTCATGGATCTCTTCGGCATGGAAAACTACATGGTGAAGATGTATACGCACCCGGAAGTCGTGCAGGCGGTGACCGACCGGGTCTGCGGCTTCTACCATGAAGCCAACGAACGCTTTTTCGCCGAGGCCGGCGATCTGGTGGATGGGTTCTTCTTCGGCAACGATTTTGGCACCCAACTTGACCTGATCTGTGGCCCCTCGCAGTTTGATCAGTTCATCATGCCCTGGTTCCTGCGCTTCACCGAACAGGCGCATGCCCATGGGTACCAGGCGCTTTTACACTCGTGCGGGGCGATCCACAAAGTCATCGACCGGCTGATCGACGCCGGTGTCGATTGTCTGCATCCGATTCAAGCCCGCGCCGCCAATATGGAGGCCGAGGTACTCGCCCGCGATTTCAAGGGCCGCATCGCCTTTATGGGTGGGGTCGACACCCAGGATCTCATGGTCCATGGAACGCCGGACGACATCAAGGCCGACGTTCGCCGTATCAAGAAGCTACTGGGACCGTCTCTTGTGGTGAGTCCCAGTCACGAGGCCCTGCTCCCCAATGTGCCCCCTGGAAACCTGGAGGCCATGGCTCAAGCGGCGCTTGAATAACCGCCCCATGCAGGGCTCAAGGTTCGGGGTTAGCCGGGACAACTTGTTCCTGGTTGACCGGGAGAGGAGGCGGCGCAGCCTCGCGCTCGGCCGCAGCCTTGGCCTCACGCCAGCGCACCATCGCCCAGAGCCCGATTATCAGGGCAAGGGCGAACAATACCCAAGCGGTTCGATCACCACCGGGACGCCGGTTAAGCTCCGGCCGCGTGGGGCGTCCGCCACTGCCCGTCGACGACGCCGGGGCAAGATCTGAAGCAATTTCTTTCGTCATGGGTTTCCTCACTTTTCAAGACTGGCCATTTTCCTGTCACCAAACGGAAGAGCAACATCCTCGACAGCGGGCGCCTGGACCGGTGAAGAGTCACTCATCATCCCGCTATTGAATCAAGCGCATTCGCATGAGATGGCCTCATGAGGTCACACCGGCAAAAAAAGGCGCGGGATGCGCAGGCGTTGACGCTTCGTTTCTCCCGGCAGAAGTTCACTCTTCCGTTGCGGCGTGTCGTCCCGGCCGGTCCGACGGTTCCGGCCCAGATAAAGCGACGGACCCAGGCTGATCTCATGCTTGCCGTAGCGTTTATTGATTTCGTCGATCGCCTTACGGAGCCGTTCCAGTCGTTCGATCCGTACATTATCCTCAAACAACTCCCCCTGTCGGATCGCATCCGATTCCAACCGGCCCAGGACCACGAAGGTGGAGCGGTAGGTTGTTCCCGCGGAGAACAACTGGTCAAACAACTGGCGGGCCAGCGCCACCATCTCGTGCGGTGAGGCCGTGGCACGGCTCAAGCGCGCTTCGAGGCCATATTGCTTGAAATCCTGCTGACGCAGCCCCACGGCCAGCAGACCCGCCCGCAACTGATGCCGCCGGGCCTTGATCAGCGCCGACTCCACATTCCGCACCAGCTTGGCCCAGATAAACTCGCGGTCGACGGAAGGCGCGGTAAACGTCTTGCACTTGCTGATCGTGCAGCGCGGCGGTTGCTCCTCCGTGAAAACGGGATACATGACCCGTCCGCGCAGCTCATTCCACAACTCCCGGCCCACCTTGCCCAGGAGTTGTTCCGCCCATGTCTCGGGCCGGGCGACAAAATCGGCCGCCGTTTTCAATCCCTGCTTGGTCAACAGTTGGACCGTATTGGGGCCGAATCCCCACACACGTTCCAGTGGAATCTGCCGCAGGAACACATGAATCTCCCGTCCGTCCACCATCGTGAACCCTTGCGGTTTCCGGAACTTGGAGGCCAGCTTGGCGAGACTCTTCGTCAGGCTGAGGCCCATGGAGACCGTCAGCCCCAGTTCCGCCTGGATATCGGCCTGGATCCGCCGGGCAATAGCCTCGTAGGAAGCGTGGAAAACCCGACGGAGGCCGGAAAGGTCGGCGAAGCCTTCATCAATGGAATAGGCCTCCACCATCGGTGTATGGCGCCGGGCAATATCGAACATGCGCTGGGAATAGAGGCTGTAGGTTTCATAATCGCTGGGCAGCACAATGAGTTGGGGACACTGCCGCACCGCTTCGTGCAGGGGAATGCCGCGCGAGATGCCCAGGGCCTTGGCCTCATAACTGGCGCAGGCGATGATCCCCCGCTCCTTGCCGGTTACAACGGGCTTCCCCCTCAGCTCAGGATGAACAGCCTGCTCGACGGCGGCAAAAAAAGCGTCGCCATCGAAATGCACGATCGCCTGCGGGAAGGACTGCAGATTGACCAGTTCCAAGGTCATATCAGTCGTACTTTCGAATCACCGCCTTGACGATCCCGCCGATTGCCAATGATCGTTTCGGCCGGATGGGCTGGTACCGCGCATTGGCCGCCTCCAACCACACTCCTGTCGTATCTTTCCGGTAATATTTGATCGTCCATTCGTCATCCACCTGGGCCACGATAATATCGCCCGGCTTGGCGGTTCCCCCTTTTTCGACCAGGACCATATCGCCCGGGAAAATACCGGCCCCGATCATGGAGTCGCCGTTGACCGTCAACATGTAGGTTGCCTCAGGCCGGCGGATCAGAAAATCGTCCAGCGAGAGCGCATCCGCCAGTTCCTCTTCTGCGGGCGAAGGGAACCCGGCCTGGACCGTTCCGAGCAGCCGTAATCCGCCTTTGAGACTGGTGCCGGGAACGATTTTGCCATGACGCTTAACCAGGAACCCGTTGGCCTCCAGTTTCTTGAGCAGTCCGAACACCGCATTTTTGGAGCGATAATCGAATAGTTTCAGCATCTCCGCATAGCCGGGCACCCGCCCCTCCCGCCGCAAGAACTGCCGCAACTTCCTCACTTTTTCATCCAAATCAACCACTCTGGGCATAGGATCCTCTCTTTCCTTCTGTCATTATAATAAATGAACCATGGTTCACCATCAAGAGAAAACGCCCCTTGTCATGCAAGACTGATTTACGGTGATGGGTAACTTATTGTGGCGCAACGAAGAACCCACCCCTACCTCCAAGGAGGGGAACCGAATGGTGGAAACAGGCGAGGTTCCCCTCCTGGGAGGGGCAGGGGTGGGTCTGGCGCACGGTTGATCCGGGCACAAAAAAAGCGGCGACCCCGTTTCCAGGATCGCCGCGCTCAGACCGGATCAGACTCAGGCGCTCAAGCGCGCCTTCAAACTCTCAAGCTCCTGCTTGAGCGCCTTCGGCAGGCGGTCGCCGAACTTCGCGTAATTTCCTTCAATATCATCGATCTCCTTCTTCCATCCCTCGGCATCAACGGAAAGGAGGGCTTTGAGATCATCCTTCCCCATTTTCAGACCGGACACATCCAACGCATCCTCGGTCGGCAAATATCCGATCGCCGTCTTGGCGGCCTTGCCCGTGCCTTCGACGCGCTCGCAGATCCACTTCAGCACGCGGCTGTTGTCGCCGTAGCCCGGCCACAGCCACTTGCCTTCGGAGCTCTTCCGGAACCAGTTGACGAAGAAGACCTTCGGCAGCTTGGTGCGGTCTGTCTTGCCGGCCATGGACAGCCAGTGCGCGAAATAATCGCCCATGTTGTAGCCACAGAACGGCAACATGGCGAAGGGATCGCGCCGCAGGACGCCCGCCTTACCCAACGCGGCCGCCGTGGTTTCCGATCCCGTGGAAGACCCCATGAACACGCCGTGTTCCCAATTGAAGGCCTCATTGACCAGCGGAATCGTCGAAGGACGCCGCCCGCCGAACAGAAACGCCGAAATCGGCACGCCCTTGGCGCTTTCCCAGTCGGGATCGATTACCGGGCACTGCACTGCCGGTGCCGTGAAGCGCGCGTTCGCATGCGCACCCTTGCGCCCGCAATCCGGAGTCCAGTCCTTGCCTTCCCAGTCAATCGCCTTGGCCGGAGCGGGAACCCCCATATCCTCCCACCAAATATCGCCTTCGGGAGTCAACGCCACATTTGTGAAGATGGTGTTGCTCGTGATCGTCTTCATCGCGTTCGGATTCGAGTGGTTCGAGGTTCCCGGCGCCACGCCGAAGAAGCCCGATTCGGGATTCATGGCATACAGACGTCCGTCTTCGCCCACGCGAATCCAGGCAATATCGTCGCCGAGGCACTTGACGGTCCAGCCCGGCAGTGAGGGCTGCATCATGGCCAGGTTGGTCTTGCCGCAGGCGCTCGGGAAGGCCGCGCACACATAGTGTTTCTTGCCGGCCGGCGACGTCAACGCCAGGATCACCATGTGCTCCGCCATCCAGCCTTCCTTGCGGGCCACCGCCGACGCGACGCGCAGTGCCAGGCACTTCTTGCCAAGCAACGCGTTACCGCCATAGCCGGAGCCGTAGGACCAGATCGCTGGCTCATCCTGGAAATGAACGATGTACTTCTTGGCCGGATCGGGCTCGCAGGGCCAGAAGTCGTCCTTCTGGCCGGGCTTCAGAGGGGCGCCCACGGAATGCAGGCAGGGAATGAACGTACCGTTCGCACCCAACTTGTCCAACACGGCCTGCCCCATGCGCGTCATGATGCGCATGTTCACCACCACGTAGGGCGAATCGGTGATCTCGATGCCGATCTTGGCGATCGGCGAGTCCAACGGCCCCATGGAGAAGGGAATTACGTACAGCGTGCGGCCTTCCATGCAGCCGTTAAACAGCCCCTTCATGGTCTGCTTCATGGCCACCGGATCGGCCCAGTTGTTCGTCGGTCCGGCATCTTCCTTGTTCTTGCAGGAAATGTAGGTGCGGTCTTCGACGCGCGCCACGTCGCTGGCATGCGACCGGGCCAGGAAACAACCCGGGCGGAGTTTCTCATTGAGCGGCGTAAACGTGCCGCTCTTTACCATCAGCTGACACAGGGCGTTGTATTCGGCGTCTGATCCGTCACACCAATGGATTTGGGCCGGCTTGCACATCGCGGCCGCTTCGTGGACCCAGGCGATCAACTTGCTGTTCTTGGTCGGTTCACTCATGGTCTTCTCCTCTGTTGTTGTGTCAGTGAATACGGCTCTCCGCATCCGTTAACGCCCACCCATTTTCTCACGGGCGCAGGCCCAAAGTTGGCGGCGAAGTCTAGCGGTCACCGGTCGTGAAAACAAGCGAAAAGACAATTTTTCTCACACCGCCTTGTCAGTGATTCTGCTATGTGAGAATCAGGGTTTCCCTGATTGCCCCCGCTGGGCATTCGATCTACCGTGTGGGTGTTATGAAAACGAAGTCATTGCGGGGATATTTTGTAGCGGGGGTCGGCGCCTTGGCAACGCAGGTGGCCACGGCCGCTCATTCGTACGCGTCAGGGCCACAGCCTGGCACAACCCTAAGTATGTTGAATCACCATCCTGTACTGAACGTCGTGGCTCACTTGCTTTTCCTGGGTATGGCCCTGAGCCTGGGTGCCGTGATCGTCGCCGCCCTGGTCAAGCCCCCGGTCGACTGACGGGCTTCCGCCCTGGACGGCGCACCACAAGACTGTAGAAACTCTCGGCGATCAGCCACAGGCTGAGCACCAGCAGTACCACGCCGACGATACCCGAAATCCACCCATCCGGTTTCAACCCCTGGCCGGTCCGGACCGCTTGGACAAACGGAACCACTTGCAGAAACAACGACCACAGCGTCATCGTCATCATGAACGCCATGGGGACAAGGGCAATCCACGCACTGCGACCCATGCGCAGCATCCATACGGATACCGCGAGCAGGATCAGGCTGGCCAGTAACTGGTTGCTGGTGCCGAAGATCGGCCAGGCAACCAGGTAGCCTTTTTCCTTGGTCACCATCAGGAAAATCAATGGTAGCAGCAGGCTGACGCCCGTCGCGATCACGGCACCCAGCCGGCCCTTGAGCCCGAAAAGCTCCTGTAGGACATAACGGCTCAGGCGGGTGCAGACATCGAGCGTGTCGTAGACAAAGGTCGAAAAGGCCAGCAGCGCAAAGGGGAACGCCACCCCGAATCCGATACCGACCAGACCCAGGGAGTGGGCAATGCCGTTGGCATAGACGGTATTGGGGTCGGCTTTCAGCATCTCCGACCCCACCGGCAGGATCATCACGGTACCCAGGGCCAGCACGGCAACAAGCCCCTCCAGCAACATGCCGCCATACCCCACCGCGCGCGCGTCGCTTTCCTTGGCCAGTTGCTTGGCAGTGGTGCCCGAACTGACAATGCCATGGAACCCTGAGCATGCCCCGCAGGCCACGGTGATGAACAGGACCGGGAACAGCATCCGCCCGTTCACGGCGCTGGCCCACCCCGCCGTCAGGTTGAGCGCGGGGTACTGGATCGTGTAGCCGCCGAAGAAAGCCCCCACCAACCCGGCCCCAATCGTCAGATACAGCAGCCACCCGCCGAGATAGCCGCGCGGCTGGAGCAGGAGCCAGACCGGCAGGATCGACGCGACAAAACAATACGCCAGCAGGATTCCATTCCACTGCCGCACCGACAATCCATTCAGCGCATCCAGCACCGGCGCCGGCAGACGCGGCCCCGCCCACACAATCCCCAGGACCACCGGGATGAAAATGGCGGTCGCCAGCCACAGCTTCATGCGCACCTTGTAGAGCAACACTCCCAGCACAAGGCTGGCCAGCAGATACAGGACCGAGGACGCCGCGACACCGGGACCGTAGGCCTGACCGGCCTGCACACTTTTGAAGGTCTGAGCCGTGATGTCGGTGAAGGCGATGATCACGTATTCGAGGCACAGCCAGACAAACACCAGGAAAAGAAGGTGGGAGGTGTGAGACATGTGCTCCTTGACCACCTCGCCGATGGAGGTCGCCTTGTGCCGGATGGACGCCACAAGGGAGGCAAAGTCATGCACGCCCCCGATCAACACGGCTCCGAAGAGAATCCAGAGCAGGGCCGGCAGCCAGCCGAACCAGATACCCGCAAGAATCGGACCGACAATCGGGCCGGCGGCGGCAATGGCCGAAAAATGCTGCCCCAGCAGAAGCGCAGGCTTGGCCGGCACATAATCGAGACCGTCATTGATCTCGCAGGCGGGAGTGGGCCGGCTGTCATCCAGCGGCAGACGGTCACTCAGGATGCGTCCATAGAACCGGTAAGCCAGCAGAAACACCAGCATCGCAAGCGCAACGATCTGGATGATCATGAGTGTGTCCTTTCAGGGATTGGGAGCGTTCCCAGACAATGGGTGGCTACCCTAGCACCGCGGTGCGGCCGGCTTCAAGATCGGCCTCGGAGAGCGGCACCGACTTCATCAGGGCGTCGCCAAACTCCAGGATGGTTGACCACCGGCCGGCCGGAGCAAGCGCCATCCCTTTGCGCAGGACGGCGGCCACCTCGCCGGGGATCACTTCATCGTGCTCCGGAGGCTTTTCGTACATGCGGTTCAGATCTTTCCGCTCTGAAAAAGCCGGCCAGCCCGTGAGCAGTTCCCACAGGACGGCACTCAGACCGAAGACGTCAGCGCGGGCATCCAGCGGGCTGAGGGTCACCTGCTCCGGCGCCATGTAGCCGGGGGTTCCCTCGATGTAGGACCCCGGCGCGGACTCAATGATCGCCGCCGTTCCGAAATCGACAAGCTTGAGAACTCCCTCGGGGGTCAGCATGATGTTCTCGGGTTTGATGTCCCGATGCAAGACCCCCCGCTCGTGCGCGTAGGCCAGCGCTTCCACGCACGACCTGGCCATGGCCAGCATGCTCGCCACACTGAGACGCCCCTTCCGCTTCAGGACGTCGCGCAACGTGCCGCCGGCGACATACTCCATCACCATGAAAGGGCGTTCACTCTTGAAATCGACGGTATGCAGGCGAACGATGTTCTCGTGCGTCAGCCTGAGGGCGATGGTGGCTTCCTGCTTCAGTTGCGCCAGGGTTTCCTGGTTCCGCACGCATTGCGAGGGGATGAACTTCAACGCCACAGGCATCTCCAGTTCGCCATCCCAGGCCTTGAACACAACGGCGTCGCCTTGCCCTTCCTTTTTCAAGAGCCGATACCGTTTGCTGAAGAAATCCGTTGGCACGCAACCGTCACGGAAGCCACGCTTCAGGGCCGGCGGCCGGCCGGCCACCTTCGGAGCTGGCTCGACGGCAGCCGCAGGAGTGGCTTTCTCCCGGGCATCGGGCGCGGCCAGCTTCCGGGCTGGCAACGGCATCCTCACGCAGGCGTTCCCGGTCACAACCTGCAGCGATCTGACCTTCGGCAGGCTTGTTTTAGGCAATCTCAACGGTTCGGGCTTCAACTCGACACTTCCGCCTCTCTGGATCTTTGATCCCTGTGGTGTCACATTTACCAAAACACAGGGAGACCCGCAACGTTCACCGCATCCTTCTGCAGAGTGCCGCACGGGATCCCTGTCTGCGGTTTTTATTTGCCTTGAAAGGCTTGCGCGTGTATCAGGGACGCTTCAATCGACACGAGGACTCCTATGACTACCCCAAAACACACCGCCTGCCATCTCCGTTGCGAATACCTGAACAATCCCCTCGGTTTGGACGAAACCAAACCCAGACTCTCCTGGCAACTCGACGACGCCCGCCAGGGGGCCCGCCAGACCTCCTACCAGATCGTGGCCGCCTCCTCCTTGAAATCCCTCAACGCCAAACCCAATCTGTGGGACAGCGGCCAGGTCAAAACCGACCAGTGCCTCGATATCGTCTACGGCGGCAAACGCCTGACGTCGCGCCTGACCGTCTGGTGGCGCGTCCGCGTGTGGGATCACACCGGCGAGCCCTCGGACTGGAGCGCCCCCGCCTGCTTTGAAATGGGATTCCTCAAGCCGGCCGACTGGTCGGCACAGTGGATCGGACGCCCGCTCGAGAGCCGCGAAGGCAGCCAACCCGCCCCCTTCCTGCGGAAGGCATTCGCCCTCAAGACCGGCGTCGCACGCGCCCGCCTGTACACCACCGCACGGGGTCTCTTCGAGCTTCACCTGAATGGCACGCGCGTCAGCAGGGACTACTTCACCCCCGGTTGGACCGACTACAACAAGCGCATTCAGTACCTGGTCTACGATGTCACCGCTCAGGTCCGGCAGGGCGACAACGCTTTGGGCGTCATCCTGGGTGACGGCTGGTACGCCGGCTATCTGGTCTGGAGAAACAGCCACTACCTCTACGGCGACCAGCTGTCGCTGTTGTTGCAGTTGGAGGTGGACTACGTCGATGGAACCAAGGAAGTCATCGCCTCCGGCCCCGACTGGAAGACCGCCTTCGGCCCGATCCTGAAGTCGGACATCTACCACGGCGAAACCTATGATGCCCGCCAGGAACAGCCCGACTGGAACACGCCTGAGGGCAACGACTCCCAGTGGCAGCCCGCGGTCGTCTTTCCCCCGCCCGCCGCCCCGCTTGTAGCCAAGCTTAACGCGCCCGTCCGCAAACAGGAGGAACTGCCGGCCCTCGCCCAGACCGAGCCGGCCTTCGGTGTGCATGTCTTTGACCTCGGCCAGAACATGGTCGGTTGGGCGCGCATCAAGCTGCGTGCTCCGGCCGGAACAGCCGTGACGATCCGGTTTGCCGAAATGCTGAATGCCGACGGCACGCTCTATAACGCGAACTTCCGGACCGCCCAATGCATTGATCGCTACGTCAGCAAAGGCGGCGGCGAGGAAGTGTATGAACCCCGTTTCACGTTCCATGGTTTCCGGTATGTGGAACTCACCGGGGTGTGCGAAAAGCCTGTCTTGACCGATGTCACCGGCATCGTCCTCCACAGCGAGCTTCCCGCCACCGGCTCGTTCGAGTGCTCCGATCCTCTGATAAACCGTCTGCAGCAAAACATCACCTGGGGCCAACGGGGAAACTTCCTCGAGATTCCGACCGATTGTCCGCAACGCGACGAACGGCTGGGCTGGACCGGCGATGCCCAGGTGTTCATCCGCACGGCCTCCTATAACCGCGATGTGGCGGCCTTCTTCACCAAGTGGTGCATCGACATGTCCGATTCCCAGTACGCCGACGGGGCCTTCCCGCATGTGGCGCCGGATGTGATCCGCGACGAGGGACGCGGGTGTGCCGCCTGGTCCGATGCCGGAGTGATCTGCCCCTGGACGATCTACCTCTGTTACGGCGATACGCGCATTCTCGAACGGCAATACGATTCGATGAAACGGTGGATCGAATGGCAGAAGAAGCAAAGCTCCGATCTGATCAATTCCAGCGCCTGTTTCGGCGACTGGTTGGCGCTCGACATCTACGAAGGCGGATCGACCCGCTCGTTGACGCCGCGCGAGGTGATCGGCACGGCCTACTTCGCCCACACCACAAGCCTCTTCGCCCGTATTGCCGGGATTCTGGGGCGCAAGGACGATGCGCGGAAATATACCGCGCTCTTCAACCAGATCAAGGCGGCGTTCAACCGCGAGTTTGTGGCCCCTTCCGGCCGGATGGTCAGCGAGACGCAAACGACCTACCTGCTCGCCCTGGGTTTCGAGTTGCTCCCTCCCGCCAAGCGGGCGGCCGCCACCAAGCGGCTGGTGCAGGAAATCGAAGGCCGCGGCTGGCATCTGTCCACCGGGTTCGTCGGCACCCCCCTGCTCGCGCCCGTCCTCACCCGGCAGGGTCGCACCGATGTGGCGTATAAGCTCCTGCTCCAGCAAACTTTCCCGTCGTGGCTGTTCCCCATCCTGCAGGGCGCCACCACCATGTGGGAACGCTGGAACAGCTACACCAAGGAGCACGGTTTCGGCGATGTGTCCATGAACTCGTTCAATCACTACGCCTACGGCGCGATCGGCGAATGGATGTATAACACGGTGGCGGGTATCGAACTCGACCCCACCACGCCGGCCTACAAGCACATCATCATCCGGCCCCAACCACTGGTTCCCGCCGCCGGGAACAAGAAGACCGGCGAAGTCGCACCACTCACCTGGGCGCGCGGCGAGTTGATGACGCGGTACGGCAAGGTCGTCAGTTCATGGAAACTCGACGAAGGCAAACTGGCCGTCTCGGTAACCATCCCGGCTAATACGCGGGCAACGATCGTGCTGCCCGGCCGCAAGCCTCAGAAGGTGGGTGCCGGCCAGTGGGAGTTCAGCGTGCCTTTCGGGAAGTAAAAGGGAACCATGTTCCAGGGCATCCGGCCGTATCTCTGTGTGGGCCTCGGCGGTCTGGTCGGCAGTCTCTGCCGCTACGGACTCGCGCTGATCACGCAGGGGTACTCGTTTGCCATGCCGCTGGGCACACTCGGCTCCAACATTGCCGGGTGTTTCGTCATCGGCGCCATCGCACAACTCACCGCCGGTACGGAGCTCGTCTCACCGGCGGCGCGCCTGTTCCTGGTAACGGGGTTCTGCGGCGGATTCACCACCCTGTCGTCCCTGATCTATGAACTGGCGCACATGGTGAAACTGGGCGAATGGTGGTATGCTTTCCTTTACCTCAACGTGACGTTCATCGGCGCGGTAGGGGCGTATTATCTGGGAACGCTGCTGGTGAAGAGCGTTCTCAAGGTCTAAGTGAGCCGACCAACACCACCCTCTGGCGCTCTACGAAGTCCCAAGGCTGGAATCAATGCCTTTCTCCCCCGCCGACTAG
>CAYOIT010000024.1:0-40000 GCA_964404035.1 uncultured Verrucomicrobiota bacterium | reverse complement strand
TGGTCTTGTCGATGAACTCCCGGACCCGCTTCACGACGCGCCCATAGAGCGTCTCGTCCGCAGAGGCATAGCGATCCCCGAGAATGGCTTTGATCATCATCGGCTCCATGACCGCCTCCCAGCCCTGCCGCAGGGTCGAAATCGTGCCGTCATGGTCAAATATGGCATGCGTCACCCTCAGGCGCTCAGGCAGCGAAATGACGACCTCGATCTCAGTCCCCTGCCAGAAGACGGCCTTGCGCGGATCGTCAGCCAGTTCAGGCTCATAGACATAATCCGGATCGGTCCCGATGGCCAGAACCTCCGCCGGTGACGCCGTTCCGGTCTGAAATAGTTTCTGAACGGTCACCCCGGCAACAAAGTTGCCGAAACAAGCGGCTTCTTCCGCCGACCTGCCTGCCGCCAGCGCTGCCGCGATTCCGGCCAGCATACTGTCCCCTGCACCGACCGCATCGATCGGACCCGTGAGATGCAGCCCCGGAACCAGGTGTTGCCCATCTGAATCCGCCACTAGGCAACCGCGCGCGCCCCGCGTCACAAAGGTCGGCTTCTGCCACCTCAGCTGCAATTGTCCGGCAGCCGCACGGGCCTCCTCCAGCACGATCGCATCGCCCGGTCGATGCGTTCCCCCGCACAAGGTCGTGGCTTCGAGGTCGTTCAGCTTGTGCAAACAGCCCTCGTAACTCGCCGACAGGTCGCGCGCATCCACAATGAACACCTTGCCGGCATTCTCCCAGAACAGCTCATTCAGGGCCTTTTGAACAAGGGGAGTATGGATACCCCGGCGGAGCTGCTGATTCACAATCAAGGCATCGAGATCCTTGACCGCGGCCCTCAGCCGCGTCATCAGTTCCGTGGCAACCGTGTCCCTCAACACGTTGAACCCACCGAAATCCAGCCGCTCCTCTTCCCGGTCATCCCGGATGGGTTTGATGTAAACCGGCGTATTCCACGCCTCATCCTGAATCAGGAGTCCACTTCGATCAGCGCCCCTGCCCGCCATCATTCGGGCCATCTCCCGCCCGAAGGGGTCATCGCCCACGACGCCAAACGCGGTGACCTGACCGACCCCAAGTGCCAGCAGATTGTTAACGATATTCCCGGCCCCGCCCAACTCGTAACGCTGCCCCCGCACAGGGCGCGTCGCCAGGCCGGTCTCAACCGATCGTTCCGAAGCAGCAGGGTCCATCGCCCAGTACGCATCAACACAGTAGTCACCCACCACACCGATACGAACCGCACGGAGAGACTCGATCAATACTTCCAGTTCATGACGTCGTTCCATGGGTGTTTACTCCAGATTACGCTCGCGGATCCGTGCGGCGGTCGTCGCCTCATCTACCGTCAGCCACGGCCCCCCGTCTGAAAACAGCGACTCCGCCATCGCTTCGGCCTGATCCGCAAACTGCGCAAAAACCTCGAACTGAACGGGAAACTCGAACCGGTCCTTTCCCCTCAGGACGGCAAACACCAGCACATTCTCCTCATCTTCGCGTTCGAGACCGGCAAACAGAACCCTATCTCCCGCCTGAATCTCTGTTTCAGGATCCTTTCGGATGACGGCCTTGAAGAGTTCGACTACCCGATCGTCCAGGCCGGCTTCTGCGATAACGATCTTCTCCTTCAACTCATTGGCGGTCCGCGCAAGACGGAACTGGTGCGTCGCCGCGAGGGTCGCGTCAATCTCTTCAATCTTATGCTCATGATCGCCGGGCAGGCCGTCCCCCGGGATCAACCATAGCAGCAGTCGAAACTCCGTATCGTGATAGAGCAGCGGATGGATGACATCGGTCTCGGTGGCGCACTGAGTACAGGTCATCCGCATCAACGCACCGGTTAATACCTGTTGCTTGCGCTCAGGCTCATCGGTCACATCCATAAAATCCCAGACCGTAAACTCCTGATGGTGATGGCACGCCGGGCAGGTCACCTTTTCACTATGGCTGGCACTCATGAAACCCTTGCACCCCTCCTGCTGTCTGCCGATGACGCCTTGGCGGCCCGATGCACCACCGTCTCCAAACGCGGTGTTAACGCCTCCATCTCGGAGACAAGCTTGAAATGCACCCGGGCTCGGACCAGGTTCTGCCCCGGATACCTGGTCTTGAAATACACATCCCCATTCAGATAGTCGGTTAGAAAACGGACACCAAGAGTCAGCGCGATCAGCCTTCCTGAGGAGGCCAGGAGTTCCACCTCCATCGGCGTCAGAAACCCTCTTGCCTCCGTCAGATACCCCACCGCCAAAGCCTCGAACACCCTACAATCGACGTTCACCCGACTGAGGTCAGCCTCATCGTCCACGGAGGTCCGCACACAAGAGCGAACCATGTCGCCGAAGTCGTACAGCACCGAACCATTCATCACCGTATCGAGATCGATGACACACACCGCCCGGTGCGTCTGCCGCTCCATCAGGACGTTGTTCAGTTTCGTATCGTTATGAGTCACGCGGCTGACCATGTAACCGTGTTCCAGGCAGTCGGTGATAGCGGCCGCAAAATGTTCGCGCCTTCGGACATACTCGATCTCCGCTTGCACCGTCCCGGCTCGTTCGCTCCGATCCTCCCTGACGGCGTCTTCAAAGGCTGCAAACCGGCGGGGCGTATGATGGAAGAAGGGAATGGTTTCGGTCAGAGGCCCGCCGGGAAGGTCAGCCAGCAGGCGCTGGAACCGTCCGAAAGCACGCGCCGCTTCATAGGCTTGTCCGGGCAGCGTGCAAACGTCGAAAGCATCGGTTTCTTCAATAAACACATAGGAGCGCCAGTAATCGCCTTCGTCGTCCCGGTAGTACGGCGCACCCTCACGCGTCGGAATCAGGGTGAGGCACTCCCGATCAGGATTGGCGCCCGGTACCGCCGTAAGTTTTCGTCGCAAATGCGCGGTCACACGCGCGATGTTATCCATCAGTGCCGGTATATTCGCAAAGATATTGCGGTTGACCCGCTGAAGGATATAGCGGGTCACCCCCTCTGGTGTCTGCCAGCGGCAGGCAAAAGTATCATTGATATGCCCGCTACCGTAGCGAGCCCCATCCACATACCGGCCGGCAACATCGAAGTGTCGCGCGATCTCTGCAACGTCTTTCATTGGGCCCGAAGCATGCGACTTTACCCAGCCGCACGCCAGCGAAAACACTGCGGCTCAGTCACGCTCCAGAATCCCCGGCAGGGCTTCGACAAAATGCCTGACGACTCGCCACGGTTGACACACCTTCCCTGCTCCCCTAAGGCATATAACTTATATGATTGCATTTTGGACGGCAGCCATCCAAAGGGCGACTGTGAGGAGATGAACAGCCAACAGAAGACCGGATGGATGGAAAACTCTACTTCGTAAGTAGTTATCAATGTTCAACATAAGAATACAGAAGCATACATCCATGCAAATCGAGCGTTGACATCCTGATTTTCTTGGATGTATCGTCGCGCCATGATAGAGCGAAGCCATGCGATCGAGCGGGTACGGAATTCCTTCCGTGTGCATCCTGCGGTGGCGATTGAGGGGCCGCGGCAATGCGGCAAGACGACCCTCGCCCGTGCCATCGCCGCCGCAGAACGGGATGTCACGTATTTCGACTTGGAGCGCCCCGCAGATCGGCAAAGGCTTGAGACACCGGAACAAACGCTGGGGCGCTTGCGTGGTCTGGTTGTGATTGATGAAGCGCAACGCATGCCGGAGCTCTTCCCGCCTCTCAGAGTTCTCCTGGACCGCGCAGACACGCCCGCAAGGTTCCTGATCACCGGTAGTGCGTCACCCGAACTGGTACGAGGGTTGTCGGAGTCGCTTGCCGGTCGTGTGGGACTGGTGGATCTGAGCGGGTTCGATCTGGGCGAGACCGGGCCGGAGACGGTGCGCCAACTCTGGTTGCGGGGTGGTTTCCCCCGTTCTTATCTCGCCACGGACATCGCGGCGTCGTCCGTCTGGCGGACAACCTTCGTGCGAACGTTCCTGGAACGAGACCTGCCGCAACTTGGCATTACCATCCCGGCCATCACTTTGCGGCGATTCTGGACCATGACGGCTCACTATCAGGGGCAGGTGTGGAACGCAGCAGAGTTCGCACGATCGCTCGGGGCGGACGAAAAGACCGCCCGCCGTTACCTCGACATCCTCGCAGGCGCCTTCATGGTTCGAGTGTTGCCGCCATGGTTTGAGAACCTGAAGAAACGGCAGGTTAGATCGCCCAAAATCTATGTGCGTGATACCGGCCTTCTGCACGCGCTGCTCAGCATTCTTACCGAGGACGAGCTGGCAGGGAACCCCAAACTGGGCGCGTCATGGGAAGGGTTTGTCATCGAGCAACTGGTGGCAACGCTTGGCGTCAGGGACGCCTACTTCTGGGGCACCCACAACGGTGCCGAACTGGATCTGATGCTCATGATGCGCGGCAAGCGACACGGTTTCGAATGCAAATATGCCGACGCGCCCGGCCCCACAAAATCGATGCGCACCGCCCTGGCTGACCTCAACCTGGCACATCTCTGGGTGATCTACCCCGGCAAGGAACGTTACGTTCTGGACAAGCAGATCACCGTCGTTCCGGCGAGCGAGATTCCCCTGCTGGCGGAGGAATTGAAGACACCGCACGCCTAACTTCTCTCAGATGCTCACCTACGCCAGCCAAGGCGGCAAATGGGCGGCCTGAGCGCGTCTCGCCACCCTACTCCATCCGCAACCTTTCCGGCAGCGTCAGCACAAACGCCCGGATCTCGTCGCGCACGCGACGATAGCACCCCAGCGCCTCCTCCTCAGACTTGGCCGCACGGGCCAGTGCAGGCGGATCGTCGAAACCGACGTGCACCACCCTGGCCTTGCCGCTCAACCACATCGGGCAGGACTCGTTGGCGTGACCGCATACCGTCACAACAAAGTCAAAGTCCACCGCGTCCAGTTCATCCACCTTTTTGGACCGCTGCCCCCTGATGTCCACGCCGGCCTCGGCCATGACCTTGACCGCCAGCGGATTGAGCCCGTGCGTCTTGATTCCAGCCGAATACGCCTCGATTACATCGCCCTTCAAATACCGCGCCCAGCCCTCCGCCATCTGGCTGCGGCAGGAATTGCCCGTACAGAGAAAGAGAACCTTCAACGTCTTTGCCATGGGAACTACTCCGCCGTGATACTCAACGTCACATCTTTGGGAAGCGCCACCCCCGCCGCCACCTGAAGGGCCTTGAACGCGCCGACCGGCACGGCACACGCAGCGCAACAGCCCTTAAGACTCTCGCGCGCGGTCGTCAGCACCACACCATCGGCCCCTGCGCCGATCTCACCATAGCCGTCGACCGGTCCCTTGGCGATCAACGCCTCGCCGAACGCCCGTGCTTTCTCACAAGCGCTGGCGATCTTGAACGTCACGTTCTGCATATCGTCGCCATCCGCATGAATCCGCGTTTGGAACCCGCAAATCCCCGCATCCACCACAACCAATGTTTTCATCGTTTCTTCGTCCTTCCTGCGTGCCCCATTCACACAAACAATGTCTTCTACCGGCACCCGCCGGTCGCCGGACCGCACCCGCCGCCGCTGCCGCAGGTGTCCGCTACGCCCGCTCATTCCCAAACCAGTGCTGTGTTCGCAGGCAGATCTTCACCAGCCACAACATCACCGGCACTTCAATCAGTACCCCCACCACCGTTGCCAGGGCCGCGCCGGAGGAAAGCCCGAACAGCATCGTCGCCGTGGCAATCGCCACCTCGAAGTGGTTCGAGGCGCCGATCATTGCCGCGGGAGCCGCGTCCCGGTAGGGCAACTTGAGCAGTTTGGCCCACCCGTACCCCAGCCAGAAAATGAGCATCGTCTGGAGGAATAGAGGGATGGCGATCCAGAGGATGGTCAATGGATTGCTGAGAATCGTCTCGCCCTTGAAACTGAACAGCAGGACCAGCGTCGTTAACAAGGCAATGATGGTGATGGGCGTGAGCACATGCAGAAACTTCTCCGTAAACCACTTCTCGCCCTTCGCCTGGATGATCCACTTGCGGGACAGGTAGCCGGCCACCAGCGGCAGCGCCACATAGATGACAATTGAGAGCAGTAACGCCTGCCAGGGCACCGGGAGTTTGCCCACGCCGAGGAGGAACCCGCCCAGCACGCCGTAGAGCACGAGCATGGACAACGAGTTGATGGCGACCATGATCAGGGTCAACCCGTCGTTACCCTTTGCCAGATATCCCCACACGAGCACCATCGCCGTGCAGGGCGCGATTCCCAGCAGAATGCAACCGGCGAAGTAACTGCGCCACAGCGGAACCTGCAACATCTTGACACCCTCATTCAACACAACCGTGCCCGCTCCATGCGTGGCTCCCACCGCCAGGTCGAGCCCGAATGGCATCTTCACGAGGTCCGTCGCTTCGGCTCCAATCAGCCCCCTGAACAGGAACCCAAGGAACAGCAGGGCGATGGCGTACATCGTGAACGGCTTGATCGCCCAGTTCACGAACAGCGTCAGCCAGACCGGCTTGCCGCTTCTGCCGGCCTTCACCACCGAGGCAAAGTCGATCTTCACCATGATGGGGTACATCATGAAGAAGAGGCAGACCGCAATGGGTATGGACACCACCGGGGCGCCATTGACGAAGAGGGACATCCCATCCAACATTTTGGCCAGTCCCGGGGCCACCTTCCCCAGCACAATGCCACCCACAATGCACAGTGCCACCCAGACCGTCAGATACCGCTCAAACACATTCGTCAGTTTCCGCTCACCAACGGGGTTCGTTGCTTCACTCATCAGCCGACTCCTTCCTTCGCGAGGACACCAACACCGCTACCGTGCGGTGTAAATCAGGTACAGCCCACCCAACAGCACCAACACGCCGCAGACTTTCTTAAGGATCACAGCGCCATGCGACTTCTCTCTCCAGTGCAAGTAGTGTTCGACCACCTCCGTAAACGTGCCGGCCAGCACAATCACGGCACAGTGCCCCACACCATAGAGCAGGAGCAGGAAGATCCCATACGTCAGATTGGTTGCGGCCAGCTTGAAGGTTACCGCCAGCATGGGTGCCATGTAAGCGAAGGTACACGGGCCGAGCGCTATTCCGAAGACCAGTCCCAGAATGAGTGCCGCCAGCATTCCCTTGCGCTTCATGCCCGGCTGCGCCGCGCCGGGTATCGGCAGTCGGATCACCTCCAGCAGATAGAGGCCCACCACGAAGAAAATGAGCGCCACCGCATAGTTAGCCCACGGCCCCACATCGCCCATCATTCTCCCGGCCGCCGCCGTAATGGCTCCGATCACCCCAATCGTAATCAGAATGCCGACCGCAAAAAGGAGGGAAATCGTGAACGCCCGCCGGGTCGTAATCCGCCCCTGCTGGTCAATAAACCCCACGATCAGAGGAATACTCGCCAGATGGCAGGGACTCAGCAAAATGCTGAGCACGCCCCATGCGAAGGCTGCGCCCAGCGCCAGTCCAGCTGAACCTTCAACGGCATGAGAGAGCAATGTGAACAGTCCTTCAAGCATTCCCAACCTCCTCGCCCTACCTCGTATTCAGGTCCACTCCCAGTTCCTTCCACTTCGCCAGGATGTCCTCCTTGCCGAAAAACCCCTCGTGCCGGAAGAGTTCCTTGCCTTTTGCGTCAAAGAATATCTGCGTCGGAATCCCGTTGATCCCGTACTTCTTTCCCGCATCCGGATTCTCCCAGACATCGATGAACTGGACGTCCATCTTTCCGGCATAGGTTTTCTTAAGATCCTCCAGAATAGGTGCCATCATCTTGCATGGGATGCAGGTGGTTGCCCCGAGATCGACGAGGCGGGGCAGCAGAGTGCCTTGCGCGATTCCTTCGGCGACAGCGCTCTTCCCTTCGGTTGTCTCCATCACCGCCGCCGTCTCGCTCTTCCCCGCTGGTTTCCCCGCGTTCTTGGCGATCAGTACACCGACCACGGCTAAGGCCAGGACAATCCAAATCCACTTGCCCCGCCCGCTGCAACCACTCCCGCCGGGGCACGCGCACACGGAGCCCTTATCTTTCTTATCGCTCTCATTTACCATTTCCGCATCTCCCTTCGGTCAACAAACCAGTCATGGTCCTCCTCCTATTGGGCTAATCGTCTGCGCCAAGAACTTCTTGATGTCGTCCGGACTGAGCACTCTTCCAGCGCTCTTGACCTGTCCGTCCACCACCAGCGCCGGGGTCGTCATCACCGCGAACTTCATGATCTCCTGAAGCTTTTCAACTTTCTCAACAGTCGCCTCGATGCCCAACGCCTTGACAGCCGCTTCCGCGTTCGCTGTCAACAGTTTGCACTTCGGACACCCCGTGCCCAGTATTTGTATTCTCTTCATAAATTCGCCCCTTTCCGTCACATAATCGCATTGAACAAGTAGCCAACCGCCATGATCCCAATGGCCACCACGCCAAAAAATGCGGCCAGCAAAGGGGGCTTGAGCACTTTCCGGAGGATGATGGCCTCCGGCAACGAAAGTGCGATCACCGCCATCATGAATGCCAGGACCGTGCCCAACGCCGCACCTTTCCCCAATAAGGCCTGAACAATGGGAATGATGCCCGCCGCGTTCGAATACATCGGCACACCAATGGCCACCGACAGCGGAACACTCCACCAGACCCCCTTGCCCATAAATGACGCCATGGCATTGGCCGGCACATACCCGTGGATGCCGGCGCCCACGCCGATACCGATCATCACGTAGAGCCACACTTTACCGACGATATCCCGCACGGCATCACGCCCGAGTTGGATACGCGCAGCGCTATCGAGTGTTTCATCTTGAAGGCCTGCCGCCGATCCGGTTGCATAAACCCAGGCCTCGACATGACGCTCCATTTTCAATCGACCGATAATCCAGCCCGCCACCATGGCGATGGTCAGGCCCATACCCAGATAGATGGCGGCCACCTTCCACCCGAACATGCCGAATAGCAGCACCAGCGCGATTTCATTGACCATTGGCGCCGAGATCAGAAAGGAGAGGGTTACCCCCAGCGGAATCCCTGCCGTTACAAACCCGATAAAGAGAGGTACCGCCGAGCAGGAACAGAACGGCGTCACAATTCCCAGTAAAGCCGCCAGAACATTCCCCACCGATTCGCGCTTACCCGCCAGGATCCGGCGTGTCCGTTCCGGGGTGAAGAACGACCGGATAATGCCCACCACAAACACAATAAGGGTAAGCAGCATCAACACCTTGGGCGTCTCAAATACAAAGAATTGAAACGCGGCAGCCAAGTGTTGCCCTCGGGACAAGCCCAACGCCCCATACGTCAGCCAAACTGAGAAGGGTTCCAGATTCCAGTACACCACACCCCAAAGCAGGAGCATCCCGATACCCTTAAGGATCATGACTGCATTGCGACTTTCATTGCTCATGGACGTCCTTTACTTCGTGATCGAGCGTTCGGCGTCCAGGAGTTTGCCCTGTCGCGTCGCTTCCGACTTCATCACACCGACCGTGCAATCCAGGGCCTGGAGGATACAGGGGCACTCGAGATGATGAATCACCTTAACGCCTTCCCGTCTTTCCGTGACAATGCCCACGTTCTTGAGGACGGCAAGGTGTCGCGATAATACCGACTGGTCGACTCTCGCCAGCGGCAGCAGATCACACACGCAACGGTCTCCCCGGCTCAATTCGTCCACCACCAGCAACCTGACAGGGTTGGCCAATGCTTTCAGAATAGTCGCGCGGGCGGTGGCTTGATGAAGATTCATGCGGCAGAGTATATGCATAGTTGTGCATATATGCAAGTCCGCCGTGAAAGAGGCGAAATCAGGGTGTCTGACCGAGGACTCGAGGGATCACTCCGGCGCTGGGCTTGAACACGTTGGTCAAGCCTGGCATGACCCAAAGCGCCATCGGCTGCCGGTCGGGGATAAACAACGCGGCCGCGTTGGTGATCGCGGCCGCCATCCTGGGTCCCTTCTCCATCCCCAACACGAACAAAGACGTCGACAGCCCATCGGCCTCGGCGGCCGTCGGAGCCAGGACTGTCACACCCGCCATTCCCTCCACCGGCAGGCCCGTTCGTGGATCGATGATGTGGGCGTACCGCCGGCCCTCAATGACCACGAATCGCTCATAGTTGCCGGAAGTCGCCACCGCCACGCCGCTCCCCATCTCAATGGTCCCGATGAGCCTGTCCTCCTGAAAAGGATCCCTGACCCCGACCTGCCAATGACGCGATGGCTCGGGGCGACCAAAACACCGCATGTTGCCACCAAGATTCACAAGGAAGTCCTGGGCTCCTCGTCGACGGAGTTCCTCACAACACACGTCCACGGCATAGCCTTTGCCGATACCGCCCAGATCCACGACCATGTTCGTGCCCTCGAGGCTGACCTTGTCCCCGTCCAGATGGATCCGGTGGTATCCTACACGTTGACGCGTCTCCTCAACGCGTTCAGACGGCACCCATTTGGATGGCGTCGCCCCTCCGCTAAACCCCCAAAGCCGTACCAGTGGGCCGACCGTAACATCGAAGGCCCCGCCGCTCAGGGTTCCGAAACGCATCGCCAATTCCAGATTCGCCCTCAAATGTCGTCCCATCGGCATGGGGACCATGCCCGCGCCGGCATTCATAAGGGAGAGTTCGCTGTCCGGGCGGTACAGGCTCAACTGGGCCTCGATGTCACGCATCGTGGCCAGACAGACCGTCGCATATTCGGTCACCCGCTCACTTTCGCTAGCCCCTGCAATCACCGAGGCATACGTACCCATCACCGTGAAACGCTCTTCCCTGGGTGCGGCACGCCTGCACCCCAACCCTGCCAGCAAGGCCAAGGTGATGACCAACGCCGGAATACGGCATCGGCTCGAAAGGAAGGCCTTCATCAATTTCCTCCCGCCGGGGAACGGCCTGGATTGGGGAGTTCACGGCGGGCGGTCTCAAGGGCGCGTTGAGAGATCTCCCGCCAACCTTGATCCCCCATCCCCGTCTCACCCGGCCCCAGCAGGGACACCAGAGCCTCCCAATGCAGTCTGGCAAGCAACTCCAGGCCAGCTCCGATATCCGGACTCTTCAGGGCCTTCCACAGATACCCGCGCACCAGCAACCCCTCAACCAGATTCATGCCGGCCTGACGGTCCACACCTTTGAGGCGCAGCGCCAGTTCCTGGCGGACGACGACGTCCAGAGGCTGCGTTCCAAGCTGCGAATCCGGCAGACGCCTGAGCACCGCCACGGCCTCATCGGCTTCATCCTTGCGCCCAAAGGCATACAGCCACACCATGGCCTCGCGAAGAAACTGCTCCCCCGCCAGCACCGTCAGAGGGGCCGAGAAAACGCCTTCCCCTTCGCATCGGCGCACGCCTTTTATGGCCAGATCAAGCCTGGGGCCACGGAGATACAGCTGACTGGCCGAATCGAAATACAGGGCCCCGCCGTCCACCATCCCGGTCATCGCATTCCAGATCAACCGGTCACACCAACGCGACTCCGGAGTCTGGAAAGGACGCCCCCGAAGCCCCCAATACAACGCATGGGATTCCGGCAAACGCCAATCGAGCGGACCATAGGTCTCATCCGCCAGGGCCATGATTTCGGGCCTCAATCCCACGGCGGCGAAACGCGCCGCCATCATCGCGTTGCTCTCCACGGCCTCAACCCTGAATCGCTCACCCCCCATCAGTTCGGACATCTCACCGGCAAGACTCGCCCGGTAATAGAGTTGCGCCGAGTCCCATCGCCCGGCCGCCTTGTCGGCATAGAGCCAGCCGAGTTCCCAATACAGGCGGGAATCACGGGGATTGGAGCGAATGCCTCTATCCCGCAGCAATCGGATGCCGTTGTTGACCCAGCGCCAACGATCCGCCGGATCGGGAAATAGCGAAGCAATGTTGTAAGCTAGATTCCAGGCATGGTAGGACCAGACCTCGGGAGAACGGGGTTCAAGCTGGGTGATCCATTCGGTCAACTGCGCCACTTCGAAGACATTGCCCTCGTCCTGAAGTCTGGAAGCGCGCACCCAAAGCGCATCGGCCAGGAGGCCCCGGAATCCGCCCAGCGCCACCATGATAAACCGTACGCCGGGCGGAATATCGGAGGAGGGTCCCAGGATCGCGCTTTCATCAGATCCCGCCATCGAAGCCTGACCAACCAGCCAGCCAGCCGTGCTGAAGCACAAGATGGCTGCCGCCAGCAGGCCAGTCAGGACCAACGCATTCCTCATGGGGTTCCTGTCATTCGCCCTGGGGTGCCGTGAGCAAGATCGAAAACTCCGTCCACGCGCCAGGCTCCGACGCAACCTTCACCTCACCGCCGTGTTCGGTGATGATCTTCTTGACCACAGCCAGGCCCAGTCCGGTGCCATTGGCCACGTTCTTGGAAAAGAACACGTCGAACACCTTCCCAAGATCGTCGGGTGCAATGCCCGTGCCGGTATCACGAAAACGAATCTCCACCCAGCTCTTGTCGCGGGGTTCAACCGTCACGCGGATTTCCTTCGATCCCTTGGTTTCCCCCTGGAGCGCCTCCAACGAGTTCATGAGCAGGTTGAGAAACACACGCTGCAAAGCGGCTTCTTCCGCCCAAACCTCAATCTCAGGGGGACGGCAGTCAACCGTCAGGGAAACGCCCAGCTCAGCCAAACGTCCGCGAACCGTCGAGGCAGACGCCTCAAGGACGCGACCAAGATTGACTCGGGTGTAGACCGGCGTCCACTCCTTCGCATAGCTCAACATGTTGGAGACGACGTCAGACAAGCGGTCATTCCGGGTTTCGAACACCCGCACCTGCTCCGGCAACTTCTCGAACTGCCGTTGCGCTGCAACAGCCTTCAACGCGCTCAACCCGGAATTCATACCCTCCATGAGATCCTTGGCGTGGTGCGCCAGAGTCGCGACGACCTCGCTAATCACGGCCAGACGTTCCCGCTGACGGGCGCCGTGATCCATCCGGTCCTTGTCCAGCAAAAGCCCAACGAGGTTGGCCACGGTGGTAGCCAACCGCAGTTCTTTCTCGGTAAAGACGTCCGGGCGGTTACGCCGGTCCAGGAACAACACGCCATTAAACCCACCGTCAAACCGTATGGGTGAACAAAGGGCCGACGTCACCCCCTCTACGATCATGCTCACGCTTCCCTGAAATCGTTCGTCCGTGATGGGATCCCGGCACAGGATGGCCACTCCTTCGTCAAGCGATTGGCGGATAATGGTCTCACTGATCTGCATTTGCGCATCGGGTGCCGACAGGGTGCGAAACGCCCGAACATCCCACCCTTGCCCCTCTTTGTTGCGCGTCAGGACGCAGGCCGTGTCGGCCTCTCCAAACTCCCTCAGAGTGCCAACCACGGTGTACAGGCTCTCTTCCAACCCCAGCGGACTCGCCAGGACACGACTGATGTCGTGAAGAGCCCGCAGCGATCGGCGATCCTCCCGCAGCGCCTCCAACTCATCGCTGGTGGCGCCATGCTCCATCACATTCGCCTTGTCGTGAGGCATGACGCTCAGCACCACGGTCTGCGTCCGTTTTGCCACCCTGACCATCCGGTTGCTGGGCCGATCGAAGTGAACAGACGGCAGTCCTGACACCGCCAGAATGGTGTCACCCAACACCACCTTATCGCCTTCTTCCAGGGCCATTTCCTGGACTTTCATGCCATTGACCCGGATACCGTTGGAACTTCCCATATCCTCGACGAGAATGCGGTTGTTCCTGGAGAAAAATCGGGCATGCCGTCGGGAGACCTTCGGGTCGACCAGCGTGATGGAGCACTGCTCATCCCGCCCGACCACGACCTCGGCGGTGTCCTCGAAATCGAATACCCGCCCGTTTTCGCCTTCACTGACAATGGCAATTTTCATAATCTGGCCCTCACCACGAATTCTGATGAATGATCTCGCTCGAAGGCCTCCGGCTCTTGGCCCGGACGGGTTCCGCGGAATAGCCGACGGGCGTCATGACCAACGGTTCGACACCGTCCGGAATGCCCAGCGTCTGCTTGATCTTGGCGGGCTCGAAAGCCCCAATCCAACAGGTTCCCAATCCCAGGGACGCGGCACACAACGTCATATGGTCCATCGCGATGGCCCCATCCACATCCGCATAGTTCTTGCCGTCCGCACGAACCCAGGCCCGCGCGGCCTCGATGCACACCACCACGATCACCGGTGCCTTCCAGAACCAGTCGCGGGGATACGCTTCAGCCAGTTCACGGCGCTTCTGGATATCCCGAACCACGATCAATGACAAGGGCTGACGATTGGCGGCTGACGGCGCCAGTCGTCCCGCTTCAAGGACATCCTGCAGTTTGTCCTCCTCCACCGGTGCGGCGGTAAAGGATCTCACGCTGAATCGTTGTTTGGCTAGTTCCAGGAACTGCATCTTGCCCTCCTCGGTGCTCCGGGTCGTACGTTCGATGACGTATGGCTCAGTTTGGCTTGCGGCCATCGACCATGCGGTCACGCCCGCCAAGATCCTGGTGGACGGCGACGGTGTCATAGCCGCGCTCTTTCAAGCATTTCACAACCCGGCCGCCCTGGTCAAAACCTATTTCCAGGAAGAGGTATCCACCGGGTTTCAGGGTTTCCCAGGCGCTCTCCACCAGAAGCCGGATCGGGCCCAGCCCATCCTCCCCTCCATCAAGGGCGGAGTGCGGTTCATGCTCACGGATATTCCGCGGCAGGGCCTCACAGTCACGCGTCGGTATATAGGGAAGATTGGCAATCACGGCATCCACGGAGGCGGAGGCAAGGCCGGCCAGCAGATCGCCGGTCCGGAACTCAATACCCGCCGCCTTGTTCAACTCGGCATTCTCACGGGCGAGTTCGAGGGCCGCCGCACTGGCATCGATGGCGAGGTAGCTGGCCTCCGGCCTGGCCAGCGCCAGACTGATCACGATACATCCGCTCCCGGTCCCCACATCCACAACGGCCGGCCTGGCGCCGGACCAGAGCGGTGCACACTTCAGCACCCGGTCGACAAGCTCTTCTGTTTCCGGTCGGGGAATCAGGGCACGCCGGTCCACTTTGAAGCGGTGACCCATGAATTCAGTATCGCCCAGCACGTACTGCAACGGCTCGCCTGCCCCCAGGCGCTTGATCCCCGTCCGAAGCGGTCCCAACTGTTCTTCGTCGAGCTGGGTTTCGAACTTGAGGTAAAGGTGCAGGCGGGGACACTGCAGGACGTGACTCATCAGGAGCTCGGCGGTCAACCGCGGCTGATCGACGCCTTTGCCGGCCAGATAATCCGTCGATGCCTGGAGAACCTCGATCAGTCGCTTCATCCCTGAGCCAGCGCCATTTCCTTCTTGATGCGTAAGTCTCGATCGTGATCCTGAAGAGCCTCGATCAGTTCGTTCAGGTCCCCCTCCACCACACGATTGAGCGTGTAGATCGTGAAATTGATGCGATGGTCCGTCAGGCGGTTTTGGGGAAAATTGTAGGTGCGGATCTTCTCGCTACGATCGCCGCTGCCGATCTGTGTCCGGCGAAGAGTGCCGCTCTTCTCGTCCTGCTGCTGTTGCCGCCAGTCCAGAAGTCGCGCCTTCAGCACACTCAGGGCCTTTTCCTTGTTCCTGTGCTGTGACCGTTCATCCTGGCTTTGAGCCACCAGCCCCGTGGGCAGATGCGTGATTCGAATGGCCGAATAGGTCGTATTGACGCCCTGTCCGCCCGGTCCGGATGAACAGAAAATATCGACGCGGATCTCATCGGGAGGAATCGCGATGTCGTCGACTTCATCGGCCTCCGGCAGCACGAAGACGGTGGCGGCGGAGGTGTGTATGCGCCCGGCCGCTTCGGTGGCCGGCACGCGCTGGACGCGATGACAGCCCGATTCGTACTTGAGGACGCTGTAGACGTTGGTGCCTTTGACTGAGAAAACAACTTCCTTGTAGCCGCCGACATTCGAGGCGCTGGCGTCGATGACGCTCACCTTCCAACCCCTCGCTTCGCAAAAGCGGTTGTACATTCGGAACAGATCGCCCGCGAACAAAGCCGCCTCGTCGCCGCCCGTCCCTGCCCGGATCTCCACGATCGCATCACGCTCGTCGTTGGCATCAGGGGGCAGCATGGCGGTCAGGAGGTCCTTCTCGGCCGGGACCAGATCCTTCTCCAGTCCGGCGACCTCCTCTGCCGCCAGAAGCTTCAGGTCAGGATCGCCATCCACGGAGGACAGCAGCTGCCGCTGCTCATCCACATCGCGTTTCAGGCGGAAATAGACCTCCGCCTTGCCCACGATCTTCCGCAGTCGCGCGTGTTCCTTGACGATCTCCTTGAACTTCTTCTGGTTGGAAGCCACGGACGGATCGGCGATGGCCGCCTCCAGTTCGTGCATCCTGGCGGCCAGTTTATCGATATAGGCTGTATCGATCATGCCTCTCCATTGAGGTGAATAAAGAAAAAAGGCCAGAAGGACCTTGCGGTCTTCCGGCCCCTTCGCAGACAATACGCAAACTACTTCTTGGCGTAGCGCTTACGGAACTGCTCCACGCGTCCCTTGGCATCGACCAAGGCGCTGCGCCCCGTATAAAACGGATGGCAGGTGGAACACGCATTGACATGCATTTCCTTGCGCACCGATTTTACCTGCACGACAGAACCACAAGCGCACGTGATCGTCGCCTCATTGTACTCCGGATGAATATCGCTCTTCATACTGTCACCTTTCCCTTCGCAAATAGCCTGTTACGTATACTCTATTTCCCTGCCCCACGCAATCCCTATTGTTCCCGAGTCCCGCGCCGATCTAAACACCGCCGCCGCCCAGGCCGGTTTGGTCCGCCTTCTTCGTTCCCCGTTTGCGGTTTTCGGTATAATCACGGACCAGCGCGTAACCCACCGCCAGCAGCACCGGTCCGAGGAAGATCCCGATGAACCCGAAGGCGAGCACGCCGCCGACGGCGCCCAGTAGAACAATGACAAACGGCAGGTCAGAGCCCCGGCTGATCAGGTAGGGTCGAACCAGGTTGTCGATGCCGCTGATCACAAACAGACCCCACAAAGCCATGAATAACCCCCACCCCACCCGTCCCTCATGGAACAGCCACAGCGTGGCAGGAACCCAGACAAACGGAGGCCCCACCGGAACCAGCGCGAGAAGAAAGGTCAGCAGTCCCAACAGGAACGGGGACGGTATCCCCGCCACCCAGAGCCCGAGCGCCGCCAGGATAGCCTGCGCCAAGGCGGTGCCAATAATGCCATACACCACGCTGCGAACCGTCTTTCCGGCCACCGACAACAGGTGCTGCGAAACGTCGCCCGCAATGCGCTGCGCGCCTGCCGCCAGGCGGGCCATCACCCGCTCGCCATCCCGATAGAAGACATAGACGACGATCACGCTCAACGTCAGTTGGAGAATGCCCTTGCCGAAATCAAGACTGTGCACCAGCAGCCACTGCCCCACCCTCTCGCCGAGGGTTTTCAGCATGCCGGAAACCCACTCTGAGTCCTGCGCAAAACCAGGCCAGGTACGTTCGGCAAACGGCCCGATCCAAGGGAGTTGCTGAGCCCACGCAGGCAACTCAGGGGGAAGTCCGCCCTGCAGATAATGAAAAAGCTCCTCCAGTTGCGACAGGTTCTCCCCCAGCGTGATGCCCACGATGGCGAACGGCAACACCATGACAAGAGCGATCAGGCTCGTCATCACAAAGGCCGCCAGCGATCGCCGCCCCCGGCACAAACGATCCATGCGCAGCAACAATGGCCAGGTGGTGTAGGTAAGCACGGTCGCCCATAGAATCGCCGAAACAAAGGGACGCAGCACGACCAGGCAGCCCAGAACCAGCAAGGCCACAGCCATAAGGGCCGCGACAGCTTCGATCCGATTCATGTTCTTCAGCATGGGCATTCCTTTCCCTTTGCCTCCCGCTGGCCGTTCCGCCAGATCACCCGCCCGCTTGGATTCCTCCGACTTCACAAGGTCCTGCTCATGCCGTCACAGGCAACATACACGGTGGGCGGCAGGATTTCCTGCGTTTCCTCGTGGTCAAGATCATGACACAGATGCGTCAGGTATGAACGCTTGGCGCCAATGCGCTTCAGAATGTCCAGAGCTCCCTCAATGGTAACATGCGTCGGATGCGAGCGATGCCGCAAGCCATCCAGAATCATGATGTCCACCCCCTGAAACCGTTTCAGCGTCTCCTCCGGCATGGTCTTGCAGTCCGGCACATAGCCCACGCTCTTGCCCTCATGGTCCAGACGGTAACCATAGGTTTCCGACTTCCCATGCACCACGGGCAACGCTTCCACGACCATCGCCCCCACCGGGAAGGCCCCGACCACCTCGTTGAACGTCAGACGGGGACGAAAGACCCCGGGTTCAGGAGCATCCGTATTGATGTAAGAGAAAATCCGCTTCAAGTCGGCGATGGTTCCCTCCGCCGCATACACAGGGATAATCGTTCCCTGCATGGTATTGTAGCGACGAATGTCGTCGAGGCCAAAAATATGATCGGCGTGCGAATGCGTAATCAGAACGCCGTCGACGCGCGGAACACGGAACGTCAGCGCTTGTTCCCGAAAGTCGAGCGACGTATCGATCAGAATATGCGTCCCGCCAGCCTCAACATACAGACTGGACCGCCGCCGCTTGTTACGCGGGTCCTGGGATTGGCACACCGGGCAGTCGCACCCGATCACCGGGATGCCGACTGAAGTACCTGTGCCTAGAAAAGTCAGTTTCATAACAAAAGGGGGCGCCCAAAGGCGCCCCCCATCTTTCCCAATCTGCTGGGTTAGGACTACTCCACAACGAGATGGAGGGCCTTCTGGATCGCCGGCGAGAACTTGATGATGACGGGCATGAACACCACCGCCACCATGCTCATCAGCTTCACCAGGATGTTCATCGACGGACCGGACGTATCCTTGCAGGGATCCCCGACCGTATCGCCAATCACGGCGGCGGCATGAATGGGATTCTTGGAACCGTCAGGCAGTTTCTTGCCGCCAAAGTTGCCCTTCTCAATGTGCTTCTTGGCATTGTCCCAGGCGCCACCGGCGTTGTTCAACATGCAGGCCAGAGAAAAGCCAGCGGTCAGCGCGCCGACCAGCAATCCCATGATCCCCGAGACACCCAGCACCAACCCAGTAGCCACCGGCACGATGATCGCCATCAGCGCCGGAAGCATCATTTCGCGCTGCGCGCCCTTGGTCGAAATCGCGACGCACATCGCGTAGTCCGGTTTGTCCGTTCCGGCCATGATGCCGGGCTTGGTCCTGAACTGACGGCGGACTTCCTCCACCATCGCCCCGGCCGCACGCCCGACCGCCTTCATGGTCATCGCGCAGAAGACAAACGCCATCATGGCGCCGATAAACGCGCCGCCGATCAGAAATGGGTTCATGATCGTCAGGTTAAACTGCGCCACCAGGTTCTGGATCTGCTGGCCGGAAGCTGCCGCCTGATCGTACGACGCAAAATCGAAGGGCATTTGCAGACCGTCCTTCATTTTGTGAAGCCAGACATCCACTTCCTGGAGCGCCGCCGCCACCAGAGCCAGGGCCGTAAGGGCCGCCGAGGCAATGGCAAAGCCTTTCCCGGTGGCCGCCGTGGTGTTGCCCAGCATGTCCAGGGCGTCCGTGCGTTCGCGGACGCCGGGGGGGAGATGCGACATCTCGGCGTTACCGCCGGCATTGTCGGCAATGGGCCCGTAGGCATCCGTCGCGAGCGTGATCCCCAACGTGGCCAGCATGCCCACGGCGGAGAACGCGATCCCGTATAACCCCATGCTCAGGTTGGTCAAACCACCCGACAGAATGAAAGAGGCCAGAATGGCAACCACGGTCACCACCACCGGAATGGCCGAGGACATCATGCCGACCGCCAAGCCTTCGATCAGCACCGTCGCCGGCCCCATCTTGGCCTGAGTGGCCACCCCTTTGGTCGGGGCATATTCGTCCGAAGTATAGTACTCGGTGGAGTACCCGATGGCCACGCCCGCCAGCAATCCGGCGATCGTCGCCCCAAACACACCCCACGTAATAATGCCGAATTGCGCCATGATCGCGGCCACGACAACGATGAGGGCCGAACTGCCCCAGGTCCCGATACGCAGCGCCCGCAACAGGGTCATCATACTGGCGCCTTCCTTGCAGCGTACGGCAAAAATTCCAGCGACGGACAGGATCGTTCCGACACCGGCAATGATCATCGGAGCTGTGACATACCCGACCTGCATCTTGGCCGAGATTCCGGGCAGGGCCGCGCCCAAGGCCGCCGTGGCCAGAATGGCGCCGCAATAGGACTCGTACAAGTCGGCGCCCATGCCGGCCACATCGCCCACGTTGTCGCCGACATTGTCGGCAATGGTTGCGGGATTGCGGGGATCGTCTTCGGGAATACCGGCCTCAACCTTACCCACCAGGTCGGCGCCGACATCCGCGGCCTTCGTGAAGATACCGCCACCGACGCGGGCAAACAGGGCCTGTGTCGAGGCACCCATTCCGAACGTCAGCATCGTGGTCGTAATCTCCATCATTTTGCCGCTCGGGTCGAACCCGGCAGGAACGAGGAACCACAGACCGTTCCGCATGTGCTCGGTCGTGTAAACGAGCTTATCGAGGATCAGGTACCACATGGTGATATCGAGGAGCCCGAAGCCCACCACCACCAGGCCCATGACCGCGCCGGACCGGAACGCCACCTGGAGCCCGCGATTCAGGCTCTCACTGGCACCCTGCGCCGTACGGCTCGAGGCCGACGTGGCGGTTTTCATGCCCAGGAAACCGCACAGGCCGGAGAAGAAACCGCCCGTCAGAAAGGCGATCGGAACAAATGGATTCTGTACCTTCAGAAAGGCCAGAACCGAGAAAATGGCCACCAGAACGATGAAGACCAGCCCAACGCGCGAGTACTGCTGCTTCAAGTAGGCCATGGCGCCTTCACGCACATAACCGGCAATTTCTTCCATCCGGGCGTTGCCCTTCGGAGCTCCCATCATCAGCTTGTAACAGACCCAGGCGAAGAAGAGGCCGAAGACCGCGCCAAACGGGGCGATCCACCATGACAAAGGCGTAAACGTTACCGCTTCCGCACTACCCTCCTGCGCCAACGACGTCGCTGCCGACAGTAGTAAACCCGCTCCCGCCATCAAACCCGTATGCCCCGCCTTCATCTCTCTTATCCTTTCTGGTTTTACGATGAACCGTACACCCTTTTGTCCCTATGCAAAAAAATTGGGACGACGTAAGCTATTCCTGAGCCTCGTATTTGTCAATAATTTGACGAAAGAAATTTGAATCTTTTTTCGGGGCTGACTCGATCGGCAGACCGGACGGGCAATCTATCGCCGGGTATACAGGACCGCAACGACACTTTCAGCGGCCCTCATCCCTCGCGAATCTCAGCGGTCAGTTCCTTCCGAAGTGCCGCTTTGACGCGATCGTGAAAGCCATTGGCCTCCTCATCGGTCAGGGTACGCTCCATGGAGCGATAGGTCAGCGAATAGGCCAGGCTCTTCCGGCCCTTGCCGAGGTTCTCGCCGCGATACACATCAAATAAACGGATGTCGACCAACTCCGGAGGCGCCACGCTTGCGACCACACCCAGCACCGATTCATGCAAGACGGACGCATCCACCACCATGGCCACGTCGCGCTCAACACCGGGATACGCGCCGACTGAGGCGGCCACAGGCACTCGTAATACAGGCTTCAGCAGCGGCGCCAGTCTGAGTTCCATAACAGCGACCGGGTCAACCATGCGCCACTCGTTTCGAACCCGCTCGCCAATCAACCCCATCACGCCGCACGGCTCACCGGCAATCGTCACCGTCACCGCCCGGCCGGACTCAAAGCACGTGTCCTCGCAGGGCTTGATGGCGATACTCATCCGGCTTACCCCCCCGCGTCGGATAGATTCCACGTGGAGCGCGCGACAAAGCTCATCGAGGATACCCTTGATCCATTGGTACATGTCCTCGTCCTTGACGGGTTGCGTTTTCTGCATGCCCGACCGGCCCACAGGCCCCATCAATCCCACACACAGCCGGTCCTCTTCGCCATACTTTCCGTCAGCCTGTTTGAAAAACACCCGGCCCAATTCAAACAGTTGTGCCTCTCGCGCCTGGCGCGCCCGATTCCGCCCCAGCGTCTCGACCATCTGGGGAATGAACGAATCCCGTAGAACCGTGTGGTCGGCACTGATGGGATTCGGAAGGAAGATGCGATGCTCCGGCTTGCCGTACCCGACCAGGTTCAACAGCTTCTCGGACAAAAAGCTGTAGTTCATGATCTCGGAAAGCCCGAGCCCAACCAGACATCCGCGGCACGCCAGCAGCGCCCGCGTCGGCTTGTCGTCAGCATCCGGAATGATAATGGCGTGCGGTGCCGGCGAGGGCACCTTGTCGAGGCCGTGAATCCGGGCCAGCTCTTCGATCAGATCAGCCTCCTGCGCCAGATCCACACGGAACGCGGGAATCTCAACGTCGCAGCGCACGGCATCCCGTGTCACCACGGTCAGGCCCAACGCCTCGAAGATGGCCACGGCGCGGTCATCCGCCAGATCCACCCCCAGCAAATCGCGTCCGCGCTGGAACCGGAACCCGATCCGCGTGCGCGTGGGCTTCATGGGGAATCGGTCAATCACACCGGCGGCCACGACGCCCCCGGCCAGTTCGGACATCAGGCGGGCGGCGCGGCGGCTGGCCCACTCAACACCCTCAATATCGACCCCGCGCTCGAACCGGTACGAGGATTCCGTCGACAATCCCAATCGCTTCGAAGTCTTGCGAATCCCGGAGGGTTTGAAGAACGCGCTTTCCAGCAGGACGGTCCGCGTCACGTCGCGGATCTCGCTGCCCGCGCCGCCCATGACGCCTGCGACCGCCACCGGCCGCGCCGCATCGGCAATCATCAGCATCTCGGGACTCACGTCCCGCGACGCCCCATCCAAGGTGCTCATCTTCTCGCCGGAGCGGGCCTTGCGCACCACGATGCGCCGCCCTTCGAGCAACTCGTAATCGAACGCGTGCAACGGCTGCCCGCACTCCAGCATGACATAATTCGTAACATCCACCACGTTGTTGATCGGGCGGACGCCGGCCGCGGTCAGCCTCTGCTGCATCCAGCGGGGACTGGGCGCCAGGGCCACCTGCGAGATCACCCTGGCGGTGTAGCGCGGGCAACCCAGCGAATCTTCGATGGTCACTTCGGTCAGTTCCTGAACCGGGCGCGGGTCTTCCGTCAGGCCGGTCTCGGGGAGGCGCAGCGGCTTGCCCAGCAACGCCGCCAGTTCGCGGGCGATGCCGATCATGCTCAGACAGTCGGGGCGATTGGGCGTCACTTCCAACTCGAGCACCGTCTCGGGAGGCCCGACGATATTGTTGAAGGGGGTTCCCGTCATGGTGTCCGGCGCCAGAATCATCAGCCCGTCGTGACGGTCCGACAACCCGAGTTCATCCTCGGCGCACAGCATGCCGAAAGACTCCACACCGCGCATCTTGGCCTTCTTGATCTTCGTGCCGTTCGGCAACGTCACCCCGATGGGGGCCAGCGGAACTTTGACACCCGGCGCCACATTCGGCGCCCCACAGACCACGCTCAGGGTTTCCTTACCGGTGCTCACGAGACAAACCGTCAGGCGATCGGCGTTGGGGTGCTTTTCAACCGACAACACCTCTCCCACCACGATCCCCGTGAAGTCGCCGCCAAGGGTTTGAATGCCCTCCACTTCCGTGCCGGAGAAGGTCAGCAACGAGGCCACTTCCTTCGGGCTCAGATCAAGATCCACATACTCTTTCAACCAGCTTAACGGCACCTTCATCGCTCACCTCATTTAACGTCATGCGAACTGGGACAGGAAACGAACGTCGTTCTCGTACAACAATCGGATGTCGTCGATCCCGAACTTGATCATGGCAATGCGCTCCACGCCCATCCCGAAGGCGTAGCCCGTGCAGGCCTCGGGATCGTAGCCCACCTTGCTGAACACTTTCGGATTCACCATGCCGGCCCCGGAAATTTCGATCCAACCGCTGTGCTTGCAGACCCGGCATCCCGCGCCTCCGCACACATGGCAGGAAAAATCGTATTCCACGCTGGGCTCGGTGAAGGGGAAGAAGTGCGGACGGAACCGGACCTTCACATTCGGCCCCATCATCTGCCGGGCAAAGAACGTGATGTCGCCTTTGAGATCCGCCAGTGAGACTTGACGGTCCACGTAGAGCCCCTCGATCTGGTGAAAGTTCGCACTGTGGGTCGCATCGGTCGTGTCACGGCGGTAACAGCGCCCCGGCGCAATGATGCGTACCGGCGGCTTTCGGCTTTCCATCACGCGGATCTGCACCGGCGATGTCTGCGTCCTGAGCAGTTCACCCGAGTGAAGCCAGAACGTGTCCTGAGTGTCGCGCGACGGATGATCGTCCGGTGTGTTGAGCGCATCGAAGTTGTTGTACTCGGTTTCGATGTCCGGCCCGTCCGCCACCGTGAACCCGAGCATGCTGAAAATGCGAATGGCTTCCTCGATGACCTGGGTGATGGGATGTCGCTGTCCCAGCCCCCTCCAGGCCCCCGGGACGGTGGTGTCGAAGTAGCCGCGGGACGCCGCGCCTGACGCTGCCGCAAGCACCGTCCTGGCCTCCTCCAGAGCCTTCCCGACCTCCAGCTTGAACTCATTGGCGCCGCGGCCGATTTCCGGACGATCCGCCGGCAAGGCATCCTTAAGGCCTTCCATGATTGTCGGCAGCAACCCTTTCCGTCCAAGGTACTTGACGCGAACGGCCTCAAGGTCGTTCAGCGTTCCGCAGGCCCGGATCTCGGCAATGGCTGAGTCCTTCAGAACAACAATATCCTGTGCGTTCATAAGCAACCCGTTTCGTGGTTAAAGTGGGCCAGTGTATAACAGATGAGGTCCCCTACGGCCATGCCTTTCTTTGCGCGGCAAAGGGCTCAAGGTTCCAACGATCACCCGTCGCCTTCGGGGCGGAAAATAAAACGGCCGACCTTGCGGCCGGCCGTTCAGTACTTCCAGGTAATCGAGAAATTACGCCAGGTTCTTCTTGGCCAATTCGACGATCTGCTTGAAGCCTTCCGCATCGTGGTAGGCGATCTCGGATAACATCTTCCGATTCAGCGCCACTTCGGCCTTCTTCAGACCCTGGATCAGCCGGCTGTAGCTGAGGCCCAGTTCGCGGCACGCCGCCGAGATACGGACCGTCCACATGCGACGGTAGTCGCCTTTCCGTTCCTTGCGGTGGACGTAGGACAACCGCATGGCACGGTCAACCGCCTCTGTCGCCTGGCGAAACAGCTTGCTACGATTTCCGCGAAATCCACTGGCTGCTTTCAGCCGCGTTTTCCGCCGTTTCCGGGAGGCCGGTGCATTTGTTGCTCTGGGCATTGCTCTATCCTTTCACTTTCTTCAGATCATTTCGTTCAAGCGCTTGTGGTCCGACGCATGGACGACTTTGTCACGGCGCAGGTTGCGCTTGCGTTTCCTCGACTTGCTGCTCAGAAGATGCCCAGACCCGGGTCGTGCAAAGACCAATTTCCCCGTGCCTGTTTTTTTCACCCTCTTACTGACCATCTTTTTCGTTTTTTTCTTGGGCATAAGCCTCCTCCAAACGGCAAACTCATCACGGACAACGGCATGCACCGAGTCCACGTACGGAAAACAAGGGTCGGGAATCTACCCGAAGCGCATGACCCCGTCCAGCTTTTTTACGACGATTTCTCTCAGGACTTCGGCGGCACGGCCTGAGCCGGTGCCACTGGCACCGCTGCCGCAGGCGTCACCACCCCCCCCGGCGCAGACGGGGACACGGCCGGCTTGGGCATGGCAACCCCAGGCGCGGACGGCGATACAGCAGGTCTCGGAGCCGCCGGTGCGGAACCGGGCGACGTCCCCACCCGGGCCCCAGCTGGCTCGGCTCGTCCAGGGGTCTTGCTGCCCGATTTCGGACTCAACACCATCACGATGCTGTTACCGATCAACCGCGGCAACATGTCCGTCTGGGCCAGCTCGGCACAGGCTTTCAGCACGCGATTCATCACCTCGAACCCTAGTTCACGATGAGCGTTTTCACGCCCACGGAAAAAGAGCGAACACTTGACTTTGATCCCGTCCTCGAGAAACCCGAGGATATGGTTCACCTTCGTCTCGAAATCGTGATCCCCCACGTTCGCGTGAAACTTCATCTCTTTCATTTCCGCGGCGTGTTGATGCTTACGAGCTTCGCGTTCCTTGCGGGCTTGCTCGTACTTGAACTTGCCGTAATCCATGATCCGGCACACGGGCGGCTCCGCGTTGGGCGAGACTTCGACCAGATCCTGACCGCTGCGTACGGCCAACGACATCGCTTCGCTGATCGAGACGACCCCCATCATGCTGCCATCGGCACCGAGCAGCCGAACCTGAGGGCTCCGGATCCTATGATTCACTCTTATGGTCTGCGGACGAATTGCCTACCTCCTTGTTACGGGGCTTAGGCGGCCCCTTTGCTTGCATTCACTGCCTTGCTCGCCACTTCTGCGCGCAGCCGGCTGACAACCTCTTCCAACCGCATGGCACCCAAATCTCCCGCCGTCCGGCTGCGAACCGACACTGTCCCCTGCTCCACTTCGCGGCCGCCGAGGATTAACATATAAGGAATCTTCTCCATTTGCGCATTCCGGATCTTTGCGCCAATCTTCTCGGCACTGCGATCCACGCGGACTCTCAGATCCTCGTTTTCAAGCGCGGCAGCCAAAGCCCCGGCCGCCTCCATCTGCTTCTCGCTGATGGGCAGAATACGCACCTGTTCCGGCGCAAGCCACAGGGGGAACGCCCCCGCGTACTGTTCCACCAGGACGCCGAAGAATCGTTCCAGGCTGCCCAGGAGAGCGCGATGCACCATGTACGGACGATGTTCCTTGCCGTCGTCGCCGTGATAGGCAAGCTGGAACCGCTCCGGCAGATTGAAATCGAATTGAATCGTACTCATCTGCCATTCACGCCCGATCGCATCCTTGACCTTGAGGTCAATCTTCGGTCCGTAAAACGCGCCGCCACCCTCATCCATGACATAGGGGATCTGTTCGGATTCCAAAGCGTGCCGAAGCGAGGCGGTGGCCTGCTCCCAACGCTCGGGCTCCCCGACCGCCTTGGCGGGTTTCGTCGCCAGGTACGCCGTGATGTCAGTGAACCCGAAGGAACGCCAGATGCGCAACGCGAACTCCACCGTGCGCTTGACCTCGTCCTCAATCTGTTCCGAGGTGCAGAAAATGTGGGCATCGTCCTGGGTAAACCCGCGGACCCTCAGAAGTCCGTGCAAGACACCGGTCTTCTCGTAGCGGTAGACCGTCCCCAACTCAGCCCAGCGCAAAGGCAGATCCCGATACGACCGCTTCTGGCTCTTGTAGATCTGAATGTGGAACGGACAGTTCATGGGCTTGACGTAGTAGGACACATCGTCAATGACCATGGGCGCATACATATTCTCGGAGTAGAATCCAAGATGCCCGGACGTCTCCCACAAGCCCGCACGCCCGATATGCGGCGAATAGAGCAGCTCATAGCCCGCCCGGAAATGCTCCTTCCGCCAGTATTCCTCGATGATCGAACGAATCCGGGCGCCTTTGGGATGCCAGTGAATCAGACCGGGGCCGACATCGTCCTGTACGCTGAACAGATCCAGCTCCTTGCCGAGCTTGCGATGGTCGCGCTTCAGGGCCTCTTCCATCTGCGTCACATACGCATCGATTTCAGCCTGGGAGGAGGCAACGATGCCATAAAGCCGCTGAAGCATGGGATTGGTCTCAATGCCGCGATAGTAGGAACCCGCCACTGAAAGCAGCTTGAACGCCTTGATCTGGCTGGTCCGCTCAAGATGCGGACCGCGGCAGAGGTCCACGAACTCCCCGCACCGGTACAAGGTGATCGTGTCGCCTTCCGGAATGTCGGCAAGCCGCTCGACTTTGAAACGCTGGCCCCGCTGCTCGAACAGAGCCGCGGCTTCGGCACGCCCGATTTCGACGCGTTCGAAGGGGAGATCTTCGGCCACAATCTTGGCCATTTCGCGCTCAATCAGCGGGAAATCTTCGGGGGCAAGACGGTGGGAGAGATCAAAATCGTAGTAGAATCCGCTGTCGGTGGCAGGCCCGATGTCGAGCTTGACGTTCTCATACAGCCTGCAAACCGCCGCAGCCATCACGTGCGCCGTGCTGTGGCGCAAAATTTCAAAATCCAAGTGTGCTAACCCTCCAGAATCCTTCGAATTGCCGCAGATTTAACAGGAACCCGTCCCCTTCTGTCAACAGCTATTCCTTGGCCGGCAGCGCCAGCACCTGCCCCGCCGCGATCAGTTGCTCGCGCAACTCGGGATAGGGCACATCCTGTACCGCACAATCATGCCGGATCGCCAGCGCGGCAGCCAGCGCCACGGACTCGCCCAACACCATAAAGACCGGCTCCATACGGGCCGATCCATACGCAATGTGCGACGCCGAGAGGCAGACCGGAACCAGCAAATTGGCGCAGTCTCCACGCCGCGGAACCACCGCGCGATAGGAAATGGGATAGGGATCGGTGGGCACCACCTGCACGTCCCCCTCATTCATGACGCGTGCCACACCCCCCTCCTCCTTCACAAACCGTGCACAGTTGTGAGAGTCCATGGTGTAGCTGGCCATTCCGACCGGATCCTCCGTCCGCACCTCGCCGCGACAGTCATGCTCGGTGATCACGTAGGAGGACACCATCCGCCGGGCCTCGCGCACATAGAGCTGATGCGGCCAGTGATCTGTATCCTTGAACTCATCGGACGCCAATCCCCACTGGCGATACGCCGCCCGGTACCGCTCAGGAATCTCCGGTGCATTGGCCATGTACCAATAGAACCCCATCTGGTACGCCACATGCCGCAGGAAGATGGCCTCGCGTAGCTCATAGCTGCCCTCGGGCCAGTCGTAGTTGGCGCCGATCAAGTCGCTCGATACCGGGCCGTGATTGTTCGTGTCCGTCTTGCGATATCCCCCGGCGGTACGCGCCGAAAGGATGTCGAATTTTGACAGAACGGGATCGGACATGCCCTCCCTGACCTTAAGCTGATCATTGTAGCCGTCTTTGGGTCCGCTGAACCAACGCACCGCCAGAACATACTGGCTGGCGTCAAAAGCGGGAGGCCTGACCCAGTCGATCCTCAAGGCCGGATCATCGGTCATGCACATGCGGAAGTTATAGGCCTGCACCCGCCGATCGCCCTCTCCCTGCCGCTTGGATAAATCATCGGCAACAATCCAGGGGAGCAGCCCGCTGGAAGGGTCTCGCAGAACAACATAGGGATCCACCACATGGCTGAACTGGTGTTTGTCCCGGACCTGGATGCCGTTGAGTTGTTCGCCGTAGAGAGCATTCCCCTCGCGGCCGACGGTATAGGCGACACCGGCCTTGGCCATCAAATCGCCTTCATACGTGGCATCGATGAACACCTTGGCCGTCACCCGTGCCCCACCCAGAAGCGTCACCGCCGTAATCCTGTCGCCGGCTTTCTCTACCTGATCCAGAAAGGCCGCGCGTCGAACAACGATTCCCGATTCACCGGCCAGCCGCTCGATCAGCGCCTCCGCCACGTGCGGCTCAAAATGCCACTCCTCATCCCTGCCGTAGTGAGCGCCGAGATCCCGGTAGAACTGCCGCGACATGCCGCCAATGACGTGTTTTCGCCCATGGTCCGTCCAACCGAGTCCGCCGGTGGTCATTCCTCCGAGATGCTGCCCGGGTTGCAGGAGCACAACCTTGAGTCCGAGGCGTGCCGCCTTGGCGGCCGCCACAACCCCCGCCGCCGTTCCGCCATAAATGCACACGTCGCTTGAGAGCCGCTCCTCGGATTTCTGAATCCATGAGGCGTGGTAGTAATGCAGATTGCCCATGTCCATCATCGGGTCTCCTTCCTTGAGGTGGATGCGCAGGAGGATACCAAACTCGGCAGCCAGGAGCACAACGTTCTCAACGCGAGTTCTCGACGGAGATCCGTCAAATGCCGTTGTCAGTCCATCGGACGTATGGTAATTCCAGGCCTCATGTCATCCAAATCACTGTCTGTCTCGACACACCGCAGGCCGCTGACCCATACCTGGCAGGCTTTGCGCAACGGTTCCATCACCCTCGGTTTCATCGGAGGCTCCATCACCGACCCGCGGCCGGGACACAACTGGCCCGAGCCGGTCATTGCGTGGTTCGTCGAGACTTTTCCGAAAGCGCGGGTTTCCGTCGAGAATGCCGCCATCGGCGCCACGGGCAGCGAACTGGCCGTCTTTCGCGCCAATCGCGACCTGATCGACCGGGGCTGCGACATCGTCTTCGTCGACTATGCCGTCAATGACGGCGGCGAGCCACGCGAGAAGCGGGAGCGGACGCGCGAGGGTCTGCTGCGTAAGCTCCTGGCCGACGGCAAGCGGGACGTCGTGCTGGCCCACACGTTCAGTCAGGACCAATACACGGACATCACCAACGGAGTGGTTCCCCCAACCATTGCCGACTTCGAGAAACTGGCCGGTCACTACGGGATCGGCTCGGTTTGGATGGGCCTCCATGCCATCGAAGAGGTCCGCAAGGGCCTCATACGCTGGGAAGAGTGGTTGCCCGACGGACTTCACCCGCAGTCCCGCGGCAGCCTCAGTTACGGCCAGTCGGTGATTGCCTTTCTTGAGAAAGAAAGGACACGCAGTAAGCCGAAAGTGGCCGCCCTTCCCCCACCCCTCAATCCACTCAACTGGGAAAACACCCGCCCGCTGCCGTTCGCCAAGGTAAGCTTGACGGGCCCCTGGACCGTCCGCCGCTGGAGCAAACTGGCCTGGATCGATCAGACGCTGTCCACGTCCTCGCCCGGCGCGCGGCTTTCGTTCACGTTCAAGGGACGGGGCCTGTCGCTGGGGTTCGATTTCGGGAAGAAGTCGTCCGAATTCCGCTACCGGATCGATGGCGCGGAGTGGCAAGCCTCCAAACGCGATCGCCCTGCCTGGTGCGGGGATGAAGGCTGGTTCCGGATGAGCCATATCGCCGACGACCTGCCCTCGGGCAACCATACCTTCGAACTCGAAGTCGTCCACGGCAACGACGCCAACTGCACCGGCACGAACTTCAATCTGGCCTTGATAGGCATCGTCGCCTGAAATTGAACAGACGTCGTACACCTGCAGTCTGGGCACTTGGATTTCTGCATCTCCCGATCAGTGGTCCCTGAGGTACATCACTGACGGAGCGCGGCCAGTCGCGTTCTCAATTGCTGCTCACGCCGTCGGACGGCGGCGGGATCGGCGGCGGGCACACCCGGCAACGGAACCTCACGTCCCATCGCCCGGTATTTTTCCGTCGCCAGTGTGTGATACGGGAGCAGGTCCACGCGCTGCACACACGCAAAGGGGGCGAGCAGAACGGCAAGCCCCTCCACCATCTCCGGGGTATCACTCCAGCCGGGAACAACCACATGCCGGATCCAGACGGCTTGGCGCTGCGCCTCGGCCGCCCGGAGCAGTATCAGTGGTCCCTCCAGCCCGCCCCCTGTCATCTCCCTGCCTCTCCCCGGATCCGGATGCTTGATGTCCAACAACAGCAGATCGGCGAGCCGTGCCGCCTCCAACGCTTCCGGGGTGACACAGATCCCGCTCGTATCGATCGCCGCATGAATCCCCGCCTCACGGCAGGCCTGCACCAACTCGACCGCTGCTACCGGTTGTGCCAGGGGTTCACCGCCGGATAGCGTCACGCCGCCGTCCGGGCCGAAATAAGGTCGTGTCCGTTCGATGGCGCGCATGAGTTCGGCCACACTGACCTCCCGTCCGCCCTCAAAGCTCTGCGTGTCGGGATTCTGGCAATACAGGCAGCGCAACAGGCATCCCTGGAAGAAGATGACGCATCGCACACCGGGCCCATCCACGCCTCCCAGCGTCTCGATGCTATGGATCCGGCAAGTCGTCATCCGCAGCCCTCTACAGACTCGTGTGGAACGTGCGGGCAATCACCTCATCCTGCTGTTTGCGGCTCAGACGGCTGAAGTTGACCGCATAGCCGGAGACGCGGATGGTGAGCTGCGGATAGCGCTCGGGATGGGCTTGCGCCTCCAGAAGCTGCTCCCGATCCAGCACGTTCACATTGAGATGATGCCCTTCCTGATAGAGGTCGATAAAGGCGCTGACGCGCCCCAGCGACATGGCGGCGCCGTTCTGCTCCTTGATCGCTCCTAAGGTAGGCAAAGTGGATCCACTGCACCGCCTCCTGGGCGTGGCAGGCGGGACCGGAGATATCGAATCCGTAGGCGGCCATCTCCTTGAGCTTCTCCAGAAAATCGATTTCCTTCCAAAGCTCTTCGCAGCGCCGGATGGTCTCCTCGGTCATGGTCGTTACCGAAAGCGCGTCCTTGTCGGCCCGCTTGGCGGCCATGAGCGCATCCACACCATAGAGCGCCACACGGCGGTAGTCGCCGATGATACGACCACGGCCATAGGCATCGGGCAACCCCGTGATGATTCCATGTTTGCGGAGCTGGCGCATCGTCTCGTTGCAGACGTGGAAAACGCCGTCGTTGTGCGTGGTCCGGTAGGCAAAGGCCTGCTCCACGGCGGGGCCCAGCGTATAACCGTAGGCCTCGCAAGCCTCCCGCGCCATCCGCAGCCCGCCAAAGGGATTCACCCCGCGGCAGAGTGGCTTCTCGGTTTGCAGCCCGACAATACACTCATCCGCGCGGTCCAGATAACCCGGCGCATACGTCAGGAGCGAGGAAATGGCGTTGACGTTGACATCCAGGACTCCCCCGCGTTCGGCTTCCTGGCGCAACAGTTCCTGAAACTTCACATTCAGGCGCCGGGTAGGACACAGTCCCTTGTGGTGAATCCACACGCGACCCAAGGCCGCGTTTCCGCCAGTTCTGTGTCATTGACTGCGGGTTAGTATACAACTCTTCAGATCCGGATGAAACCATTTTTCGTCACCGATCCTCGGCCCCTATTCCGTGATGGACATCAAACCATGAGTTAGGCAGATTGAGAACCCAGTGACAGGAGTACATCACCCCGCTGGCCCGGCCTCGCCAACCAGCGGCAAGAAAGAACGTTTTTCTGTAAACCGCACGAAAGGGTTCATCATGAATAAAGCTCTGCTCGCCAACTTTCAAAACCCAACCTCCGAATACCGTGGCGCCCCCTTCTGGGCCTGGAACGGAAAACTCGAACCCCAGGAACTGCGGCGCCAGATCAGGCTGATGAAGGACATGGGCCTGGGCGGATTCTTCATGCATGCGCGCGTGGGTCTCGACACCGCCTATCTCTCCGATGACTGGTTCGACTGTGTCGGCGCCTGTATCGACGAGGCCGAGAAACTGGATATGCAGGCGTGGCTGTACGACGAAGACCGTTGGCCGTCCGGCGCGGCGGGCGGTCTCGTGACGAAGAATCCCAAGTATCGTCTGCGCCATCTCAAGATGGATCTCCTCCAACCGGGCGCCACCGTCAAGCGCACCAAGGACACCGTGGCGGTCTTCGTGGCCAAAGTTGACGGCGCCACCGCCACCAACGTTCGGCTCATCGCAGCCGGCAAGAAGCTCGCTCCCGCCGCAGACGAGGTCATCCTGCATTTCCGCGTCGTCCTGGCGGACCTCAGCGATTGGTACAACGGCTTTACCTATCTCGACACCATGAACCATGAGGCCGTGCGGGAATTTATCCGTGTCACCCATGAATCCTACCGGAAGCATTTCGGCAAGGAGTTCGGCAAGCGGGTCCCGGGGATCTTTACCGACGAACCCGATCACGGCGAAACCCTGCAGATCCAAGGCGGCGAGACGCCGGGCGCGCAACTCGCCTGGACCGACAAACTCCCCGCCATCTTCCGCAAACGTTACGGCTATAACCTGATCGCGCACCTGCCGGAACTCGTTTTCGACGTCGACGGGAAGACCGTCAGCCAGGCCCGCTATCACTACCACGACTGCGCCACGCACCTGTTTGTGGATGCGTTTGCCCGCCAGATTGGCGAATGGTGCGACCGCACCCATATGCAGTTCACGGGCCATCTCATGATGGAGGATTCCCTGTGGTCCCAGGCGGCGCGTGTGGGCGCCTGTATGCGGGCCTACGAACACATGCAGGCCCCGGGCATGGACATGCTGACCGAGAACTGGCGCATCTTCGCCACCGCCAAGCAGGTGTCCTCCGCCGCGCGGCAGTTCGGCCGCAAGTGGCGGCTGACGGAAACCTACGGCTGCACCGGCTGGGATTTCCCCTTCGCCGGCCACAAGGCGCTGGGCGACTGGCAGGCCGCCCTCGGCATCAACCTGCGAGCCCAGCATCTCTCGTGGTACACCATGAAAGGCGAAGCCAAGCGCGATTACCCCGCCGCCATCTTCTACCAGTCGCCCTGGTGGAACCTGTACAGCAAGGTGGAGGACTATTTCGCCCGCATCCACGCGGTCATGACCCAAGGCACGGAGGTGCGTGATCTGCTGGTGGTTCATCCCGTGGAAAGCATGTGGGTGACCTTCCGAAAGGACATGAACCAGAGTCCCGACACGAAACAGATCGAGGAGTCCTTCATGAGGGTGACGGACTCGCTGCTGGGCGGGCACGTGGACTTCGATTACGGCGACGAGGAACTCCTCTCGCGGCACGCGAAGATCACCCGAAAAGGCGGCCACGCGGAGTTGCATGTGGGGCAGGCCGTCTACCGGGGCATCCTCGTCCCCAGCCAGATTACCATGCGCCGGACCACCCTGGATCTGCTCAAGAAGTTCCGGGCGGCCGGTGGCTCGGTCGTATTTGTCGGCCGCCAGGCGTCTCATCTGGAGGCCTTGCCCTCTCAGGACGTCGCGGACTTTGCCCGAACCTGCGAGTGCGTCGAGGCGCCGGGTGAAGCCATGCTCAAGGCCGTGGAGCCCTGTGCCCGCCGCGTTTCGATTACCGACGCGGAAAGTCGCGAGATCACGGCGGCGCTCTACCTGCTGCGTGAGGACAAGGAAAACTTCTATCTCTTCGTCTGCAATACCGGCGAAGATTTTGTGACCGCGGGGCAACAGAACCAGTTCAAGAATCTGGCCCGTGACCGGAGACTCGCGTTCCCCGAGGTTCGCATCACCGGTTTCGCCGGTTGCGTCGGCCAGCCGATTGAGCTGAATCCGGAAACCGGTGCTCAAACGGCCGCCGCGGCAGTGTCCTCCTCCAAGGGATGGGAAGTCCGTACGAGCTTGCCCGCTCTGGCGAGCCGGCTGTTCATCTTCCCGAAGAAGGCGGCCGCCGCCCTGCCCGCCAGCACCCCCACCCCGCAAGTCGTGCGGACCGAGGCGATGGACCAGTGCAAGTGGGATATCCGGCTGTCGGAAGCCAACGTCCTGGTGCTGGATCAGTGCCGCTACCGCATCGGCGATGGTGACTGGATGCCGGCGACGGAAATTCTGCGAATCGATGACGCGGTCCGGAAGGCGCTCGGTGTGAGGCCCCGCGGCGGCGGCATGGTGCAGCCCTGGGCGCGCAAACACCCCAGCCAGCCGCGCACGGTTCCCCTGTCGCTGAGTTACACGTTCGACGTGGGCTCACGCCCCTCCGGTGATCTCCATCTCGCATTGGAGAACCCCCGCGACTTCCGGATCACCCTCAACGGCATCCCCGTCAACGGCGACGCCGAGTGCGGCTGGTGGACGGACCGCTCGCTGCAGAAAATACAGATCGACCCGTCCGACCTTAAGAACGGACAGAATGAACTCACGATGGACATCGTCTATCCCGAAACGCATTCCGGTCTCGAAATTGCCTATCTGCTGGGCAACTTCGGCACGCGCGTCGAGGGGGCGGCCATCGGCATGACCACGTTGCCCACCAGTCTTCCGATCGGAGACTGGTGCGACCAGGGTCTCGCCTTCTACGCGGGACACGTGGCGTATTGCCGCACCATTCAGCCGGCTCTGGCCAAGGACGAACGCGCGTTCGTCTGCGTGCCCGAGTATCGCGGCGTGGGTGTGCGTGTGCTCGTGGATGGCAAACCGGCCGGGATGATCGGATGGGAACCGAACGAAATCGAGATCACCAGCCTGTTGGGCGATAAGCCTGTTGAGTTGGCCATCGAGGTCATCGGGCATCGCCGCAATTCACACGGCCCCTTCCATATCAACACCAAGTGGCCTGCCTGGACCGGTCCCGGCGAGTTCAAGTGCGGCAATGATCGCTGGATAGACGGCTATCAACTCGTCCCCTGCGGCCTGATGCAGTCCCCGAAAATCGAGATCCGCAAGGGATAACCACAAAAAAGAGTCGCCACTGTGCCTTCAGTGGCGACTCCATCGCAGTCTAGCCGATCGCCACCGGCCCGGTTTCACCCGTCCGAATGCGAACGCAGTCCTGCATGTCCATGATGAAGATCTTGCCGTCACCGGTCTGTCCCGTACGCGCCGCCTCAACGATGGCATCCACCGCCGGCTTTACGTATTCATCATTAACGGCGATCTCCAGTTTGACCTTCTTGAGCAGGTTCCCCGCCTCCTTGTGGCTGCGATACACCTCGGCAATGCCCTTCTGACGACCCCGTCCAACCACATTGGACACAGTCACCAGGTGAATCTCCCTACTCTCAAGCAGATTGAGCACTTCATCAAGCCGATCCGGCTGAATAACGGCAACAATGTATTTCATGACGAGTGTCTCCCGTTTAATCCAATTGCGTATATCCGGCTTCCCGATGCTGGGTCAGGTCGAGCCCAATCGCCTCGTCCCGCTCCTTGACGCGCAGTCCTAACACAAAGTCGACAACCTTGAACAGGATCATCGACATGACGAACGAGTAGACCATGGTGATCAGCACCGCCTTGGTCTGAAGCCACAATTGGTGGGGATTTCCATAGAGCAGGCCATCAACCCCTGCCGCGTTGACCGATTTTGTGGCCCAGATTCCAACGGCAATCGTGCCCCAGATCCCCCCGATCCCATGCACGCCGAACGCATCGAGCGAATCGTCATACTGGAACCGCGCCTTGAGCGCTGATACCGCGAGCCAGCAGATGATCCCGGCGAAGATGGCAATCCAGATCGCCCCTGAAAGCGCCACATATCCCGCTCCCGGAGTGACCGCCGCCAGCCCCGCCACAGCCCCTGTGATCATGCCCAGGGTCGTTGGCTTGCCGTACTTTAACCAATCGAGAATCGACCACACCAAGCCCGCCGTCGCTCCCGCGATGTGCGTCGCCAGGAAGGCGTTCAAGGCCACGTGGTTCACCGCCAGGGCGCTCCCCGCATTGAAGCCAAACCATCCGAACCAGAGCAACCCGGCCCCCAGCACGGCCACCGGCAGATTGTGGGGAGGCGAGATAGCGTCCGGGAACCCCTTGCGCTTGCCCATCACCAACACCGCCGCCAGGGCGGCCATGCCGGCATTGACATGCACCACGATCCCCCCGGCAAAATCAACCGCGCCCGCGCCGCCCAAGGCCCCGAGAAACCCGCCTTTCCCCCAAACCCAGTGGCAGACGGGATCATAGACCAGCGTCGCCCACAACAAACTGAACACGCAAAACGCGGAGAACTTCATGCGTTCCGCAAAAGCCCCGACGATCAACGCGGGAGTGATCACCGCAAACATCATCTGGAAGATCGCAAACGCTTCGTGTGGAATCGTCGCGGCATAGTCCGAGGGCGCCATGCCCACGGTCTTCAGCCCCATCCAGTCCAGGGTGCCGACGAAGCCCGCGATATCAGGCCCAAACGCCAGGCTGTAACCGCAGAAGACCCACTGGAGACTGATCAGGCAGAGCATCATGAAGCACTGCATGAGAACCGAAAGGACGTTCTTGCGCCGCACCAGTCCGCCATAGAAGAAAGCAAGCCCGGGCGTCATCAACATCACCAACGCCGCACTGATGATCACCCACAGGGTGTCAGCCGAACTTATGCCCGACGGGGCAACGGCCGCACTCGCCGCTGACAACACCGCCTCCTGCGCCTCGGTCACCCCGGGCAGCAAGGCCCCCAGCGCCACCGCCATCACACCTGCGAACACACCCTGTCTTGCCGTCATCCTGAACATCCTCCATTTTTGTTGCGTCCGTGAGCAGACTACGACGTGGGCGCTGTACATAGCATCCAGCGTACCATGTCAGAGATCAGGACTGACCTGACACGCCAGGCCCGCCGCCATGACACAACGTAACCATTTCTTATAGAACAGATTCCTCCAACGTACAGAAAACAGCCGACACCGCGAAGGGCTCAGAAAGCACTCCTAAACGGCGGCATGATGATTACATAACTGTAACATTGTGACCGCAGTCCACATTCGTGTCGAACGGTGTTTCGTCTCGCCATCTGCGCCGGCCGGGCTATAGAGTGATCCACGAGTGATGCAGCCAATACCTGAGACGAGGGAATGAAACAAGGAGTCTATGGGCGTCGCAGACTGGATTGAAATCGGCAGGATGGATGAACTGGGGCGGATCGAGTCGCCCATTCATCGGCTCGATTCGAGGGCCAAGATCCTCGTTACCCTCGTTTTCATCATCGTAGTCATGTCCTTTCCCCGCTATGCGTTGTCCGCATTGTCCCCTTTCCTTCTCTATCCGCTGGCACTGCTCTCTGTCGGCCGTGTTCCCGTGCGACCTGTTCTGATGAAGCTGCTCGTTGCCGCCCCTTTCGCCTTGGTGGTGGGTTTGTTCAATCCAATCATGGACCGTGAACCGGTCGCGACCATCGGGCCTCTCGTCCTGACGGGCGGCTGGCTTTCGCTGTCGTCCCTTCTTTTCCGATTCGTGTTGACGGTCGGAGCCGCACTAACCCTCGTCGCCTGTACCGGTATGCATCGGCTCGGCGCCGGATTGGAGCAACTGGGGTGTCCGCGTATCTTCGTCGTCCAGCTGCTCTTCCTCCACCGTTACCTGTTCGTGGTCGCCGACGCAGGCGTCAAGATGATGCGCAGTGTTGAACTGCGCTCCACGGGTGTTCGGCCGCTGCCCTTCGGTGTCTATGGGTCGCTGATCGGACACCTCCTTCTCCGTGCCATGGATCGGGCCGGACGCATCTACCAGGCCATGGTCGCCCGCGGCTTCGATGGCGAAATCCGCGTCCTGCATCGGACCACGTTCCGGGCCACCGACTGGCTCTTTGTCCTGGGGTGCTTCACCTGCTTCGCCCTGGCGCGACGCTGGAATCTGGCCGAAGCTTTGGGAAGGTTGCTGACCGGAGGGGTTACATGAGCCACCATATTGTCGAGGTTCGCGATCTTTTTTTTGCCTATCCCGACGGAACCGAAGCGCTGAAAGGCGTCTCATTCCGCATCGAGCACGGCGGCGCCGTCGCCTTGGTCGGCGCCAATGGAGCGGGAAAATCCACCCTGCTGCTCCATCTCAATGGCTATCTTCCGGTCACGCGTGGAGAAGTGCGGATTGGAGACATCCCCATTACGCGCAAGACCGCACAAGCCGCCCGACGAGCTGTCGGCATGGTTTTTCAGGATTCGGATGACCAGCTGTTCATGCCTACCGTGGAGGAGGATGTGGCCTTCGGACCGCTCAACAGCGGGCTCCCGGAGAACGAGGTTGAGTGCAGGGTGGCGGCAGTTCTGGAACGCGTGGGAATGACCCACGTGCAAAACCGGCCGCCTTACCACTTATCGGCTGGGGAGAAGCGGGCAGTGGCCATTGCCACCGTGCTCGCGATGTCACCCGACATCCTGGTGATGGATGAACCCTCGTCCAACCTGGATCCGCGCAGCCGCCGCCGGCTGATCGAGTTGCTGCACTCGTTCGAGCACACCCGGATTATCGCCACGCACGACCTCGAACTGGTCGTCGAAGTCTGCTCGCGCGTGATTGTCCTTGATGGCGGCAAGGTCGTGGCGGACGGGCCGACCCGCGAGGTGTTGAACAACGAGCCCTTGATGCTGGCGCATGGCCTGGAACGTCCCCACAGCCTGCGTCACCCCCACCAGCATGCGCCATGAGGCCCAGGCGTAAGTTGAGAGCGTCGTCAGGAAACGTGGTTACAGGGACCATGAAGGGGCTGACGTTGTCACTGAGTGTTATGAGTGTGCCGTTTGTGCCCCGGCCACTCCCATAAAACCCTTGATTCTATTGGGCTTTACTGAAGTGGCACCCCCTAGGGGAGTCGAACCCCTCTTACCAGGATGAGAACCTGGC